>CAXTUS010000113.1:0-2091 GCA_964247475.1 uncultured Acidobacteriaceae bacterium | reverse complement strand
AGTGGCGCCCGTCCGGCGTTGGGACGCGGTTGCTTCTGCGGTTCCCTTCAGCCGATGCGCGACGTCTGTTCGGCTGGCTGGATGGGCTTTTTGCGGCTCAGGACGCTGTTGCGGCGGGTGCGTGCGCGTTCGCTTGCGTGGTCGATCTGGTTCCAGAAGCCGGTGAAATAGTCGAGCGCCGAGATGATCGACACGATCGTCATCCAGTAGATGGCGGTGTAGGCGATGACGCGAACCGCGACGACGAAGCCGCCGTGCCAATTTGGGAACCAGAGCCAGTAATTCCAGCGATGGGCGAGGATGGCGGCGACCACCGACACGATCTGGATGACGGTCTTGAGCTTTCCAATCTCGCTGGCGTCGATGGTGAAGCCTTCGCTGGCGGCGATCGAGCGGAGTCCGCTGACCAGGAACTCGCGGCCGATGATGAGCACGGCGATCCACGGCGGGACGATGCGCGGGTTGTAGGCGACCAGGATGATGTAGGCGGCGCAGACCATGAGCTTGTCGGCGAGCGGGTCGAGCAGCATGCCGATGGTGGTGATTTGCTTGCGTTTACGCGCCAGGTAGCCGTCGAGGCCGTCGGTGATGCTGGCCAGGATGAAGAGGCCGGAGGCGGCCAGTTCCTGCTCCCCGTGCCTACCCTGGAAGGGCGTGTGCGGGCTCAGAAACCAGATGAGCAGGGGCACGCTGGCGATGCGGCTCAACGTGATGGAGTTGGGCAGGTTCATGGGATCGGCTTCTGGGGAGAGCCAGTGCCCGGACCACATCATCCGGACACGCTTATTCTGCCACATCGTCTTTGCCAGCGCGCGGGCCGGATGTGCGCTGGTCTCTGTGTGCTGGTTTCCGCGTGCTGGTCTCTGCGTGATGGTCTCTGCGTGATAGAGTTTGGCTGATCGGTGGACCCCTTGCTGCGGCGGAGTGGGAGCCCGGCGCCCTGCCCTATGCGGTCCTTGCTGATGCTGCTTCCACGGCTTCTTGTTTCCGTCCTGAGCCTGATGGCGGGTGCGGGAGCGCCTTTGACGGCGCAGCGCTTTGCCGCGCCGGTGGTTGTTCCTGCCGGCAGCCAGCCGGTCTTCCTTGCGAGTGCGGATGTGAACGGCGACGGGGTGCCGGACCTGATCTCGATCGATGCCGGCGCCACGGCCGAACGCTCGACGACGCGGGGCCTGCTGGGCGATGGCCGGGGCGGCTTCCGGGAGTCGGCGCGGCTGGCTTCTGCGGGAACGTCGGTGGCGGTGGGCGACCTGCTGGGCACGGGTCACGTGGATGTGGGGTGGATCACGTCTTCGGTCTCGGGTGCGCGGGTCACGGCCAGCTTCTCGATTGCGCCCGGGGTGGGGGACGGCGGGTTCGCGGCGGTCAGGACCCGCCCATCCGTAGAGACCCGTTCGCCGGGGGCGGGACCGGGGTTTACGTACCTGCAGGCGGCACGGCTAAGTGCCGGCGGCCCGATGCGCGTGTTGTTTCAGTGGGCGGGATCGCTGATGGCGTTTGATCCCACCAGTCCCGCGAGCTTTCTTTCTCAGCCGCTGGGCGCGGTTTCGATTCCGAATGGTTCCGGTCCGCTCACGGTCGCGGACCTGAATGGCGATGGGTGGAATGACCTGATCGTGAACTCCGGATCGGGTGGCGGCGTGGCCGGGCTGTTGCTGAACCATGCGGACCGAGGCTTAGGGGGGCGGGTCTACGGGCAGTTGGCAGGCGTCGGGAGTACGCATTCGATGTTGGTCGGCGACTTCAACGGGGACGGGATTCCGGATCTGGCGGCGGAGGGCGCGGCAGGCCGGCTGGGTATCTTTGCTGGTCAGGGCGATGGCAGTTTTGGCGGCACAAGCGTCGGCGGGATCGACCGGGGCGGGCACCTGGTGGCGGCCGCCGACCTGGACGGCGACGGCGTCCTCGACCTGGTGACGTCCACCCCCGCAGGAGTGGCTGTGCTGCTGGGTACGCCGGACCACCGGTTCGTGCTCCATGGGGAGTCGAGCGCGGGTGCCGGTCCGCACAGACAGTGGGTCGCGGCGGACTTCAATGGCGACGGCCGGCTGGATCTTGCGACTGACGCCCCGGGAGGCATTGCCATCCTGG
>CAXTUS010000112.1:7342-11288 GCA_964247475.1 uncultured Acidobacteriaceae bacterium | reverse complement strand
GCGCACACCAGCGCCGAGCGCCAGGCCGCGCGCTGGAACGACGCGGACCCTGGCCGGCTGGGCCTGGCGGGGACCGCGCGTGCGCGTGTGCCCTCGCTCCGCGGCGATCCCTACGAGGTGCCGCCCGGCGCGCATATGGATCCCGACCTGTTACCGCCACGCCGCACCGTCGAGTACACGGACCTTGACGACGATGCGGAGACGCTGCAGCCGGCAGCCGGTGATCGACAGGCTCTGCCAGATCATCGGAAGTCTTACTCTGCGCAGCCCATCAGTTCGGAGCACGCTGCAAGTCCGGGCCAGCAGCCAGGCCAGGCGGAGTTCCACCCTGGCACCGAGCGCAGCGGGCCCACCCGAGGCGGTCCATCCGCTGCCGAAGAGGGACGAGAACAAGCACCAGACCGAAACGGGTCTCAGGGAACTCCTCACGAGCATGCGCGGCTGGAGGTAGTGCGTCCCGACGCATCCCGTCCCGCTGCGTCCCGTCCCGCTGCGTCCCGTTCCGCTGCTGCGCGTCCAGATGCTCCCAATCCCGCAGCCTTCCAACCTCTTCCTTCCGGTCCAGGCGCCACCCACTCGGACGATTATGGTCCTGAGGCTGCACGTACGGAGTCCGATCTCGCCCGGACAGACTACGGTGATCTTTCGCGTTCCACTGCTCCTGACCTGCGCCGGCCGCGCGGCTTCCGCCCAGACCAGGCCTCCGGTATCCGTCCCGCCTACCGTGCGCCTGGCGTCGAGGCGCCGGCGTTTCGTCATGGAAGCGGCCCAAATGACCTGGCCCGCGCAACGTCACACGGCGGCGGCGCCGCGGCGCGCGCCGGGCTCGAACCCGGATTCATGCCGCAGCACGCGCAGCCATTCCCGCCCCTGAGCACATCAACGCCTGGCTTTCGCTCCGCGCCTGCCGTCACCCGCTCCTCCGCCTCGGCAACGGCGCGCGATGAGCGCCCGGAGCGTCCGGAGCGACAAGAGCGCCCGGAGCAGGAGGTGCGCGCCTTCGACAACGCCCGTTACCGGGTGCCGGACCGCTCCCCTGAATCTAACCCGAACCAGGTGCCGGAAAGAGTGCCAGAACGAGCCTTTGACCGCGCACTCGGTGCTGCTCCGGCTTGGCTCTATGGCAGCAACCCGGTGCGCGAGCCCGTGTCGATGACGCCGCTTCGCGCCGCGCCTGTCGACCCCAAGCCCGCCGATACGCTGCAGCAGTCGCGCGAACGTGTGGCCTCTCGCTGGTTCGCGTTGAAGGGCGTCTTTGAAGCCGAGCCTGAATCCGCCCTCGCTCCTGCTGTTCAGCCTGGAGCAGCGCGCGCACCGTTGCTCGCCATCTTCTCGCTCTCGGGCGGGGTAGGGAAGACGAGCCTGGTTGCAACCCTTGGGCGAACCCTGTCCTCTCTCGGCGAGAAGGTGCTGCTTGCGGACACAACCTCGCACGGCCTGTTGCCCTACTACTTCGGCGCCACCGAGCTGAAGCCGGGCGTGGTGCGCACCTTCTCACCGCCCAGCGGCAGCAGCGACGCCTCGATCCACCTGGTGAGCTACGATACGGCGAGCCCATCGAGCCAGGATGGAACCGGCCTTTCTGCAACCAGCCCGACCGCTTCCGTCCAGGCCGTAACCAGCCCGACCGCAAACACCCTGGCCGGAACCATCCACTCCGCAAACGTCCATGCCGGAACCAGCCAGAACGTCCCCACCCCAAACGGGCAGCACGCTCGTCAGCAGGCATTCGCCCAGCAGGCGCTCGCCGAGCAGGTGCTGAGGAGCGCGGCCGGGCTCGAGCGTCTGCTGATCGACTTCCACGCTGGATCAGGCTGGCTGATGCGGCGCTTTGCCCGCATGGCCGAGACCGTGCTGATCCCGCTCGCGCCCGATATGAACTCCGTTATCAGCCTGCAGACAGTTGAACACTACTTCGACGGCGTCGTCGACCAGCAAGGAGCACCGCTCCGGCCCTTCTACCTGCTGAACCAGTTCGACACCTCGCTGGCCCTGCACCTTGATGTGCGTGAGGTGCTTCGGCGTCAGTTGGGCGAGCGCCTGCTGCCCTTCGTCATACGCCGTTCACCCGCCGTGAGCGAGGCCCTCGCCGAGGGCATGACGGTCGTCGACTATCAGCCAGAGAATCCGGTCTGCGAAGATTTTCTGAACGTTGCGACTTGGTTGCGCGGTGTGGCAAAGCCGGCAGCTCAAGGCTTCCGCACAACTCGATGGAGTGAACGATGATGCGGTCCGCACTGTGGAAAGAGTTCGAGTCTGGCGATAGCTTCGTCCTCAAGGCCCTCCGGTTCCTGATCCTTGCCGGCGGTCTCGTCCTGCTCCTGTTCACCGGCATCCTCGAGCTCGCCTGGCCGCAGCAAGCGGTGCTTGGCCTGCTCACCGTACTGGTCGCGATGTGGATGGACAGGAGCTCAAGCTCCTACCTGGTCACGCTGACGCTGATGCTGGTGTCGTGCTTCTCCACCTTCCGCTACGGATTCTGGAGAATCGAGACGACCATCCGCTTCTTCCTTGATCCCGGGACGATCTGGTCTGCGCTCGATGGCTTCTTTATATGGCTGCTGGTGCTCGCCGAGTTCTACGCCTTCATCATCCTGTTCCTCGGCTACATGCAGACCCTCTGGCCTCTGCGCCGGACGCCGGTGCCGCTGCCCGAGGATCCGGACACATGGCCCACGGTCGACCTGCTCATCCCCACCTACAACGAGCCCCTTTCGGTGGTGAAATACACGGCGCTCGCCGCCATGAACATCGACTGGCCCGCCGATAAGCTCAACGTCTACATCCTCGACGACGGCAAGCGCGAGGAGTTCCGCAGGTTCGCCGAAGATGCCGGCGTCGGCTACATGACGCGCGACGATAACAAGCACGCCAAGGCGGGCAACATCAACCGCGCCCTGGAACGCCTCGATGCGCCGTTTGTAGCCATCTTCGACTCCGATCACGTGCCCACGCGCAGCTTCCTGCAGGTGACGCTTGGCTGGTTTCTGCGCGACCAGAAGCTGGCCATGCTGCAGACCCCGCACCACTTCTACTCGCCCGATCCGTTCGAGCGGAATCTGGACCAGTTCCGCGTGATCCCGAACGAGGGCGAACTCTTCTACGGCATCGTTCAGGATGGCAACGACTTCTGGAATGCAACGTTCTTCTGCGGCTCCTGCGCAGTGATCCGGAGGACGGCACTGGACGAGATCGGCGGCGTTGCGGTTGAAACCGTCACCGAGGACGCGCATACCTCGCTGCGCATGCAGATGAAAGGCTGGAACACGGCCTACATCAACATCCCGCAGGCGGCCGGGCTCGCGACCGAGCGGCTGAGCGGTCACGTGAAGCAGCGCATCCGCTGGGCGCGCGGCATGATCCAGATCCTGCGTACCGACAACCCGCTCTTCGCGCCCGGGCTGACTGCCGCGCAAAGACTCTGCTACTTCAACGCGATGACGCACTTCCTCTATGCCCTGCCGCGACTGATCTTCCTGACAGCTCCGCTGATCTACCTGATCCTCGGTCATACCAACGTGCCTGGCTACTGGGCGGCGATCTTCGCCTACGCCTTTCCGCACCTGGTGCTTTCCTCGCTCGCCAACTCCCGCATCCAGGGCCAGCACCGGCATTCTTTCTGGAACGAGATCTACGAGACCGTGCTCGCGCCCTATATCTTCCTGCCTACCATGCTGGCGCTGGTGAACCCCAAGCTGGGCAGCTTTAACGTGACAGCGAAGGGCGGCGTGGTCAACCGCAGCTTCTTCGATACGCGCATCGCGCAGCCTTTCCTGCTGATGCTCCTGCTGAACTTCCTCGGCATCCTGATGACGATCCCTCGCTACTTCCACGTGCCCCTGCTGGAATTTCTGTGGGATGGAACGCACCCCGGAACCATCGTCATGAACCTGCTCTGGACGCTGTTCAACATCATGATCCTCGGCGTCGGCCCCCCCCGGGGGGG
>CAXTUS010000112.1:1613-7332 GCA_964247475.1 uncultured Acidobacteriaceae bacterium | reverse complement strand
GCCGTGGCGTGGGAAAGTCAGCAGCGGCGGTCTACGGTGCGCGTCGCCATGAGTGTGCCTTCAGACGTGGTGCTGGCCGATGGCACGGTGGTCGAGGGCGTTACGTCCGACCTTTCAAGCGGCGGCGTCATGATGCACATCGACCGCAGCTTCAGCGCGCAGCCGGGAGAGCTGGTGCAGCTTGTGTTCCCGGTGCTTGATGGCGATGCCACGCTGCCTGCGACTGTGATCAGTGCGACGGGCGGCACCCTGCGGGCGCAGTTTGAACCGTTGAACCTGCAGGAAGAAGAGGCCTTGACCATGGTGCTTTACTCGCGCGCGGACACCTGGCTCGGCTGGGGGGAGGCGCGCGAGGCGGACCGCCCCATGACCAGCCTGCTGCGCATCTTTGAGCTCTCCTGGCACGGTCTCTCGCAGACCTTCCGGGGTCTGCTGAAGCGCGAAGCGAAGCGTCCGCGCAAAGAGCGCCTGGCAACATCGTTGGCGCCCATGCTGCTGCTGGCTGTGCTGCTTGGATCGACATCCCGCGCGCCCGGCGCCGAAGCCGCTCCCGTCGCCCCCGTCGCCCAGGCTGCCCCCAAATCGGGCCAGGTGCTTTCGGCAAGGACGCAGCGGAGCCTGACGTCAAGGGCTCCGAGTGTCGTGTCCTCGGTCGCTCAGCCGCAGCCTGCCGCGGGCACCAACGTGAGGCCCGTCGCCCCTGGCAACTTCGACAACCAGTTCTCGCTTGCCGATGTGAACGTCGCAGATACGATCGTGCTGCGCGGGGTCGATGCCTACCACTCGGTCTTCTTCTCGGTTCCACAGACCGAGGTCGTGAAGACTGCGGCCATGCACCTCCGCTATCACTTCTCGCCTGGCCTTCTGCCTGAGATCAGCCACCTGAAGGTCTCGCTCAACGGCACCCTGTTTGCCACGCTGCCGGTGACCACGCGCCCCGCGCACGTGTCACCCGGCGGCGACCTTACCCCCGAGCAGAAGGTAGCCGAGGAACAGACGCTGAACGTGACGCGCAACGAGACCGGTGCGCTGCTGGAGGCGACCGTTCCCATGCCGGCAGACGTGCTGGTGCATACCAACGAGCTCACCTTCGAGTTCATCGGGCACTACACCTTTCAGTGCGAAGACCCATCGCATACCACCCTGTGGAGTCACGTCGACAACACCTCGACGATCGAGCTTGCGGGCTCCGTGTTGCCTCTGCCGAACGACCTGGGCCTGTTGCCGCTGCCCTTCTACGACGCGGCGGTCAACCTGCACCCGAGCATTCCTATCGTCTTTCTCACGCAGCCTTCGCCCCAGGCGATGCGTGCGGCAGGCATCATCGCCTCCTACTTCGGCATCCTGACCGACTACCGGCCGGTGCGGTTCCCGGTCACCTTCGGCACCATCCCGACCGGCAATGCGATCGTCATCGGGGAGTCGAACCAGCAGCTGCCCTCGACGCTTAATGTGAACTCGGCCAATGGTCCGACGATCGCCATGCGCACCAATCCGGGCGACCCCTACTCGAAGCTGCTCATCGTCTCGGGCGATACGCCCGACGAGATGGTGGAAGCGGCCCAGGCCCTGGTGCTTGAGCGCAACCTGCTGCAGGGCGACCAGTCGCAGGCGCATCTGACGCGGAAGTTGACCACGCGCGAGCCGGACGACGCACCGCGCTGGATGAGCACCGAGCACATCACGCACCTTGGCGACATCGCACAGACCGGCGACCTTCAGGGCGACGGCAGCGGCCCGGTGACCGCCTACCTGCGGCTTCCGCCGGACCTCTACAAGGAGCCGTTGAACAACCTCAGCTATCACATGAACTACCGCTACAACGGCATACCGCTGGCGGATGAGAGCTCGCTGCAGGTGTACGTCAACAACGGCTATGTGAGCTCGACGCCCATGCCGCACACCGAAAAGGGAACCGCGGTACTCGAGACCGTAGTGCCGGTGCCGAAGTACAACATACGTCCCTTCTCGAACACGCTCGCCCATCGCTTCGCCTTCCAGATCGCAAAAAAAGGCAAGTGCCAGGACACCGCACCCTTGAACCTCGAAGGCGCGATCCTGAAGGACTCGTACCTCGACATCCAGGGCATCCCGCACTGGGCCGTTCTGCCCGATCTTGAGCTCTTCGCAAACGCCGGCTACCCCTTCACGCGTCAGGCCGACCTTGCCGGGACCGCGGTCGTGCTGCCCGATGTGCCGAGCACGGATGAGCTTGAAATGTTCCTGACGCTGATGGGCCACTTCGGTGCGCAGACCGGCTATCCGGTGGTGAACATGATGGTCACGAACGGCGAAGGGATGAAGGCCGATCGGCAGAAGGACTATATCCTCATGGGCACGACCGAGGACCAGCCCGGGCTCGAGAAGCTGAACCACTCGCTGCCGGTCGAGATCACCTCGAGCGGGCTTCGTGTGCAGGATATGCGCGGCTTCTTCGCGTCGGTGGAGCAGGCGTGGTGGAAGGTGCGCAGCTCGGACCATGTGCAGGCCGATCAGTTGGAGACCGCAGGCGGCCTGCCGGATGCGCTGGTCGAGGGGATCGAGTGGCCGCGCGGATCGAACCGGTCGGTCGTGGTCATTGCGCTTCGCGATCACAGCGTGGTGCCGAAGTTTCTCGATGTCTTCCTGAAGACCTCGCAATCCTCCGACATCTCGCAGTCGGTGAGCGTACTGCACGACCTCCGTTTCAGCTCCTACCGGATCGGCAACGACGTCTACCGCGTCGGATCGCTCTCCTGGTGGATTCGCCTGAACATGCTGGTCTCCTCGTATCCCTGGCTGATCGTGATCACGACAGTGATCCTGTGCCTGGTGTTAGCCGTCCTGCTGCGCGCGATGCTGCGAAGAAAGGCACGGCAGCGGCTGCGGGCCACGGTCTAGCCTGGCCGTAGTCCTGGCCATGGTCCTGATCATGGTCCTGGCCATGGTCCTGGTCATGGCCCGAGCCGTCACCCTGTCCTCCATGCTGCATACGGCGAAACTTACACCTTCGAAGGGAGCCTCTCTGCCGCCTGCTTTTTCATCGAGATCGGACTCCTCGGCTCAAAGGACGGCGCTCGCGCTTGCGCTCGTCTGCTTGCTCGCCCTGCTCGCCCCCGTTTGCAGCGCAGAGCCTCAGCACTGGCCTTTGTGGGAGGCATATCGCCAGCGCTTCATCGACGACCAGGGACGCGTCATCGATCACAGCGCCGGCGATCGCACCACCAGCGAGGGCCAGGCCTACGCCATGTTCTTCTCCCTGGCGGCGAACGACCGCGCGCGCTTCGACCGGCTGCTGGGCTGGACCCAGGCGAACCTTGCCCAGGGCGACCTGACAGCCCACCTGCCGGCCTGGGAGTGGGGGAAGAACAGCGCCGGCGAGTGGAAGGCAATCGACAGCAACTCCGCCGCCGATGCCGACTTGTGGATGGCCTACACGCTGCTCGAAGCCGGGCGCCTGTGGCACGAGCCGAGGTTCGCAGGCCTCGGCCGGACCATGGCGCAGCGCATCGCCAAGGAAGAGGTGATCGACATGACAGGCGTCGGCACCGTGTTGCTGCCAGGCCCGCACGGCTTCCAACCGGGCAAGGACCGCTCGATCCTGAATCCAAGTTATCTGCCCTTGCCGTTGCTCGCGCGGCTCGCGGGCGCCCTGCCGCACGGGCCGTGGACGAGACTTCAAGGAAGCCTTCGGAAGCTAGTCGGATCGAGCGCCGGCCAGGGCTTTGCTATGGACTGGGTCGAGGCCGGCGCGGATGGCGTACATCCTGCCCTGCCACCGGCACAGGCTGCGTCCGGTCGGCGCCAGGCACAGCCGGCAGGCAGCTACGATGCCATCCGCGTGTACCTTTGGCTGGGCTTGACGGACCCACGGACGCCCGGTCGGGGAACGCTGCTGGCCAGCTTGCCGGGGATGGCCGCCTACCTGCGCACTGCGGTCACACCTCCGCTCGAGGTCGATCAGGCTGGAAAGGTGACACGGCCGGAGGGCCCCGTGGGGTTCTCGGCTGCCGTGATCCCTTATCTTGAAGCGCTCGGGGACAAAGCCGAGGCGGCGAAGCAGTCCGACCGGCTCGCCGCGCTGTGGGACGGCGGAAGCGGCCTCTACGGCAAGACCCCCGATTACTACGATCAGAACCTCATCCTGTTCTCGACCGGCTGGAGTGCGCAGCGCTATCGTTTCGAGCGCGACGGAAGACTGCGTGTGCAATGGAGATAGAAGTCTTCGACGCCGGTCCTGGTACCTTCCGTGATACCGGTAATCGCTCGGGAAAGCCTCACCCGAGACGTGAGAAAGGTTACCTGGCTCAGCCAAAAACCATTACTCTCATGTCTAAAGCTGTATTCGCAAGCGTAGTTCACCGAGCAAAGCGCAACCCGAAGCCATCTATGAAGAACCTGTACGTATATCGACTCTGGGCCCCGGCGCTTCTGCTTGGTGCCGCAACCTTCAGTCCGATGGCGTGCGTGCTTGCCAACGGCCAGGCGCCGCAGCTCCCGACTCCCTCAAACGCGGCCATCGAGCCTCTGCTTGGCAAGGCAAGAGCGCTTGAGGCGCGGGACCGCATGGACCTTGCCGCCCAGACCTGGCAGCAGATCCTGCTGGCCGAACCTGGCAATGCGGAGGCCCTGGGCGGCCTCGCCCGCGCGGCCCGGCTCTCCGGCGACCAGAACCTGTCGAATCGGTACCTCGAACGCCTGCGTGCCATCAATCCGAACGACCCGGGGATCGCGCGCGCCGAGCAGACCGGCACTGACGCCAGCCACAGCACGCAGCTGCGCAACGCCGGCAAACTGGCGAAGTCTGGTCAGTACGCGCAGGCCATGAACGTCTACCGCCAGGTGTACGGCAGCCAGCCGCCCCCGGGGGACGCGGCGCTTGGCTACTATGAAACCGAATCGGCAACCGCGGATGGCCGGCCCCATGCCGTCGCGGGACTGCGTGCGATGGCTGAAAAGTTCCCCGCAGACCCCCGATACCAGGTCCTGCTCGGCCGCATTCTCACCTACGATCCGCGCACGCGGGCGGAGGGTCGGCGGCTGCTCGAGAGCCATCCGGACGACCCTGGAGCCGCCGAGGCCCTGCGCCAGTCGCTCGTCTGGGACGCCAGGAACCCGGCGACCGCGGCCGACATCCGCGCCTACCTGAACCATCATTCCGACGCCCAGCTGGAGGGCATCCTCGAGCATGAGCCGAAGGCTTCCCGCGTTCGGCCGCAGTCTGCCGCGGAGCGCGCCTCCGCTGCCGCCAATGCGACCCGCACGGCCGAGGACCGGGAGGCATACCGTGCTTTGAACGCGAAGCACCCGGACGCCAAGCACCTGGACGCCAAGCACCCAGACGCGGCCGAGACCCGCTTCCGGGCCATCCTCGAAAAGCATCCAAACGATCCGAACGCCCTAGCCGGTATGGGCTACCTGCGTATGCAGCAGGCCAACTTTGGGGGTGCGATCAGCTTTCTGGTCCAGGCGAAGCAGGAGGGCTCAAAGGACCCGGGGCTTGAGGCAGCGCTCTCCACCTCGCGCTTCTGGAACACCATGAGCGAGGGCGCCATCGCCCTGAACGAGGGCAGCCTGCCCGAGGCCGAGCGGCAATATCGCGCTGCACTGCAGATGCGTCCTGCAAGCACGGAAGCGCTTGAGGGTCTGGGTGGCACGCTGTTGAAGGCTGGCCAGCCTGAGGCCGCATCGGACATCTTCAACCAGTACGTCCGGCTAAAGCCGCAGGCTCCGCGTGCAT
>CAXTUS010000112.1:0-1603 GCA_964247475.1 uncultured Acidobacteriaceae bacterium | reverse complement strand
CTTTCTTGCCGAAGCCGGTCAGGACAGGCCGCTTGACGCATTGGCGGTCGATCAGCGTCTGCCGCCGTCGGTCCGCGCGCAACTCGATCGCGATCCGCTCTACCTGCGTTCGCTGGCGTCGGCATACTCGGCCGCGGGTCGCGGCGCGGACGCCGAGCGAGTGCTTGGGGCCGCACTCGATTTGCCTTTTCCGGCCGATGCGGAGGGAGTCGCAGCTGAGACCAGGATCGAGTTCGCAGGCCTGCTCGAGCAGGCAAACCACCTCGACCAGGCGGCCGGCCTCTACCGCCAGGTGCTCGACCAGCAGCCGACCAACACCGCTGCCTACCAGGGTCTGATCCGCCTGCAGCACCTGACGGGACATGATCACGAGGCAGTCGAGACCGTCGAGGCGATGCCTCCCGCGATCTACGCGCAGGCCATGCGGGACAGCGGCTTCGAGCTGACCGTCGCCTCCATCTACCAGGCAGCCGGCCGGCTGGATGTGGCTCAGCAGATTCTTGAGAAGTCGATTGAATTTGAGGTCTCGCAGAGTGGCCAGCCCTCGGTGCCCGTTCAGCTTCAGCTTGCGGGGATCTATCTTGAGCGGGGGGACCCACAACAGGCATTTCCGCTCTACCAGCAGGTGCTCGCCTTGAACCCGGAGCGGCTGGACGCCTGGAAGGGTCTGCTGACCGCGCTGCACACCACCGGCCGCGACCGTGAGGCGTTAGCCGAGGTGCAGCAAATGCCGCCCGAGCTGCGCGCGCGGCTTGAGGGCGATGTTGACTTCCTCGAGACCGTAGGGGCTGTCTACGCCTCGCTTGGCCAGCCGCAGGAGGCCGCGGTCTTTCTGCGCCGGGTCGAGGCTCAGTACGCCGCCCAGCGCACCCCTCCGCCGGTCAACGTCGATATTCAGATCGCGTGGCTGATGTTCAACGCAGCGGATGACGCCGGTCTCTATCGCCAGTTGATGGAGCTTGGCGGACGCGCAGACCTGAACGACGCCCAGAGGCGAACGGTGCAGACCATCTGGACGAATTTTGCTGTACGCCGGGCCGGCCAGGCCGCGGCCGCGGGCAACAACAGGCGTTCGCTCGCAATCCTCAATGCTACCGCGCACACCTTTCCCGGCAATCTCGAGGTGACGAAGGCGCTCGCTGGCGGCTATGCGGCGGCTGGCATGCCGAAGCAGTCGGTGGCGATCTGGAAGTCGATCGACCTTGAAAAGGCGAAGCCCGACGACTATCGCGGGGCGGTGGGTGCGGCGCTTGCAGCCGACGATCGCAAGGCTGCCGAGACCTGGCCGCGCTTTGCCCTGGCCGAGTACCCGAAGAACCCGCAGCTGCTGCTGCTGGCGGCGAAATTTGAACAGCAGCGCGGCGATGCCAAGCGAGCCGCAGCCTACTACAAGGCGTCACTGGCCGCGATGCCCCAGGATGCCCCTGGAGCGCCGCTCGAGACCGAGCTTGGCCACAGCACGCCCTCCGCCGATCGGCCTGCGTCCGTTGGATCAACAGGCGGTCTTGCGGCGCTGCTCAAGCCAGGGCCGGACGCAACGGCGGCGGAGCAGGGGATGGTGCCTGCTGGCGCCAGTCAGCCATATCTGCCAGGTGGCCTCGGG
>CAXTUS010000111.1:0-11364 GCA_964247475.1 uncultured Acidobacteriaceae bacterium | reverse complement strand
ATTCATCTTTATCCGGGCAGGAGATGGTGACGGTCGGCAGCTTCAGATGCTTGTGCAGGATGGTGTCGATGGCGACGAAGCCGTCGACTGCGCGCTCGATCATCATCCCCTGCGCCTGCTCGATGAGGTCGTCCCGGTGGTGATGACTGATGAGGTTATAGAAGTAGCCGGCCTGGAGCAGACCCTGCTCGAGGCCGGCGAGGACGAGCGTGGTGTAGCCCTCTGAGACCTCCGGCACGAGCACCCCGACGGTGTGCGAGAGTCCGCGGCGGAGCGAGCGCGCGAGCAGGTTCGGCCGGTAGTTCAGCTGCTTGGCGGCGGCGAAGATGCGGTCCTGGGTGGCCGGCGGGATGGAGCGTGCCGCGGGTGCGCCTGAGAGCACGCGCGAGACCGCGGTGATCGAGAGCCCGACCTCTTCGGCCACCATCTTCATGCTGGACGTTTTGTGGCCGTTGGGGGGTTTTGACGGGGTCACAGCTTTCAGTCTGCCACATGCATCCAAGTACACGCACACGGGC
This sequence comes from uncultured Acidobacteriaceae bacterium, assembly GCA_964247475.1. Taxonomy (GTDB): domain Bacteria; phylum Acidobacteriota; class Terriglobia; order Terriglobales; family Acidobacteriaceae; genus Edaphobacter. Next base: position 10,846 of record CAXTUS010000111.1, on the reverse strand, counting down.
CATGAAGAGGGTTTGCAGCTCTGCCGGGCAAGCATCGAGCTTGACAGCTGAAGGTGCAATTCACTAGAACATCCAAGGGCTAGGCAAACGGTTGCCTAAACAACCATGCCGTCAGAAAGCACTCCCCACGCAGTACCTTCCCGGAGGCAGCATGAACACCAGTAAATTCCTCGCGCTTACGCGCACATCCATGACAGGCACGGTCCTGGCAGTCGCCGCGACCAGCGCCCATGCGCAGTTTCGCGCATCGATCCAGGGCACGGTCTCTGACGCTACGGGCGCCGCGATCCCGAACGCCACGCTGACCCTGACGGATAACGACACGGGCCGCAGCTTCACGGCGAAGTCGAACGACAGCGGCGTCTACAACTTCAACGCGCTGGCGCCCGACCACTACAAGCTGCTGGCCTCGGCGACCGGCTTCAAGCAGCAGGTGATTGATGATGTTCATCTCATCCCTGAGCAGTCGAATGCGTTGAACGTGCAGCTTGCGCTGGGCGAGACGACGACGACGGTGAACGTGAATGCGTCCGACGTGGCGGTGCTCGACACCGAGACGGCTTCGACCAGCGGATCGGTCGATGCGAACCAGATCCAGCACCTGCCTTCACCCGGTCGCGACGTATTTTCGCTGGTGCAGCTTGCGCCGGGTGTCTTTGGTGACGGCGCTCAGGGGTCGGGCGGAGGAAGCAACAACCTGCCGGGGACGCAGGGGCCGGGCGGCAGCGGATCGGGCATCTTTTCGACCGAGAACGGTCCGCAGGCGAACGCCAATGGCGGCCAGTATGAGACCAACGGCATCTCGATCGATGGCATCAGCACGGCGAGCGCAGTTTGGGGCGGAACGTCGGTGATTACGCCGACCGAGGACTCGATCGGCAGCATGAAGATCGTGTCGAACGAGTATGACGCCCAGAACGGCCGCTTCAGCGGGGCGCAGGTTGAGATTACGTCGAAGACCGGCACCAACCAGTTTCACGGCAGCCTGTTCTTCCGGGCCAACCGGCCGGGACTGAACGCTTACCAGCGCTACAACGGTCCCGGCACCTTCAACCCGGGGACGCCGGCCGAGCGCAACCTGCTGCGCGATACCAAGCGTTCGAACCAGTACGGCGGCAGCATCGGCGGACCGATCCTGAAGGATCGTCTGTTCGCTTTTTTCGCGTATGAGACCGAGCCGCAGAACTCGACTTCGACCGGTTCCGGCTGGTACGACACGGCGGCCTTTCGCGCGCTTGCGCCGACCGGAACGATCGCCTCGACGTACCTGAACTTCGCCGGTGCGGCGCCGTCGGGCACGCTGGTTGAACAGACCTGCGGGGACGTTGGGTTGATTGAAGGCCAGAACTGCCGCACGGTTCCCGGCCAGGGCTTGAACCTTGGGTCTCCGCTTGCCTCGGGTCGCGGGACCCAGGACCTGACGTGGCAGAGTGCGACCAATCCCGGGGTTGGCGGCGGCCTGACGAACGTTGGCGATATTGCGTTGTATAACACTGCCACGCCGTTGAGCATCTCGGCCAAGCAGTACAACGGCCGGCTGGATGCGGATGTGACGAAGAAGGATCACGTTGCGTTTGCGATCTACTGGGTTCCCTACTCCTCGACCTCGTTCTACGGGCCGGCGCGAGCTTATAACCTCTACCACCATGACCAGACCAACGACGCCTACACCGTGATCTACAACCACGTGTTTTCGCCGACCTTTTTGAACGAGGCACGGGCAAACGATGCGGGCTGGAGATGGAACGAGATTACGAGCAATCCCCAGGAGCCGTTCGGTCTGCCCACCTCGCAGGTGGACGGCATCGGCAGCATTACGCTGCAATCCTTTGGCGCGCCCGGGCCCAGCAACTACAACCAGCACACCTATACGTTCCGCGATGTGGCGACGAAGATCGTGAGCAATCACAATATTCGCTTCGGTGGTGAACTGACGCGTCTGCAATATCTGAATAATCCAACCTATTCAGCGCGTCCGAGTTATAACTTCTATAACATCTGGGACTTCATCAACGATGCGCCGCACGCGGAGGCGGGCAGCTTCGATCCTGCTACCGGAACGCCGACTACGGCACGCCAGGATAATCGCGAGAATATCTGGGGAGCTTTCGTCCAGGATGACTGGAAGGCGAAGCCGAACCTGACGATCAATGCCGGGTTGCGCTACAGCTACTTTGCGCCTTACTACTCGAAGCAGAACAACCTGGGCGTGGTGCAGCTTGGCACGGGCGCCGGCACCTACAGCGACCTGACGGTGCGGCGGGGCGGCAACCTGACGAACGCACAGAAGCTGAACTTCGGGCCGCAGTTCGGCTTTGCTTTCAGCCCGGATATGCTGCACGGCAAGGCGGTGGTGCGCGGCGGCTACGGGTTGAACTTCAACCAGACCGAGATTGCGATCACGGGCAACTCGGCCGGCAATCCTCCGAACGTATTGAATGCTTCGTTCAACAGCAGCAGCATCGTGAACGGGGTGGCGACCATCGATCCTAGGATTGTGTATGGTGTGGCTGCTGATCCGAACTCGCTTTTCGGCTATCCGGCGAACCCGAACGCGATCGGCGGCTTCAATGCGAATAACCTGCCGTTGTCTGGTGGAGCTTCGGTAGTTGCCTATCAGCCCACGCAGCCGACCATCTACACGCAGCACTTCTCGCTTGATACGCAGATCGATCTGGGCCACAAGCTGGTGGCTTCGGTTGGCTACCAGGGCAGCCTGTCGCGGCATTTGATTGTGCAGTCGTGGCTGTATGCCAATGCGTTTGCGCAGGGCCAGGCGCAGAACCCGCTGGTATCGAACGTGCAGTTCTTCGGCAACACGGGCCACTCGAACAACAACTCGCTGCTGCTGGGGCTGAAGCACCAGATGTCGCACGGGCTGCAGTTTGATGCGGAGTTCAACTATGCGAAGACGATGGACACGGGCTCGGGACCTTACTACCAGGATCCTTACCCGTATCGTCCGGACCTGGCGTATGGCCGCTCGGACTTCAACTACGGCAAGGCGTTCAAGCTGTATGGCTTGTGGCAGCCGGTCTTCTTCCGCAACAACAGCCTGCTGCATACGGTCGTCGATGGCTTCTCGTTCAGCGGTATCTACAACATCCATACCGGCTTCCCGTTCACAGCGGTTTATAACGTCAGCGGCGGAAATCTCTACTATGGTTCGAGCCCTTACAACAACCTGCGGCCCGCTGCCTTCCTAGGCGGATCGCACCAGGTAACGAGCAACAAGGCGTATGAGCAGGGGCTGCCGAACCTGAACTTCCCGACGGCCCCGACCACTACCGCTTCGCCTTACTTCCTGAATCCTGTGGCTCCGGTGGCTCCGGGAGGCGGAGTAGCGGCCGGGCTGCCTACGCTGCCGGGTGTTTCGCGTAACTCGTTCAACGGTCCGGGCTACCAGGATGTGGATGCGACGGTGACGAAGAACTTCGCGCTGCCGCATGTGAAGGGGCTGGGCGAGGCTCCGGGACTGGAGTTCCGGGCGGATGCCTTCAACCTGTTCAACCAGACGAACCTTTCTCCGGGTCGCGTGAATACGAACTACCTGCAGTCAACTTTCGGGCAGTCTGACACCGGGCTGGCTGGACGGATTGTGAACCTGCAGGCGCGCTTCAGCTTCTAGCTGCGTGAGGACGGCAGAACAGGGGGGGTGCTCCATCCGGCGCACCCCCTGTTCTTTTGCTGATAACGAATGATTTCGCTGATAACGAATGATCAGCGCTTTTGACTTACCTAGTTTTGCGGGAGAGCTCTCACATGCGCACTTACCTGCCGGCAGGCTCACGCTTGCTTTCGCGATGGATATTTCCTTTTATTCTGCTGGGTCCGCTGACGGCCCCCGGCGGTGCACAGGCGCCTGCGCCGCCGGACAGTGCGGCTGCCGAACACATTGTGGTCGATGCCCAGGCTGCTACCACGCCGTTTCCGCACTTCTGGGAGCAGACGTTTGGCTCCGGTCGTGCGATTCTTGCGCTGCGTGACAGCTATCGCCAGGACATCCGCACGGTGAAGCAGGCGACGGACTTCAAGTCGGTGCGCTTCCATGGCATCTTCATGGATGAGGTCGGGCTTTATGATCCGGACCGCCAGACGAAGAACCCCGGGCTTGCGGCCAAGGCGGCGAACGATGCGTCCGCTTATAACTTCTCCTACATCGACCAGATCTATGACGGGCTGCTGGATGAGGGGGTGCGGCCGTTTGTTGAATTGAGCTTTATGCCGAAGAAGATGGCGTCCGATCCGGCGGCGCTGCATGCGTTCTGGTATAAGCCGAATGTGTCTCCGCCCAAGGACTATGCGGAGTGGGACAAGATGATCAAGGCGTTTGCCGCGCACCTGGTGGAGCGCTACGGGATCGATGAGGTGGCTACCTGGAAGTTTGAAGTGTGGAACGAGCCGAATCTCGATTTCTGGGGCGGACGTCCGAACCAGGCGACTTACTTCACGCTGTATGACCACACTGCGCGTGCGATCAAGGCGGTCTCTCCCCGGCTCCAGGTGGGTGGACCGTCGACGGCGCAGGCGGCCTGGGTGGGGGAGTTCCTGGCGCATGCGAAGGCGGAGAAGGTTCCGGTCGATTTTGCCTCGACGCATGTCTACGCCAACGACACGGCAGATAACGTGATGAAGACGAACGAGGATATTCCGCGGGACAAGATGGTGTGGCGCGCGGTCGAGATGGTGCACAAGCAGATTCTTGCTTCACCTTTTCCGAAGATGCCGTTGATTTTCTCGGAATATAACGCGAGTTATGCAAATGAGCCGAACGTGACGGATTCGACTTACATGGGGCCTTGGATGGCGAATAACATCCGCCTGTGCGACGGGCTTACGGAGTCGATGGACTACTGGTCCTTTTCTGACGTGTTCGAGGAGCAGGGGGTGGTGCGCTCGCCCTTTTATGGCGGCTTCGGGTTGTTGGCCGCGGACAACATCGGCAAGCCTTCGCTGAACGTCTTCAGGATGCTGCACAAGCTGGGCGATCAGAGGATCAAGGTGCAGTCGGAGTCTGTGCTGGCGACCAAGCTGCCGGGCGGCGGCCTTGCGCTTGCGTTGTGGGACTATGCGCCACCGGTCGGCACGGGTGACCGGTACACGATGCCGAAGGGGCCTGCGGGGCCGGCCAAGACCTTCCACGTGGAGCTGAAGGGTGTGGCTGCCGGATCTGCTGTCGAGGTGTATCGGGTGGATGAGGATCATGGCAACGTGCTGAAGGCGTTCGACGCGATGGGCCGGCCGCCGGCTGACCTGACGCGCGAGCAGATCAAGCAGCTGCGTGCGGCCGGGGCGATGGCTCCGCCCGAACCTATGAAGCTTGCGGGGAATGGCCTTACGCTGACCGTGCCGGCGCATGGGCTGGCGGTTGTGCTGGTGGGGCGATAGGTGCGGTCAGGACGTCGCGAGCTGCTGAAGGGGATGGCTTCGGCCTGGATCTCGGGCGCGGCCTCGTCGGCCCGGCCGGGGGGGGGGCGGGTGGGGGCGGGGGCGGCGCGGAGCGGGGCGGCCGAGGGCGTGCGTGAGGTGGTTGAGCGGCGTGCGTGCCTTTACTTCGTCGAGCAGGCGGGTGCGAAGACGGGCCAGGTGCTCGACCGGGCGCGCGCGGGGAACATGGACGGGCGACGGGATCCGCGGACGATGGCTTCGATCGCGGCGACCGGCTTTGGTCTGTCTGCGTTGTGCATCGCGGAGCGCCGCGGCTGGCAGCCGCGGGCGCGCGTGATTGCGCAGGTAAGACAAACGCTTGACTGGCATCTGAACGGCAACATGCCGCACGACCACGGCTTCCTGTACCACTTCAACGAGGTGGACCGGGGCGGCGCTTACCATGGCAGCGAGGTGTCGCCGATCGACACTTCCCTGCTGCTGTGCGGCGTGCTGACGGCGCGGTCTCACTTTCACGAGGACAGGGAGATTGTGGACCTGGCTACGAAGCTCTATGAGCGCGTGGAGTGGCCGTGGATGCTGAACGGCGGCAGCACCTTTTCAATGGGGGTACGGGGCGGCAGGTTCATCCCTGCCCGCTGGAATCATTATTGCGAGCACATGATGTTGTACCTGCTTGCGATCGGTTCACCGACCCATCCGGTCGATGCTTCGACGTGGCAGGCGTGGAGCCGGCCGCGTATGAGCTATGCGGGCTTCGACTTCATCGGCGACAGCGATCCTTTGTTTGTGCATCAGTACAGCCATGCGTGGTTCGACTTCCGCCACAAGCGGGATGCGTATGCCAACTACTTCGAGAACTCGGTAAGCGCGACGCTTGCGCACAGGGCTTTCTGCCTGAGCCTGGGCAAGCCTTTCAGCGAGGATTACTGGGGGATCAGCGCGTCTGATTCGGCGCATGGCTACACGGCGTGGGGTGGGCCGGACCGGAACGGCAAAGGCTTCGGCGGGGTGGATGGGTCGGTGGTGCCGAATGCAGCCGCGGGCTCACTTCCGTTTGCGCCTCGGCAGTGTCTGCGGGTGCTGCGGTCGCTCAAGCAACGCTATCCGAAGGCCTGGGGCCGGTACGGGCTTTGCGATGCGTTTCATCCGGACGCGGACTGGTACGACCCTGACGTGCTGGGGATCGACCTGGGGATCAGCGTGCTGATGGCTGAGAACCTGCGCACCGGTTTTGTCTGGGAGACGTTTATGCGGAATCCCGAGGTGAAGAGGGCGTTCGAGAAGGTCGGCTTCAGGCGGGTCTAGGAGGAGACGGCGAGGAGACGGCGCTCTGCCCCGGCCTGCCGAGCGCGGAGGAAAGGGCGACGACGAGCATCAACAAGGTGCCGGCGAGGGGCACCGAAAGGCCGAGTCGCAGCGAGCCCTGCTGCATTGAGACCAGGCCGGTAAGCCACGGCAGGCACGAGGAGCCGACGCCGGCGAGGAAGAAGATGGCGCCTCCGCGATCGAAGTCGAGCGCCCAGGCGAGCAGCAGGGGGTAGGTGGGGCCGATGCCGAAGCCGAGCCCGAAGGCTGCGCTGAGGATGAGGCCGCCGGCCGGGGTTGCGACCAGCAGGATGGAGGCGAGGGCCATGAGCGCGAGGCTGCCGCGGACGATGGTCTGCGGGCTGAACCAACGTTCCCCGAAGGACCAGAAGAGGCGGCTGACCAGCAGACCTGCCCAGAAGCAGGTGGGCGCGGCGATGGTCGCGGCTACGCTGTGCGCGTCGCGATTGGCGTAGGTGGCGAGCCATCCCCCGGCTGCGGCTTCGACGCCGGTGATGAGCATGGTCAAGAGGATGATGGCGGCGGGGACCCGGGCGAAGACCTTCCAAGGTTGATAGCCGCCCTCGGCCAGGTGCCTGAGACGCAGCGCCGGCAGGGTAAGGCTGTATGCGGCCAGCAGGGTGAAGCTGGCGGCGACGCTGAAGAGCAGCGGCCGGATGCTGCCGGTGGTGAGCGCGCGGACGGTGAGGGATGGGCAAAGAAAGGCGCCGACCGCCCAGAGCAGGTTGAGCCGGACCATCTCCTGCCCGACGCGCGCAGCCTGCTGCTGGCGGATGAGCGAGATGGAGGTCATGGCGAGGCCGAGGCCTGCGCCGTAGACCAGCATCGAAAGGTCTGCTGCGTAGACGCCGCAGAGGCCGAGGGCGGCGGCCGCGAGAGCGATGCTGAAGCTGCCGAGGGCGAGGGTGGTGCGCAGGGCTCCGCGGACGAGGAGTGAGCCGAGGCTTGAGCCGATCCAGGCCATGAGGAAGAGCCGGCCGCCCTGTTCGTCACTCATGTGCCAGCGCAGCATGAGCGCGGGCAGGAGGGCGCCGGGCAGGGCAACCCCTACGCCGGTCGCCGCAAAGCCAAGGTAGAGCGGGAGCGTGCGCCGGAAGCCCATCGATTCATCTTAGCCGGGGAGCCTTTTCCCGGGTTGACCTGGATTGACCTGGACTGACCTGGATTGACCTGGATTGACCTGGAGGATGGCGAGGGAAGGAGGCCGGGCCGCTGCCCGCTGAGCCAGCAGCGCCCCGGCATCAGAAGCCCGTTAGCGCTAGCCGAGCCACTTGGGATTCTGCGCCGTGCTGTCGAAGTGCGGCGTGGTCTTGAAGAGCTCGAACTTGCCTTCGCTGGCGGCTACCCTGGTGCGTCCGAGGATCTCCGACACCTGGGCTTCGGTCATGGGCTTGAAGGTCTTCGCGGCTTCGAGCGCCTGGTCGAGGATCTCCGGGCGGTCGATGCCGGTGATGACGACCGAGACGGGCTGGGATAGCCCGTAGTGCAGGGCTTCGATAGGCTTGACCGTGTTGCTCGACAGGATGAAGTTGTCACCGAAGGTCTTCATGGCGAGGACCCCGGTTCCCTGCTTCTGCGCGACCGGGATGACGTTGTGGGTAAAGGAGCGGAAGTGCGCGTCCATCACGTTGACCGGCATCTGCACCGTGTCGAACTTGAAGCCGTGCTTTTCTGCCATCTCGAACATGCGCAGGTGGACGGCAGGGTCCTTGTGGCCGGTGAAGCCGATATAGCGGATCTTGCCTGCCTGCCTGGCGGCGACGGCGGCTTCAAGCGCACCGCCGGCGGCGAAGATGCGGTCGGGATCTTCGAGGCGGATGCACTCGTGGAACTGGACGAGGTCGATGACCTCTGTCTGCAGGCGTCCCATCGATTGCTCAAGCTGCTTGTTGTACTCCTCCTTGGTGCGGCCGTCGATTTTGGTCATGAGGAAGACCTTCTGGCGGTAGCCCTCCTGCTTGAGCGCCCAGCCCATGCGGACTTCAGAGATGCCGTCGTTGTAGTCCCACGAGTTGTCGAGGAAGGTGATGCCGCGATCGACGCCCGAGTGGATGAGCTTGATGCTTTCGGCCTGTTCTTTCTGTTTGCCGAGATGATAGCCGCCCATGCCGATGGCGGAGACGATTTCGCCTGTGGTTCCGAGCTGACGGTAGGGCATGTCCGGGGACTGCGGTCGGGTGGTGGAGCCGCTGCTGGTTGCTTCGGCGCCCGCGCCGCCGGTGACAGCGGCTACTCCGGCCACGCCTGCCGTCTTCAAAAAATCTCTACGCTCCATCTCAAATCCTCCTGGTATGCGGAAGGTGAGATGCAGGGGAGCCGTTGGGAGTCATCCGCCGGGGGACCGGGGATGAGCCGTCCGGGGGTTACTTCCTTGCGATCAGTACGGCGGAGTATGCGGCGCCGAAGCCATTGTCGATGTTGACGACACTGACGTTGGGGCTGCAGGAGTTCAGCATGCCGAGCAGCGCGGTGACTCCGCCGAAGCTTGCGCCGTAGCCGACCGAGGTAGGGACGGCGATCACGGGAACGCCGACCAGGCCGCCCACGACCGATGGCAGGGCGCCTTCCATGCCGGCGCAGACGATGACGGCATCGGCTTCGAGCAGCGCATCGCGCACGCTGAGCAGGCGGTGCAGCCCGGCTACGCCGACATCGAAGAAGCGCGAGACGCGTGCGCCGAAGACCTCGGCGGTGACGGCTGCCTCCTCGGCTACGGACAGGTCGCTGGTAGCTGCGCAGACTACGGCCACGTGGCCGCGGATTGAGGTTGAGGCACGGTGGGCGACGGTTCGCGCCAGCTGCGACCAGACGGCATCGGGATGGGCGGCGAGGATGGCCTCGGCGGCCTCGGGTGCGACGCGCGTGGCGAGGACGTCGACGCCGTCGGCGCGCAGGCTGGTGAAGATCTGGACGATCTGTTCGCTGGTCTTCCCGGCACCGTAGATGACCTCCGGCAGGCCGGTGCGCAAGCTGCGATGGTGGTCGACGCGGGTGTGGCCGAGGTCTTCGAAGGGCAGGGTGCTGAGCCGCCTGGCTGCAGCGTCGGGGGTCAGGGTTCCCTGCTCCACGTCTGAGAGGATCTTGAGCAGCGCGTCACCGGTCATTGCTTGGCTTCTCCAAACGCGGCGAGGGCCGCCTGCTGAACCTGCTTCAGGGCGACGCCGTGGCTGAGTGCGGCGGCCCGGCAGTCTTCAAACTCCGGGGCTGCGTTGAGGATGTCTGATCCGCGTAAGCCCAGCTTGATGCGGATGTCGCCGAACGGGGTGGCGACGGTCTCGTGCCTGCGATCAAGGCATGCGCGCTGCTCCTGGCGGATGCGAACGCCGAGGGTGCTGGTTTCGCGCAGCAGGAGCTGCTCGAGCTTCTGACTGTCTTCAGGCTTTGCGAGGACGGTGATGAGGGTGCCGGGGCGTCCCTTCTTCATGAGGACCGGCGTGAGCATGACGTCGAGCGCGCCGGCGGCGAGGGCGGCCTCGGCGACGAAGGCGATGACCTGAGGGGACAGATCGTCGAGCGCGGTCTCGAGGACGTTGACGGTTTGCAGTTCGGCGGCTTGGCTGGTGGGTGCCGCTTCGCCGATGGTGAGGCGCAGGACGTTGGGGAAGCCTTCAGGGTTGCGTGTGCCGGCGCCGTAGCCGATGTGTTCGACAGACATGGCGGGCTGGGTGCCGAAGGCAGGATCGAGGGCGCGCAGGAGGGCGGCGCCGGTGGGTGTGACAAGTTCCTTCTGGAGGTGGGCGGAATAGGTCGGATACCCCTTGAGCAGGTCAGCCGTGGCGGGCGCGGGGACCGGGAAGAGGCCGTGCGCGCACTGGACCATGCCTCCGCCGACGTTGACGGGCGAGCTGTGCCAGGCTCCGATCTGCAGGTGATGGATGCCTGCGCTTGCGGCGACGATGTCGACGATGGCATCGACTGCACCGACCTCGTGGAAGTGGATGCTGTCTACCCGGACGTTGTGGATCTTGGCTTCTGAAGCGCCCAGCAGCTCGAAGGCCATGATCGCGGTGCGTTGGACGGCGGGGGCGAGCGGGGCCTTCGTGATGAGCTCGCGGATGACGGTGAGCGAGCGGCCGTGGGTGTGTTCGTGGGCGTGTTCGTGCGGGTGGTCGTGGGGGTGGCCTTCAGC
>CAXTUS010000110.1:0-11459 GCA_964247475.1 uncultured Acidobacteriaceae bacterium | reverse complement strand
CCTTCAGCAGCATGCTCGACTGTGAGTCGTAGGTGTTGACCTCGGGCGGTGCGATGTCCTTCATCTCGGTCCAGGGTCCACGCAGGCTGGATGACGTGGCGTATACGTTCGGATTCGGGCGCCAGCCAGTCATGTGCGAGCCTATGACGTAGTAGAGGCCGTTGAAGTGGACGACGGCGCCGCCTTCAAGTGGAGCCGGCACGAAGCTCATCTTCTCGGCTACGGTCATGTAATCGTCCGATAGCCTGGCGATGAAGAAGCCCTTGGTGGGACGGGATTCGAAGATGAGATAGGCCGAGCCGTCGTCGTCGACGAACTGCCCGATGTCGCGGCTCTCCTGCTCAAGCGGGCGAAAGCTCTTCACGTACTGGTAGGTGCCATCGGCGGTGTCGCTGGTGGCGACGGCGACGCGTGCGAGCTTGTAGCTGGCATCGTCCAGATGCATGTACATCACAAACTTTTTCGTTTTCTGGTTGAAGAAGACCTTCGGCCGTTCGAGCACGGTCTTGGCGCCCTGGTTTTCAGGATCCAGGTTCTCGGGATTCTGGAGCGCGAGTACCTGTCTGCGAAAGCGCCAGTGGACCAGGTCTGTCGAGGAGTAGCAGGCCACATACTTCTTGTGCGGATCGTTGGTCTCGGTGCGATCCTCGCCGAACCAGAGGAACTCCTGCCCCAGGCGCAGGATACCGCCGCCGTGAGCCTCGATCGGCTTGCCCCGGTCATCGACCCACACCTCGCCCGGCCGTACCGCATCCGGCATCAGCAGCAAACCAGTGATCAACAACAAAACGAACTTCATAGAAGCCTGCCCCCGGCTCACAACGATACAACAGCAACCGGGTCCTGACGCCGGACGGGCGCCCCCTCAGGGTGGGAGCGCTGGCGCGCGCGAGCTGCATGCGGCAAACCGCGTATGGCAAAGCGCGTCAACAATTTCAGCTGACGAAGGTGGTCGCCGCCTGCGATCAGGGCGCACCTGCAGTCGCATCTTTGCTCTCGAGCGGACTACGGCCGGCCGGTTCGGCAGGAACGGGGGCGGAACGTGGGAGCTGATTTCGACTGCGCTCTACCTGGCAGCTGGACGCTCGAGCTTTACGACCGGCCGGCTCATAGCGGTCGACGGCGGCTTTCTTGCATCGGGCGGCAAACGGTAGTCGATAGCTGTATTGAGGCGCCAATTTCCGGCTGCTTATCCACCGTGTTGTTCAGGCGGGAAGGGCAATGCGGGTCATCCTGAAATGGGCATACCAAATCGGGAACGATTCGCTTTTTCTTTGCTTTGCCCGGGCTTGGTGCTAGACTTCGTCTGGGTCGGTCTGGAGAGCACAAACTATCGCCCCACAAAGAGGAGATTCACTTGGCAGACGACCGCGGTAAAGCGATTGATGCAGCACTCTCACAACTTGAGAAGCAGTTCGGCAAGGGCTCGATCATGCGGCTTGGATCGAAGGAAGCCATTGTGCCGATCTCGGTCATCTCGACGGGCTCAATCTCGTTTGACGCGGCGCTTGGGGTGGGCGGCGTGCCACGCGGACGGGTGATCGAGATCTTCGGACCGGAATCATCCGGTAAGACCACGATCACGCTGCAGATTATCGCCGAGGCGCAGAAGGCCGGCGGCCTCGCTGCCTTTGTGGACGCCGAGCATGCTCTTGATCCCGGCTACGCGAAGAAGCTGGGCGTCGACGTCGATAACCTGCTGGTTTCGCAGCCGGACTATGGCGAGCAGGCGCTCGAGATCGTCGAGGCGCTGGTGCGCTCAGGCGCGATCGATGTGCTGGTCGTCGACTCGGTCGCGGCGCTGGTGCCGAAGGCCGAACTCGACGGTGAGATGGGCGACTCGCACATGGGTCTACAGGCGCGACTGATGTCGCAGGCGCTGCGCAAGCTGACTGGAACGGTCGCGAAGTCACGCACGTCCCTGATCTTCATCAACCAGATCCGCGACAAGATCGGCGTGATGTTCGGCAATCCCGAGACCACGACGGGCGGCCGCGCGCTGAAGTTCTACTCGTCCGTTCGCATCGACATTCGCCGCATCGGCGCAGTCAAGGAAGGCGACGTCATCGTCGGCTCGCGCACCAAGGTCAAGATCGTCAAGAACAAGGTCGCCGCGCCATTCCGGGACGCCGAGTTCGACATTCTTTACGGCGAGGGCATCTCGCGCGAAGGAGACACGCTCGACCTTGCAGTGGTCCACAACATCGTCGACAAGAGCGGCGCCTGGTACAGCTTCCAGGGCGAGCGCATCGGCCAGGGCCGCGAGAACGTTCGCAACTTCCTGAAGGAGAATCGCGACGTCTTCGGCCGCATCGACACCGCACTCCGCGAAAAGATGGGCATCTCGCCCTCCACCATGCCGGTCCCGCCAGTCCCCGAAGAGGGCGTCGAGCAGGCCGTGGTCGCGGTTAAGACACGCAAGTAACAGCGGAAGCGACCGCGTCCTGACGCCGGATGGGCGTCAGTTCACGGGTGGAAGCGGCTCGCGCGCAAGAGATCAGACGGTGGACTCTGCAGTCTGCGCGCGCAAGCCTTTCTACGCCACGAGCGGTCGCCGCCCCTCCACCAGCACGCGGTTGCTTCCGCTCCTGTAACGTCAAGCCATGCCTGGACGCTTCCTGCTTGCGGCGCTCTTCCTCATTGCCGGCTCACTTCACTTCCGGCTGACTTCCCTCTACGTCAGCATTATGCCGACGTACCTGCCCAATCCCCGGCAGCTTGTCTTGCTCAGTGGAGCGGCAGAGATCTTCGGCGGCCTGGGCCTGCTCTTCAGCTTCAGCCGGCAGGCCGCGGCGTGGGGGCTCATCGCGCTGCTGGTCGCCGTGATGCCGGCCAATGTAAACATGGCGCTCCATCCCGATCACTGGCCAAAGATCCCCGTCTGGGTGCTATGGGCTCGTCTGCCGGGGCAACTCCCGCTTATCTACTGGGCGTGGCTCTACACCCGACGCAGCTAGTATCCCAGTGTGTGGAGGTAGAACACCCCCGCGCTGGCCACGATGCAGTAGATCCCGAACAGGTACCAGCGGCCCGCTTCAAGCCAGCTTGAAAGCCACTTCAGCGCCCCAAGCCCTGCTACAAACGACATAACGAGCCCCAGCAAGCTTGCGACGATTGCTCCGTGCAGATCGATCGGCGTGCCCGCTGCTGCGGCCAGGTGCGACGCCTTGAGAAGCCGCAGCGCCTCGCGGCCCAGCACTGCAGGCGTCAGCACCACAGCCAACGCAAAGCTGAACGTCTCTGCGGCTTCGCGCGCGACGCCTGCCATCATGCCGGCAGAGATCGTCGCGCCGGACCGTGAAAAGCCACGAAACGGAAGGCAGAGACCCTGTACGCCGCCGATCAGTGCGGCCTGCGACAACGTCAGCTCGTCATCGTTGCGCCCCAGCATTGACTTGCCCGTGAGATTTTTTCTCCGGTTGATGCCCGCCGCGAAGATCAGCACGCCCGCACAGAACAGCGCGATCGCAACCAGGTCGAGCCGCCCGAAGAGCTGCTCGATTTCCGCCTTGTCCGCGCCGTGAAACATTGTCTTTTCGATGATCTTGATGATGGGAAAGCCGATCAGCGTGGTCAGCACGGTGGCCACCACGATGCGGATCGCAGAATCCTTCATCACCTGAGCCGAACGGAAGTAGGTCTGCGCCCAGCGCCGCCAGAAATATACGATCACGGCGAACATGGTACCGGTATGCAGCATTACCAGGACCAGCGTCATCTGGGGCGAGCTGGGATCGAGGCCCATCAGCTTTTCGGCAACCACCACGTGGGCGGAACTTGAAACAGGCAGCAGTTCGGCGAGGCCCTGGACAATGGCCAGAATAAGAACCTTCAAAATGGGCATGAAGCAATACTAAAGCGTCCTTATGCCGTGCGGGCACCACTTCGTGGGCGGAAGTGCTGGCGTGTGGTTACCTCCGGGGTTGTTCTCTGCAGCCCGCACAAGCGATCGATCCCGTCCCACCAGATGGGTCGCCGCCAGCGTTCGGAGCAGGTTGGTCTCTGCTTCTACTCCCGGTCGGTCCCGTATACAGCCACACCCTGCCTGACCCGGAACGCCACGCTCTCCGCTCGCCGGGTCCAGTCGCTTCCGCCAAATCGAACCTTCATATCGGCGGTCATCTGCTGTACCTTGTTGGCCGCGTCTTCCGCCCGCTTGCGATTTTCATCAACGGTATACATCGTCACCAGCACCCCCTGGCGCGAGACCGCGTTGTAAAAGGCTTCGGCTGCCTTCGGCGATTCGGGATACTGACCCGCATACTTCAGATAAAGGCCCGATTCCATCTCCGGACACTTTGGAAGCCCCTGCCAGTCGCCGCACAGCTTGTTATCGAGCATCGCGTACGCCGCCTGCCAGGCCCACTTCGAACCCGGCCAGGTCTTGATGATGTGCTTCATCTCTCCGTCATAGATCTGCGGCCGCAGGTACGCCTCCTGCTCCTTCGCAGACGGCAGCGATGATACGTCCTGCTTATCAAGCTGCCAGCGGATATCCGCCGAGCGCCAGGCAGCCTCAGCCGCAAGCTGCGAATCGGGAAAGTACTCGTACACCCGCCGGTAGAGCAGTCGAGCCTCGGTTGGGGCGTCCTTCGGCGCATGCGGCTGTGCAGCAAGGTCTTCATACGAAGCCGCCGAGCCGAACAGGATGCCGTCGCCTCCGGCGAGCCCTACTGGCACGATGCCCTTGTCTTTGATCCACCCGGAATCCGGCGTGGCCACCGCGTCTTCGCCAAACTCCGGAGCCTTGTCCGGATCGCCCTGGTCCGGCCCGTCGGTGTTCGCGAAGACCTTCACCCAGGGCCCGTTACGCTGGATCACGACGAGTTCGTGGCCGGGCAGCACCTCGGCCACCTTCTGCGACGTGTCATCCGGCCCGACGTAGACGATCGTGTCGTGTACGACAGTGGCACGCGCCGAGCGATCGTACCCTGAAAGCGGACTGTTCTTTCCCTTTTTCTGCGCGCCCAAAGCGAAGGGAAGCGCGAACACCAGCAAACCTGCAATGCAAAGCTTCAAAATGCCCCCCTCGGCAACAAACAGGCGAAGCGCCCAGTACCCCATGAGGCGGGGCCCGTCCGGCGCAAGGACGATCCTGCCTTTAGACGCTCGCAGCCGCAACTTCGGCACGCAGCGCCCTTAGCAACGCCGGCTCCACATTCCCGCCGCTCAGGATCACCACCACCCGCTCAGCTCTCGGCAACTCCGCTGCATGAAACAAGGCAGCCGCCAGCGTCACAGCCCCGCTCGGCTCAGGCACCAGCTCCGAGTGCCGCATCATCACGCGCATGGCCTCAAGAATCTCCTCTTCAGTCACGGTCACGATGCCATCCACATACTTGAGGATGTGCTCGAAGTTGAGCACACCGAGCGACTGGGTGCGCAGCCCGTCGCCGATCGTCCGCGTGGTCAATGCAGCTGGCCACTCGACCAGCGTCTTCGTCTCGAACGACTCCTTTGCATCGGCCGCCAGCAGGGGCTCCGCGCCCCAGACCTCGATCCCCGTGCGCCCCGCAAGCTTCACCGCCGTGGCTGACCCGCTGAGCAGCCCGCCGCCAGAGACCGGGGACAGCACCAGGTCGACCCCGGGCAGCTCGTCCACGATCTCAAGCCCGCAGGTGGCCTGGCCCGCAATGATATGGGGATGGTCGTACGGCGGGATGATGGTGTAGCCATGCGCCGCCGCGAGCTCCTCCGCCTTTTCGCGTCGTGCTGAGGATGCCGGCCCGACAAACACGATCTCCGCCCCGAGCGCCGCGGTCGCTTCAATCTTTACGGATGGCGCATTGTCCGGCATCACGATCACGGCCTTCGCGCCCAGCGCACGCGCCGCGTAGGCGACACCCTGGGCGTGGTTGCCGCTTGAAAACGTGATCACACCCCTGGCCAGCGCGTCCGGCGGAAGCTGCGCGATCATGTTGTACGCACCGCGCAGCTTGAACGAGCCGATGGGCTGGGCTGACTCACACTTTACCCAAAGCTCAAAGGCGAGCCCGGGTGCGTCCAGCTTTACCAGCGGAGTGCGAACGGCAGCCGGCGAGATCCTCTGCGAAGCGCCCTTGATGTCATCCAGAGTTACAAACATGATGCCTCATTCTAGTCTTGCCAGGCGCACCCTGATAGCCGTGCCGGGCTTCGCTGCGGAAGCCTGCTTACCCTTGAATACGACCGCCAGATACGACCGCCAGATACGACCGCCGTAGGCTGCCGGGCGCTTTGTTTCGGATGACTCACGATTTGCTCGGATATGCGGTGGGGCGAAAACCTTCGCTCAGCGTCCCACAACGCACGGCATCGGGTCGGGTAGATCGGCGCGTACTGCTTGCGAGATTCGGCTCCCAGCCAATGTCCTGCTCTGGACCAGAGACAAGCGCTAAGACGCAGCAGCAAAGCTGGAAGCTGCGACGATCTGGCAAGCGCACCGGAGCTCTTCCATCAAAGCCATGGCGTACGCCCGTTCCCGGTCTCGGTTGCGTGCATTACCAGTGCAAAGAAGTGAATCAGTCTCCACTCCTCCCACACCCCGGGCTTGCGCTCATCCATGTCAATGTGCGAGATCACCGGGCTCACCAGCATTGCCTGCAAGCTCACGGACGGCAGCTCCGCCGCCATCCACAATGTTTCGGCTGAAGGGATGATGTTGTCGCCCTGCCCATGCAGCAGGTACACCGGAGTCGTAAACGTCTTCAGCCGGCCGCGAGGAGACAGGCCCGCCATCTCCTGCGCGTGCTTCACCGTCGCCTTCTGGATCAACGACCGCGTATGCGAGGAGCTCGCATCCATCAGGTCCAGCGCCTCCAGCTTCTGGCGCTCGTCAAGCTTCAGCGCCGCCGCCTCTTCTGCCTTCTTGTCCTCGTACAGGTGCGCCCGCAGCACTGAACGGACGACAGCCACATCCTGCGGCGGCACAAAGTCCTCGACATACTCATACTCGAGCACCAGCGGCCCATACTCGTGCGCGGGCAGCAGCTCGGTTGTGCCGTTCGGGCGCTCGTCCTCGCCGGTCCTGTAGTACTGCGCCACGCGGCCCATCGAATCCTGCGATCCCACCGCAAACACAAACTTGAACTCCGGCTTGTACAGCGGATCGGCCGCCGCCACCAGCGCCAGCCCGCCTGAAAAACTTAGCCCCATCACACCTACCGGCGCGCCTGTCTGCTTCGCGAACCAGCCCGTTGTCTCGCCAATCGTTTTGATTGACGTCGAATCCACGTGGTAGTCCTTAATGTCCGGCAGCTCCGGCGTCAGCACACGAATGCCGCAGCTTGCCATCGCCGACGCAAACGCCTCGAGTCGCGGCTCGTCGATGCCCAGGTGATGCACCCCGTGGAGCACTACCATCGCCGGCGCGTTCGGCTTGCTGGCGGGCGTATAGAGCCGCGCGCGCACCTTGCCCGATTCCACGTCAAGCGTCACATCCTCGGTCCGGATCGTCTCGCCCACCAGGTCCGCCACCAGCGCTGGCACAGGCTTGCCCGACACAATCTGCAGCACCGCGATCGCCTTCAGATGGTCCTTGGCAAACGGCCAGGCGGCCAGCACAAACACCAGCAGCCCGGAGGCGATGAGCGAGTAGAAGACAGGCCGTTCAATGACGCGTTCGCGGGTCCGACCCACCAGCTCCCGCGAGCGCTTCAATCGCTCCGCTACTGCACCCAGGCCACGCTGCCGCGGCCTCTTCCGACGTATTTTGAACCCGGCCCGCATTACTCTCGCGATGGTACCTGAAGACCCGTGCAAAGGGGGATGGGCGCAAAAGCAACAGCAACCGAGTCTGGCGCCCGTTCGGCGGCAGGACTCGGTTGCTGATGTGTCGACAGACTTCGGCCTTGCGCTAGATCTCCATGATCACAGGCATGATCAGGGGACGGCGGCTGGTGGCTTTCTGGATGAAGCGCTTCAGGTCGTTGCGGATCTTTTCCTTGATCACGCCGTAGTCCTGCTTCTCTTCTGTGCTCGAGCCTTCAAGCGTGCGCGTGACGATCTGGCGAGCCTCGGCGATCACCTGTGCATCATCCATGGCAAAGCCGCGCATTACGATCTCGGGTGGCGATTCAACGCGCCCGGAGCGCTTGTTGATGGCAATGATCGCGATCACGATACCGTCTTCAGAAAGGTGCTGACGGTCGCGGATGACCACATCCTCAACAACGTCGATGCTGCCGCCCGAGTCGATGCACACCCGGCCCGTCGTCACCTTGCCGTTCTTGGTCGCCGTGTCCTTGGTGAACTCAAGCACATCACCATCTTCGAGAAGGATAGCCTTCTCGGGCACGCCGGTCGAAAGCGCAAGCTCCACGTGCCGCTTCAGGTGACGATAGTCGCCATGAACAGGGATGAAGAACTTCGGCTGTACCAGGTTGATGATCAGCTTCAGCTCTTCCGAGCTGCCATGGCCCGATACATGGATCAGTCCATTGGTGCCATCATCATGGATCACCAGCGCATCGCGCCGCTCCAGGTGATCGATCACGCGATAGATCGACTTTTCGTTACCCGGAATGACGCGAGAGCTCATCAGTACGGTGTCGCCCGCGTCGATCTTCGCAAACTTGTGATTATTGACCGCAGCCCGGCTGAGCGCGCTCATTGGCTCGCCCTGCGTGCCCGAGATCATGACCAGCACCTTGTCGGGCTGCATCTCCTTGATCTGGCCAGGGTTGATGAGCAGGCCCTGGGGGATCTTGATGTAGCCCAGGTCCTGCGCGATCTCGGTCGTGTTGTCCATCGACCGCCCGATCACCGCCACCTTGCGCCCGTGCTTCTGTGCCAGCTCGAACGCCAGCCCAAGCCTGGTAATCGACGATGAGAAGCAGCTGAAGAAGAGCTTTTTCTTGGTCTGCGCAAAGATCTCATCGAGCCGCGGACGCACTGCCCGCTCGCTCGGCGTCCAGCCCTTGCGATCGACGTTGGTCGAATCCTGCAGCAGCGCCAGCACGCCGCCGGCTTTGCCCAGGTCAGCGAATGCCTGCAGGTCGAACACCTTGCCATCGGGCGGCGACAGGTCCACCTTGAAGTCACCCGTGTGCAGCACCACACCGACCGGTGTATGCACGGCGAGCGCCACGCAATCGACGAGTGAATGCGTCACCCGGATCGGCATGATCGAGAACGGCCCCAACGTGAAGCGCTTGCCGGGCAGCATCTCGATCAGGTCAGCGTCGTCGAGGAGTCGGTGTTCATCGAGCTTGCCTTCTACCAAGGCAAGCGTGAACTCAGTCCCGTACACCGGCACGTTCAGCTCGGACAGGATCCAGGGCAGGCCACCGATGTGATCCTCATGCCCATGCGTGAGCAGGATCGCCTTCACCTTGCTGCGATTTTCGGTCAGGTAAGAGATGTCGGGGACGACAATGTCCACGCCAAGCAGCTCTTCTTCAGGAAACATCAGGCCGGCGTCGATGACGATAATATCGTCCTGCCAGCGGAGAGCCATGCAGTTCATACCGAACTCGCCCAGGCCCCCCAGCGGAATCATGCGTAATTTATCTTGAGCCATCAACCTTAGAGCTTACCAGCTATGCGGATCGCCGCGTTGACCGCACGCTATTCGGTCACCATCCCGGCCCCCCGGCCCGGTACGGGCTGAAAACCCTTGACCCGCCGGCGCATCATCCTGCCGTGAATCTCCTTGAAGGGCCAGATCAGGATGTACGTCCAGCCGGAAAGCCCTGCGAGCCTCACCGGCAGCAGGAAGGCGAGCAGCACCGCCAGCAGGCCCACAGCCGCAACTCCAAGACAGTCAACGATGTAGCCGCGATTGAGCACCCGTTCAAAGGGCGTCAGGTGGAGCGCCTCGCGCTGCTTGTAGGCGTGTCCGTAAAGTGCCGCCATCAGCAGGTAGATGGCCGTGTAGCCGACGCCAAACAGCGCCATCAACTCGCGCACCTGGTAGCTCGTCTCGAAGAAGTTCCCAGCACCGCCGGTAAACGCCGTGGCCAGGAAGGTGAAGAGAAACTTCAGCGGATAGACATAGAACAGCACCACGAACAGCAGGGCAGCGTTGATCACGATCGTCCGGAAGTCATGCGTCCCGAAGCGGCGGAAGTACTTGTAGTGGCCGTGCCACACCATCATCAGGAACAGAAAACAGATGGCAAACGGCACGAAGCCGCGCAGGCTTGCATGCAGCTCCGAGTAGGTCTTTGGAACCTCCAGCGAGACGACCAGGAGGGTGAGCGCGAAACCAAAGACTACGTCCGAGAAGGCATCGATGCGCTCCATCGAGGTGCCGCGCAGCCGGAAGCCGTCCCTATCGAATTGCTGCGCGTGTTCCTGGTCACTCATACCGGTGCAAGAAGCGTACCACCGCAGGCTGTTGCGACACGCGCTGCGTTCCCCGGATGAGATGGCCGGCGTTCGCAAGGCGGACCCTCACCATAACGGAACTGACCACCTCTGAACAGACCACAAAATAAAAAGAATCTAGCGACGGAGCTGCTGCAACAGGCCTATGATGAGCTGCCTGGACCCGTGGTCAGGCAGCGGTAACGGGGGGAGGAACTCCCATGTTCAACGGAAAACTCTGTGCCAAGCGCCTGACCCTGCTAGTCGTCGCCTATGCCTGCGGCCTGATCCAGGCCTACCTGATGCAGACGCACCACATCCACTGGTGGGTCGCCGGCGCGCTCATCCTGCTCTTCATCTTCACGGCCATCGACTCCTGGGATAGAACCGCTTCGACGGGCGGCTCCCCTAGCGCAGCAGATCCTCGAGGGCCAGCGATAGCTCCGTCTTCTCATCCCGGTACTTCACGATCACCGGCGTAGCCAGACTCAGACCCCAGTCCTTTCCCTTGCCGCTGGTCACCGCGCGCGATCCCGGCACCACCACGGCGCCGCTCGGGATGATCAACGGTCGCTCCGCCGAGGCACGGTAGATTTCGTTGCGGACCACGTCATACACCGGCGTGCCCCGTGTCAGCACGGTGCCGGCCGCGATGACCGCCTTCGCGCGCACGATCGTGCCCTCATAGACGCCTGTGTTTCCGCCCACCAGCACATCGTCTTCGATGATCACCGGGGACGCGTTCACCGGCTCAAGTACACCGCCGATCTGCGCCGCCGCCGAAAGATGCACGCGCTTGCCGATCTGGGCGCAGCTTCCAACCAGCGCGTGCGAGTCGACCATCGAATCCTCGTCGACGAACGCACCCACGTTGATGTACATCGGCGGCACGCAGATCACGCCCTTCGCCACGTACGCGCCGCGCCGGACCGAGCTGCCGCCGGCGATCACGCGCACCCCCTCTGTGCCGTCAAAGCGCCGCGCTGGAAAGGTCTCTTTATCGACGAAGGTCAGTGACTCGCCGCCCATCGGAACCATCTTTCCCAGCCGGAACCCGAGTAGGATGCCGCGCTTCACCCACGTATTCACCCGCCACCCGGTCTCGGACATGGGGTCCGGCTCGGCTGAACGCAGCCGTCCAGCCTCCAGATCATCCCGCAGCTGTTGAAACG
>CAXTUS010000109.1:2559-11866 GCA_964247475.1 uncultured Acidobacteriaceae bacterium | reverse complement strand
ACTTCAATTTTGCCCTCCAAATCGGCGATCAACGACGGCGTAGAAAGTCTGGCCCGGAAGACTCTAGTTCGGGTCCTTTTGACGGGTGCTCTGGACCCCGGTCACGATCCCGAGCCCGACCAGCACCAGGACGATCGCTCCGATCCAGGTCTGCGGGATGTGCATCAGGTGGGCCATGTAGGCCACGCCCACGATCACGACGATATAACCAAGCGCATACAAACCAAACGACATAGATTCCCCCAAGGAAGAACAGCCTCTGCTTTCGGTGAGATGCATGTGCCGCGCTATGCCAAGGGATTTTTCTGTCGCCGGTCTTCGTACATATGCCACAAATCGAGGTACCCGACCAGCCTGGCGACGTGGAAGAAGTCTGACCAGACCAGGTACACCACGAAGACGCAGGCCCACCACCAGGCCAGGAAGCCGGGCGTGGTGACGGATTCAAACGGCAGCGGGGTCGCCGAGAAGACCATGGCGAGCACCAGCAGCGCGATCTTGACGATCCCCAGCACCAGGTTGATCTCGGCCAGCTTGCCGCGCAGCTGGCCCAGCCGCGTGGCCTCGCGGAGGCTTGCGATGACGTTCAGATTGCGCAGCATGGCAAGCAGCGGCGCCACCTGCAGCACCCAGCTGACCAGCGCCCACGCGGTAAACAGGGTCAGCGAGATGACGATCACGAGGCCGCAGTAGAGCACCAGGTTGGGCTCTGTATGCGCGGCGATGGGCGCGAGCACGGCGGTTCGCGAGCTCCAGCTGACCAGCTGATACCAGGCCCAGATGACCGCCGCGAGCGTTGTCAGCCGGATCGCCTGCAGCCCGATCAGCGTCAGCACGCGGAGGTGCAGCCCGGGCTCGGCGCGGCGCAGCACGATGGTGCGGCCGACCGAGGACTGCACCACCCAGCCCAGCACCAGCAGGGGCACGAGCCAAACGGCGAACTTCGCGATCTCGGGCGTCAGCAGCGCGACCGCGTGCGCGAACTTGCCCGCCGCGCCGGTCGGGTCGCCGCTGAGCGCGCCCACCGGATCATTCAGCAGCACCGCATCAAGCCCGAGCGACGCCGGGCTCATGGTCCCGTTGGTCGCACCGAGCAAGGCACCGTGCAGCTCAGACCAGGCAAGCAACAGCGCCGGGACGCCAAAGATCCAGCGCCACCCAATCTCGATCAGGGTCAGTGAGGGCCGCGTCCAGGTGGAGCTTAGCGTGCTCACGAAGGACTGGGTGCCGCGAACCCTTCCCCGCCCTGCCTTCGGGCCTGTACCCGGCTCTGCGCCCGGTGCCGATGCTGGGCCCTGTCCTGACGCTGCGCCCTGTCCTGATGCTGCGCCCTGTGCTGGTGCTGCGCCCTGTGCTGGCGTCTTCCCGTGCTCCGCGGTCCCGGCCACGCTACTTCACCACGAGATTCACGAGCTTGCCCGGCACCACGACCACCTTCACGACGGTTTTGCCCGCAGCGCGCGCGACGACCTTCTCGTCGCTGAGTGCCGCGGCCCTGACCGTCTCCTGGTCGCTCTCGGCGGCAAGCCGGATGACGGTCACCAGCTTGCCGTTCATCTGCACCGGGATCTCGATCTCACTTTCGCGCGCAAGCTCCGCATCGGCCTCTGGCCAGCGGCTGCGAAAGACCGCGCCGGTACCGCCGAGCCGCTCCCAGAGCTCGGCTGTGAAGAAGGGTGCAAACGGCGCGAGCATCTGGACGAGCGCACGCATGAGCTCGGCGACGGTCTGGGACGAGACCTGCCCGGCATCGATCGCGGCCTCCTGCGCCGTGATCTCGTTGACCAGGATCATGATGGACGAGATGGACGTGTTGAAGTGCCAGCGCCCGCTGAAGTCTTCGGTCACCTTGGCAATGGTCTGGTGGAGGCGGCGCAGCAGCAGCGCATCAGGCTCGTTCCTGCCGGCCGTGTTCTCTGTCGCATCCGGCGCACCCGCTTTGAACTCCGCATACTTCAGGACCAGCCGGTAGACCTTGCCGAGGAAGCGGACTATGCCTGCGACGCCGTCTTCGGACCATTCAAGATCGCGATCGGGAGGGCCGCCGAAGAGCGCGTACATGCGGCTCGCGTCCGCGCCATAGCGGTCGATCATCTCGTCCGGGCTGACCACGTTGCCGCGCGACTTCGACATCTTCGCGCCGTCCTTGATGACCATGCCCTGGGTAAACAGGCGCGCTGCGGGCTCGGAGTTTTCGATCAGCTTCAGATCGCGCATCACCTTCGTCCAGAAGCGCGAGTAGATCAGGTGCAGGATGGCATGCTCGACGCCGCCGATGTATTGATCAATCGGGAACCAGTAGTTGGCCTTCGCCGGATCAAAGGGAGCCTTGTCGTTGTGCGCGTCGGTGTAGCGGTAGAAGTACCAGCTCGAATCGACAAAGGTATCCATCGTGTCGGTCTCGCGCCGTGCCGGACCGCCACACTGCGGGCAGGTGGTGTTCACAAAGGCGGGCACCTTGCCGAGCGGCGAGCCGCCCTCCTGGGTGATCTCGATCGTCTCGGGCAGGAGCACGGGCAGTGAATCCTCACGCACCGGGATCGGCGTCTCTTCGCCGCACGCCTTGCAGTAGACCATCGGGATCGGCGTTCCCCAGTACCTTTGCCGGCTGACGCCCCAGTCCTTGAGGCGATACGTAACCGTCGCTGATCCGAAGCCGTTGGCCTCGGCAAAGGCGGCCATCTTCTGCTGCGCGGCGAGCGCGGAGAGACCGGTCCATTCGCCCGACTCGATCAGGACGGCATCGTCCTCGCCGCCGTAGGGCAGCTCCGGTTCAGCTTCATCCACCGGCGCCACGACGCGCCTGGCAGGCAGACCGTACTTGGTCGCAAACTCGAAGTCCCGCTCGTCGTGCGCGGGCACGCTCATGATCGCGCCTGTCCCGTAGTCGGCCAGGATGTAGTTCGCGACCCAGATGGGCACGCGTTCGCCGTTGAAGGGATTGACGGCGAAGTGCCCGGTGGCGACACCATGCTTTTCGATACCGCCGACATCGCCGGCCTCACGCGCGGCGGTCTGCTGGGCGACCATCTGTTCGATGTCGCGCGCCAACGCGGCATCCGTCGCGGCGAAGGCCCTGGCTACCGCGTGCTCGGGGGCGACCTGCACGGACGTTGCGCCGAAGATCGTGTCGACACGGGTTGTGAAGACGGTGATCTTCATGCCGTTGGTCGCGGCCCCTGCAGGACCCGCCTCGTTCGCGAGCATGAAGTCGACGTTGGTGCCCTCGCTGCGCCCGATCCAGTTGCGCTGCATGGTGCGGACTTTCTCCGGCCAGCCGTCCATGGTCTCGAGTCCGGCGAGCAGCTCGTCGGCATACCTGGTGATGCGCAGAAACCACTGGGTGAGGTCGCGCTGCTCGACCACCTGCTCCTCGTGGCGCCAGCAGCGGCCGCCGATCACCTGCTCGTTCGCGAGCACGGTGGCGCACTGCGGACACCAGTTGACCTTAGACTTTTTGCGATAGGCGAGCCCCGCCTCGAACATCCGGAGAAAGAACCACTGGTTCCAGCGGTAGTAGCTGGGCAGGCATGTCGTGACCTCGGTCGACCAGTCGAAGCCCATGCCCAGCCGCTCGAACTGCTTCTTCATGGCGGCGATGTTCGACAGCGTCCATTCGCGTGGAGGCACGTTGTTCTTGAGTGCGGCGTTCTCGGCGGGCAGCCCGAACGCGTCCCAGCCCATGGGGTGCAGCACGTTGAAGCCGCGCATCCACATGAAGCGCGCCAGCGCGTCCCCAATGGCGTAGTTGCGTACGTGGCCGATGTGCAGCTTGCCGCTGGGGTAAGGCAGCATCTCGAGGCAGTAGAACTTGGGCTTGCCGGCGTCGTGCGGGTCGGCTGCGTACAAGCCCGGGTCTGCCGCCCAGCGCGCCTGCCAGCGCGGCTCGATCTCGGCGGGTGTGTAGCGGTCCTGGGCGTCGACCGCGCGGTTAATCACGACATCATTTTCTGGCATACCTGATCATTGTAAGTCGCGACCGGATACCGTAAGGTGCGGGGCATGTGCTAGCGTTGGCAACGGAGAAAATCACGATGCCCCGCAGCCTTGTTCCCTTCGCCGCAGCAGCCGCAGCCCTCGTCTTTACGCTTGGCGCCTATGCGCAGAACGCCGCCCCCGTCATTACAGCGCCGGCCGGCACCATCGAAGGCGCCGCCACGCCCGACGGCAAGGTCCATGCCTTCAAGGGGATCCCGTACGCCGCACCCCCGGTCGGCGCGCTGCGCTGGCAGGCGCCGCAGCCTGCGGCCAAGCTCACGGGCACCTTTTCCGCGAAGAGCTACGGCCATCACTGCGCCCAGGCCAACTCGTTCGCCGACATGATCTTCCACGACCCGGGCCCGTCCGAGGACTGCCTGACGCTTAATATCTGGACGCCCGCCGATGCCAAGCCCGGGGCCAAGCTGCCGGTGATGTTCTGGATCCACGGCGGCGGCTACTACGCCGGGGGCGCGTCCGAAGCGCGCCACGACGGCGTATCGCTGGCCAACCATGGCGTCATCATCGTGACCATCAACTACCGGCTGGGCATCTTCGGCTTCTTCGTGCACCCGGAGCTCACGGCCGAATCCCCGCATCATGCGAGCGGCAACTACGGCCTGCTCGACCAGGTGCAGGCGCTCCAGTGGACGCGCGACAACATTGCAGCCTTCGGCGGCGATCCGGCCAACATCACCATCTTCGGGGAGTCCGCGGGCTCGTTTGCGGTGTCGACCCTGATGGCGTCACCGCTGTCGAAGAATCTCTTTGCGAAGGCCATCGGCGAGTCCGGAGGCGCGCTCATCTCAAGCGTCCTCGCCTCCGAGACCCGCGAAGCCCGGGAGGCCAAGGACTCCGCCGTCGCGCAGAAGACCTTCAACACCAGCTCGCTCGCTGAACTGCGCAAGCTTTCCACCCAGCAGATTCTTGACGGCATGACCAGCTCGAAGGCGCACTTCAGCCCGGATGTCGATGGCTACCTGCTGCCGAAGCCGGTGGTCGACATCTATGCGGCTGGCGAGCAGGCGCATGTTCCTTTGATTGCCGGCTGGAACAACGACGAGATGCGCGCGGCGGTGATCATGAACCCGGTCAAGCCGACCAGCGCGAGTTTTACGGCGCAGGCGCAGAAGGACTTCGGCGATGCGGCCCCGGCGTTCCTGAAGCTCTACCCGGCCGCGACCGATGCTGACGCCGTCAAGTCTGCCGGGGACCTGGCGAGCGATCGCTTCATCGACTACGCTACCTGGCGCTGGCTCGAGGCGCAGACCAAGACGGGCGGGGCGCCGACTTATCGCTATCTTTTCGCGCTGCCTGCGCCGACGGACAAGTTCCACCCGGTGGCGATCGGCACCTTCCACTCGGACGATATCGAGTATGTCTTTGGCACGATCGACTCGCGGCCGGGCGCCACATTCACGGCGGCCGACCGCAAGATGACCGAGCAGATGCAGCAGTACTGGACGAACTTTGCGAAGACCGGCGACCCGAACGGGGGCAGCCTGCCGAAGTGGCCGGTCTACAAGCCGACCGACTTCGAGGTGTTGCGGCTGGACGCGACGACCTCAGCGGCGCCTGATGCCACGCGCGCGCGATACCTTTTCCTCGACGCGCATCCGATGAAGCCGGCGGGGCAGTAAGGAACAAGAGCAACTGCGTCCTGATCGCGGACGGAGCCCACTTCGTGGGGTGGGGGCGCTGCGCGCAAGAATTCTGAGGTTAGCCTCGGGAGTCAACGCGGCGGCGCTCCCACCTTTTCGGAGTGGTCGCCGGCCGGCGTCAGGACGCGGGTGCTTGCTTGTGGGCGGCCAGCGTCCGCAGTACGCCGACGTTGCGGGCTTCGTCGCCTGGCGCGTCGACCGGGGTTTCGGCGATGAAGAGCGCGTCTTCGAAGCGCTTGTCCCCGAGCAGCCTGCGGAAGGCTTCGGCGCCGATGGTGCCTTCGCCGATGTGCTCGTGGCGATCGAGCTTTGAACCTCGTGCGGCCTTCGCGTCGTTGCAGTGCCACACCCGCACCGAGCTAAACCCGACCGTTTCGCCGATGAGCTGCATGGTTTCGGCGTAGCCGTCGGCTGTGACCACGTCGTAGCCCGCCGCGTGCATGTGGCAGGTGTCGAGACAGACTGCCATGGGGGCGCAGGCGCGCAGGCATTCCACCAGTTCGGCCACCTGTTCAAGCTTGCCGCCGAGCGAAAACTCCGCGCCCGCGGTGTTCTCGATCAGGATGCGGAAGTCGGGCGCCAGGCTGAAGTCGATGCCGTCGATGGCGTGTTCGATCGACTGGGCGGCCAGCGTGAGGCCTTCTTCGCGGGTCAGGCCCTTCCAGCTGCCCGGATGGAGAACCAGGTTTTCGGCGCCGAGCGCGAGCGCACGCTCCACCTCGCCGCGAAAGGCGGCGGTGGAGTTCACGCGGACGCTGCCGGTCTGGCTGCACAGGTTGATGAGGTAGCTGGCATGGATCGAGATGGGGCCGATGTCATGCCTCAGCCGGAGCTCGCGCATCCTGGCCGCGTCTTCGGCCTTGACGGGTGCGGCCTTCCACTGGCGAGGGCTTGAGGAGAAGATCTGGAAGGTATTCGCCCCGGCTTCGACTGCCCGGTTGACTGCGGTCCAGGTGCCTCCGGCTGTTCCCAGGTGCACGCCGATGCGCTGCACGCGTTTGCGCTCAATCCCTGCCTGCTGCACGCCGATGCCCTGCTTTGCCATCTCTTCAGGCTACCAGCCAGGGAGGCCGGCGCAAGGGTCGCGTGCCCCTCTCTGGGGCTTTGAAGATGCGGGGACAGCTGGTTCCTTAGCCCAACTGTGCGTCACCGCGATGGCAGCTCCACACGCCTGCCGGAAGCGACGCGCGGGGGACCGGGTCGGGTCGCCGGCAGGCACTGCTATGATCACGCGCATGGCGCATGGGCAATCTGCAAAGAGTCACGCGGCAGTCGATCGGCTGGTCCACTTCTTCCTGCTTCCGGTCTTCCTGATCAACATCGGCGTCGCGATCTTCTGGGCGCTGCATCGCTGGCACACGATGCCGCTGATGAGCGCGTGGCGGGTAGTGGTTGCGATTGCGCTATTCTTTGCGGTGGCCAGGATCCGCATCTACGCGCTGGCCAACCAGGACCGCATCATTCGCCTTGAGGAGCGGCTGCGCCTCAGCACCCTGGCGCCGGGGCTTGAGCTGTCAAGGCTCACCACTCGCCAGCTGATCGCGCTGCGCTTCGCGTCGGACGCCGAGCTGCCGGCGCTTGCCCACCGTGCGATCAAGGAGAATCTGGATCCGAAAGCCATCAAGTCCGGCATCACGGACTGGCGGCCGGACGACGAACGGATCTGATGCCCGGGGTTAGATGGACGGCTGAGAGACCGTGAGTGCCAGAACGGGAGGGGCCTGCCTCCTGTGGGCGTGGCTCCCTCAGACCTTTCTCAAGTAAAAGCGCAAGCAGCCGATACAACCTCACAGCGCAGGTCGAGCCTCTTTTGATTAAGGGCCTATCTGAATTGGTCGATCTGGATTTCTATCGATCTGGATTTTATCGATCTGCTGCAGCAGAAATCAGGCTCGGTTTGGAAACCACCGGGAGGGGATCCACTTGCACGTACTCACCTGCCACGTATCGCGCATCGTCCTGACGCTCGCGTCAACTGCCCTCGTCGCCACCTCGCTCTCCGGCTGCACTGCCGGCAACGCAGAGCTGCACACCATCGCCGCCTTCCACGCCGCACAGGCGAACACCGGCGACATCGGCGCCTTTGAAGCCACCTCCGCTCCCGCCGACTACGACGGCGTTAGCCACGCGGTCTCGTTCCGCGCGGTCAGCTCGCCCCGGCAAAGGTAGGCCCTGCGAACCACGCACGACAAGTCACGCACGCGGAAAAGCATGCATCGGGTGGTCTACCGACGGAGGCCAGGATGAAGATCGAAGCCCCCGAAGGTGGCTGGACTGCACGACTGACTTCCCTGACACGGCACCGCTGTGCAGACGATGCGGAGGGTTTGCGACCCCTCCGCATGCGGGAAGCGCGTGAAACGCACTTTGCAGGCCTAGTAAACGTCGCGCTGGTAGCGCTTCTGCTTCTTCATGGTGTCGAGGTACTCCTGCGCATGCTCCGGTGTGCTGTTCGAACCGTTTGCGATCGCATCGAGCAGCGCAAGCTCCACGTCCTTCGCCATGCGGGTCGCATCGCCGCAGACATAGAAGTAGGCCCCGCGCTCGAGCCACTCGAACACCTGTTTTGCGTTCTCGGCGATCCGGTCCTGCACGTAGATCTTCTTCGCCTGGTCGCGCGAGAAGGCCGTGTGCAGATGGGTCAGGAAGCCGTCCTTGTGCATCTGCTCCAGCTGCTCCTGGTAGAGGAAGTCGAGCGAACGCCGCTGCTCGCCGAAGAAGAGCCAGTTGTCGCCGGTCTCGC
Organism: uncultured Acidobacteriaceae bacterium; assembly: GCA_964247475.1. Taxonomy (GTDB): domain Bacteria; phylum Acidobacteriota; class Terriglobia; order Terriglobales; family Acidobacteriaceae; genus Edaphobacter. Next base: position 3,484 of record CAXTUS010000109.1, on the reverse strand, counting down.
CCTTTGCCTCGCGCTCCTCGAGAAATGCCCGGAACGGCGCGATTCCCGTCCCTGGTCCGACCATGATGACAGGCGCCGCCGGGTCTTCCGGCAGACGGAACTGGCTGTTGGCATGGAGGAAGATCGGCATGGTGCTGCCCTCGGGCGATCGCTCGCCCATGTGCCCGCTGCAGAGGCCCTGGCGCTCACGGCCGTGCGCCTCATAGCGCACGACGCGGACGGTTGTCTGCACGTTTTCGGGATGCGCCAGCTGGCTCGAAGAGATCGAGTACATCCTCGGCGTCAAGCGGGCGAGCACCTGGAAGAGCTGCTGCGGATTGGTGATGAGCCCGGGAAAGTCCTCGGCCAGGTCGACGAACTCGCGGCCGTAGCAGTACTCCTCGGCAAGCGCCTTCCCTTCGGCGCCGGTCATCGACTTCAGCCGCGGGTTTTCGGGCGCAAGCTTCGCCATCTGCGTGACGCTGCCGCGGGTCAGCTTGCCGATCGCAAGACGCGTGCGCAGCGCTTCGTCGAGATCAATCTCGACCTTGTAGTGGTCGAGCACGCGCTCGGTGCCGGTAAACCTGAGCGCGGCGAGCACCTCATCCACCGCCTGGCGGCGGTTCTCGGGCAGGATGCCGACCGCATCGCCCGGCGTATAGGTCATGCCGTCTTCGATGGCAAGCTCGACGTGGCGCGTCTCCTTCTCGGAGCCGGGAGCTGTCAGCAGCTGGTTGATCAGGACCCTGGCGTGATACGGGTTATTACGCGTGTACTTCACAGCATGCCCGGCAGCCGGCGCGGTTGCTTCAAGAGTGTCACTCATAGGCACCATTCTACCAATGACGGGCAAAGGCAGCGGCAGGTGCGCCCTGATCGCGGGCGGCGACCACAAGCCGGGGGGGGGGAACCGGGGGGCCGCCAAACACCCACGCGTGACCCGCGG
>CAXTUS010000109.1:0-2549 GCA_964247475.1 uncultured Acidobacteriaceae bacterium | reverse complement strand
AGCCACAGGTTCCTCCGCGCGCAAGCGCCTCCACCCCACGCAAGTGGCGCCCGTCCGGCGTCAGGACGCGGTTGCGGTTGCCCTTACCCATCGGCTGCCCGACTTGCGTATGATGGGCGGACTCCATGAATCGTCCGACTGCCGCGCCTGAGAGCAAGAGTCACTACGGGATCCTCGATGGATTGCGCGGGGTTGCTGCGCTGATCGTCGTCATCTTCCATACGTTTGAGCCGTGGTCCGACGGCGATCACAAACGGCAGATCCTGAACCACGGGTATCTTGCCGTCGACTTCTTCTTCCTGCTTTCCGGCTTTGTCGTGGCCTACGCGTATGACGATCGCTGGGGACGGATGACGCAGTGGGACTTCTTCAAGCGGCGGCTGATCCGGCTGCAGCCGATGGTGGTCATGGGTTCGATCATCGGCGCGATCTTCTTCTACACCCAGGCCGGGCCGGTGTTTCCCATGATCGCCGCGACGCCGGTGTGGAAGCTGCTGCTGGTGATGGTGGTGGGCTTTACGCTGATCCCGCTGCCCGTGTCGATGGACATCCGCGGCTGGAGCGAGATGCATCCGCTCGATGGTCCGGCGTGGTCGCTGTTCTTCGAATATGTTGCGAATATTCTTTATGCGGTTGGCGTCCGTAAGTTCTCGAACAAGGTGCTGGGGGTGCTGGTGTTCCTGGCGGGGGTGCTGCTGCTGCAGCTCGCGGTGACCAGCCCGCAGGGCGATGTGATTGGCGGCTGGAGCCTTGACAAGACGCAGCTGCATGTCGGGTTTGCGCGGCTGCTTTATCCGTTCTTCGCGGGCGTGCTGCTGATGCGGCTGGGCAAGCGGATCAAGGTCAAGGGCGCGTTCGGCTGGTGCAGCCTGCTGGTTGTGCTCGCGCTCTGCACGCCGCGAATCGGCGCCGGGCACGCGGTGTGGATCAACGGGCTCTACGACGCGCTGTGCATCCTGCTGGTGTTCCCGGTGATCGTCCTGATGGGTGCGACGAAAGAAGCCGGGGGCGGGGTATCCGAGAAGGTGTGCAGGTTCTTCGGCGAGATCAGCTATCCGCTGTACATCACGCATTATCCGCTGATCTACCTGTACACGGCGTGGGTTGGAAAGGCGAAGCCCTCGGTAGCTTACGGCACCATCATGGGGGTGGGATTGTTCGTCGCCGCGGTGGCGATCGCCTACGGCTGCCTGCGCCTCTACGATTTGCCCGTCCGCGACTGGCTGACCCGCAGGTTCCTGGCCCGACGCGTAACCAGCACGGGTGCGATCGTTTGAGAGCTGAAGGCAAGTGCGCCCTGATCGCGGGCGGCGACCACTTCGTGGGGTGGACGCGCTGGCGCGCATGAGCTGCTTCCGAGAACAGTACGAAGTACCCGGCGTGAGGACGCGGTTGCTGCTCTTAGACGTCGTTGCCAAGATGAAAGATCGGCTCGACGCCGGTGGCGCTCTTCAGCAGGGCAAGCTCCTCGGTGTGCTCGAGGGTGCGGTAGTTTTGTGCGACGTCCATGGCAAGCCGGAAGTACTTTTCATCGCCTGGCGGCAGCGCTGCCGTGATCGGATGGCCGAGGGTCCAGCGCAGACCAAGCGACGCCTCGGACGGGTACGTCGCCGGCTGGTACCAGCACTTGGGCTCGGGATGATCCTTCTGCTGGCTCGCGGACCAGGTGGTCTTGGCCATCGCCTTCAACGCCAGGATGCCGACGTTCTTTTCCTGCGCCTTTTTGAGGATCTGCGGACCGAAGCTGGCCTGCGAGAACAGGACGTAGTTGACCGGAAAGAGCACAGTATCGAAGGGGTAGCGCTCCATGGCCGCGATGGCGGTCTCGGCCGAGTGGACGGAAAAGCCGATGTAGCGGATCTTGCCCTCTTTCTTCGCGGCCTCGAAGGTCTCGATCGCGCCGCCGGGCCCGAGCACCTTGTCGAGATCGGTCATTTTGGTCAGGGCATGGAACTGGTAGAGATCGACGTGGTCGGTCTTGAGCAGGCGCAGTGACTCTTCGAGGTCTTTGCGCGAGTCGTCCTTGAGCCGGCCGTCGGTCTTGCATGCGAGGAAGCAGTCTTTGCGATAGGGTGCGAGCGCGGCGCCCAGGCGCTCCTGCGCGTTGCCGTAGCTGGGCGCGACGTCGAAGTAGTTGACGCCGCGATCGACGGCTTCAGAGACGATGTTGCTTGAAGACTTCGGGTCCTCGTTCATGACGACGATGCCGCCGAAGCCGATCATCGAGAGGTGCTCGCCGGTCCTGCCGAGGGGCCTGCGCGCGATGCGGGATGTGGGGGTTGCCGCCGATCCAAGCCGCGTCGCCGCGGCAGTCAATGCACCCTGCTTCAGAAACTCACGACGCTCCATGTTGGCCCCCTGAATGGTTCGTTCAGCTTACGCCGGTGGGTCAGCCAAGAGCAAAGGCGAGTGCGTCCTCGTCGCGGACGGCGACCACTTCGTGGGGTGGACGCGCTGGCGCACAGGAGGTCTGAGGTTTCCTCAGGATGCCTTTCGCGCAAGCGCTTCCACCCTGGCGAAGTGGCGGCGTCAGGGCGCGGTTGCTTTTG
>CAXTUS010000108.1:0-12100 GCA_964247475.1 uncultured Acidobacteriaceae bacterium | reverse complement strand
GTGCGATACCGCTCTGCGGTGAAGCGGGCCGTCTGATACTGCTGTGCATAAGGTTCCGCACGTTTGATGCAGAGGCATGAGCAAAGGGTAAAGCGCATCGCAGGCCGCGTCCAAACTGCGAAGTTCACGTGGAAGGCTCAGGAGCGGGACCATTTCTCTGTGCCGACTCTTTTCATAGATCGCAGACTAGCACCTGCTCAATGACATGACATGCGTCTAGTAGGATCTATCCAACATGAGGTGGGCGGGGTCAGTCCGTAGTAAGCGGCAAAAACCGATGAGTCCAGGCTGTCATTCCACCATCCATGGAACTGATCCTTGTGAATCCGTTCGCTTGAAGCAGGCTTGCGGCGATGCTGGAACGATATCCACTTCCGCAGACGGCAATCAGGTCGCCGTCTCTTTCGAGCTCTTCCATCCGCTTCTTCAGCTCGCCTAGCGGAATGTGGTGGGCACCCTGAATGTGTCCGCTGGACCATTCTTTGTCACTACGAACATCGAGAACCTGAGTATCGGGCTCCCGCTCGGCAACCTCTTTCGTTGAGAGCTGAGTCGTTCGCGTGAGGTCCAGGCCTGCGTCTACCCAGGCAGGGATTCCTTGTTGTGCAAAGCCTTCGATACGATCCAACCCGACACGAACAAGGGCTCGACGCGAAGCTTCATCATCTCCCTTGTCGTTGATCAGCACGAATCGCTGTTCCGGCTCCAGCATCCAGCCGGCCCATAGCGACAGATTTTGACCCGCGCCAATGTTTAGGGTACCCGGAATGTGCGCGCCGCCGAACGCTTCGGGGCGACGCAGATCGATGACCGTAACCTCCTCGTCAGCCAGCAGCGCCGAAACACGAGCAGGCGTAAGTGCCACCTTGCCGGGCAGGTCGGCAACACTGGAGGCACCTTCGGAGTTCAACTTTTTCATGCGTGGGTAGTACGAAGGCATAGGTGGAACACTGGCCAGAATTTCGTGCACAAACGCTTCTTCTTCCAGCCTGAAGAGGGGCTGACTCAGACGTTCATAGCCCAGCGTCGATTCGGCACGCTCGCTCATGCCCGCCCCGCAGAGAGACCCCGCTCCGTGACCGGGGTAGACCTGAACGCCGTCGGGCAGGGATGCAATGCGTTCGTGCAGGCTGCGGTACAGTTCGTGAGCGAGCGCCTGCTTCGCCTCCTCGCCCAGCAGGTCGGGACGGCCAAGCGAGCCGACGAATAGGAAGTCTCCGGTAAAGAGTGCGAGTGGCTGTGACGCATCTCTTTCCTCGTCGAAAAGAACGAAGCTCAGGTGCTCAGGGGTATGGCCCGGTGTGTGGAGCGCAACGAGACGCAGCATGCCGATGTGCAGCGCGTCGTTGTCCCGGAGCGCGTGGTGCTCCATGCTGTAGCAATACGGCTCCTGATCGTAAGAGCTGAGGGCAAGCTCCGCGCCAACGGCATCAGCAAGGGCGAGAGCGCCGGAAGCGAAATCCGCATGGATGTGAGTCTCGGTCACATACTTGATGTTCACGCCCTGTTCTGCCGCGTACTCCGTGTAGCGGTCGAAGTCGCGCATCGGGTCGATGACGATGGCCTCACCTTCAGACGAAAGAACGTACGAATACTGCGCCAATCCTGGAACTGCAAATTGCTTGATCTTCATCGCTTTGCCTGTCCTTGCTTTCCTGCCAGCGCTTCGAACTCGCGGCGGCTCTTCTCGGCTTCGCTGCTGCACACCAGGGCGCACAGCTTGAAGACCATGGGGTCACTGATGGCGTAGAAAATCGACGTGCCTTCGCGCCTCCGGCCGATCAGTCCGGCATCGGAAAGAATCTGCAGATGCTTGGAAACGTTGGGCTGGTTCCCGTCGAGCGCCGCGACCAGCTCGCCCACTGACTTCTCACCCGCCTCCAGCTCCTGCAGGATGCGGAGGCGGTACGGCTCTCCCAGGGTACGGAACCGCCGCGCCACCAGGTCGAGCATCTTTTCACTCATTGCCTGCCTTACCATGACTTGAATATATCACTATGTACGCATACAGTAGAAAATAAGGTGGAGGTACACATGGAAGCTCGCTTGATCGATGTACGCGAATACCCTGAGTTTGCCGAGGGCCATATCGAGGGTTCGGAACTCGTGCCGCTTGGGACGCTTGAAAAGGCCAGTGAAGGCTGGGACCGCTCCGCGCCGCTGACCCTCGTCTGCCGCACCGGACGGCGTGCTGAAGATGCGCGGCAAACCCTCGCGGGCAAAGGGTTCACCTCGCTCAAAGTCCTCGACGGCGGAGTACAGGCGTGGAGCAACAACGGCAAGCCGCTCACGGTTGCCGAGAACAAACCCTGGTCGATGGAGCGCCAGGTGCGCGTCACGGCGGGTGCCCTGGTGTTGACGTTCTGCGGGCTGGGCCTGCTTACGTCAAAGAAGTTCTTTCTGGGCGCGGGTCTGGTCGGTGCGGGCCTGGTCTACGCGGGTGCAAGCGATACCTGCATGATGGCCTCCGTGCTTGGCCGCATGCCGTGGAACGATCCGGAGAAAGCAAAAGCATGACTCCGCTCGCTATCGGCGGTGGCCTTGCCCTGGGCGTGGTCATCGGCATGATCTCCGGCATGATCGGGATCGGAGGCGGGGCGTTCCTGATTCCCGCCCTGGTCTTCTTCTACGGCATGTCCCAGAAGACCGCGCAAGGTACATCCGTCGCAACCCTGCTGCTGCCCATCGGCATCTTCGCGTTCTGGACCTACTACAAGGCCGGGCACGTCGATCTCAAGCTCGGACTGTTGATCGCGATCGGTTTCGCAGTCGGTGGATACTTCGGCGGTCTCTGGGCACAGCACCTGTCCGACGTGGTGCTCCGCAGAGGCTTTGCCGTCCTGCTTGTTGCATTGGCCATCAAACTCGCCATCGGGCGTTGAGGAGAGATTTAATGAAGCGATACACCGTAGCCATCGCCCTTGCCTTGGGAGCCGTTCTTTCGATTCTCCCGATGCAGGCACAAACCAAAGCGCATCGAGTCCTCTTCGCGATGACCTCGCCCGAAGAAGCAGATTGGCAACTTACGCTCAACAACATCCGCAATTTGCTAAGCGGTATGGCTCCTGAGACGGTCGAGATCGAGCTTGTTGCGTATGGCCCTGGGATAGCCTTTCTGAAGAAGGACGGTGTGGATGCCGCTGAGATCCAAAAGCTGGAGTCTTCCCACGTTCATTTCGTAGCTTGCGGCAATGCCATGCGAAAGCAACATCTCGAAGCGTCGGACCTGGTTGCTGGTAGCGAGGTCGTACCCGCCGGGATCGTGGAAGTCATGAAGAAGCAGGAGCAGGGCTGGAGCTACATCAAGGCCGGTCGCTAACCGATTATGCCGCCTTTGCGATGCTCAAGCCAGGATGGAAGTACCGACTAGCTTTTGAACCCGGCTTTTTACCTCGTCGCGGATAAGTCGTACCTCCTCCAGGGGCAGACCCTTCGGGTCTTTCAGGGGCCAGTCGTCCCGGCGCAAGCCGGGGACGTAAGGACACTTGTCGCCGCAACCCATGGTGATGAGCAGGGCCGCATCGTTCGCCAGTTCGTGGGTCAGCTTCTGAGGCTTGGCCTCGCTGAGGTCGATTCCTACCTCCTGCATGACGGCCAGAACCTCGGCATGCACACGCAAACCCGGCTCCGTTCCTGCGGAGACAGCTTGTGCTTTTTTCCGGTCTGCAAGCTGGTTGAAGAATGCCGCCCCCATCTGGGAGCGACCGGCGTTGTGGACGCAGGCAAAGATCACCTTGTGCATGGTCGTTCCTTTCGGTGGATTTACGCCTTTGTGGATGGTTTGATCGCGTACACCTTCACGCTGGCGGCGGCGGCGTTGATGTCGTGCTGCGAGAGCAGCAGACTTAACTCATCGTGCAGGGAAGGCGCAGGAGCGCAGCAAGCCGTCTCGATGACCTGGAGAGGATTTCCCGGCTGGGTTTCACCCATTGCCGGCGAGCAGCACCCGGCTTGGTTCTCAACCTTCGCGTATGCGTTCAGGTCCGCCCCACTGTCCACGATCTCGACGTGCTCGAAGCCCGCTGCCAACATGCCATCGCGGTAATCTTCGATCCTGATCGCTCCTGCAATGCAGCCAACGTAGGCAGCCATGCTTTGCGCTACGACTTGGGGCAGCTCGTGCTTGAGGGCAATATCGCTGACAGCAACCCGCCCGCCCGGCTTGAGGACGCGGGCGATTTCGCGGAAGACAGCCGGTTTATCGGGTGCAAGGTTTAGGACGCAGTTGGAGATGACGCAATCGACGGAAGCATCCGGGAGCGGAATCTGGTCGATAGTGGACTGGTAAACTCGACATTGGTGTAGCCGCCCGCCTTGGCGTTTGCTCGGGAACGCTCAATCATCGCCGAGGTCATGTCGATGCCAATGGCTCGACCCTCCGGCCCAACCTGTTTCGACGCCAGAAACACGTCCAGGCCGCCGCCAGACCCTAGATCGACCACCACCTCACCGGGTCTCAGATATGCGGTCGCGGTGGGATTGCCGCAGGAAAGGCCCATATTTGCATCTGCAGGGATCGAGGTAAGTTCCTCGGCGGTGTAGCCGAAAGCCTCGGCGACGGCCTGCACTCCTGCATGATCGTTCGATAGGGTGCTTTCCGCCACTGCACCATACTTCGACTTCACCGACTCTAAAAGCTGCTCCGTCATAACCGCCTCCTTACATCAGCTTAGGCGACTATATGACTTGTCTTCGCATACGTCAATGCGTATAAGTAAGGAATGACGAAGCCGTCACCCTTCAATGTCGAGCGTTTCTTTCAGGCCCTGGGAGATAACACCCGTCTCCGCTTGCTCAATCTCATGGGAGAGCAGGAGATTTGCGTCTGCTACTTCGTTGAGATTCTGGGTGGTCCTCAGCCAAAGATTTCACGGCATCTGGCTTACCTGCGGAGTGCTGGAATCGTAGAGGCGCGGCGGGAAGGGAAGTGGATGCACTACAGGATCGTCATGCCTCCACACATCGGGTCCGCGCAAATCCTAAAACAGACCCTTGGCTGGCTGAAAGAAGAGAAGCGGATGCAGGCTGACCGGGCGCGACTCACTAGAGCATGCTGCTCACCCTCGAAGTACGCGCTACTCGATGGCGCTCCGGTTCCCACCCTGATTCAAGAAGCACCTCATGAGGCCTGCTAGATGTCCACCGCACCTTTCACGCAGGGTCAGAATTGCGCTCCTGCTGCCCGCAGGAGGCTTTCTTTTCTTGACCGGTTCCTGACGCTTTGGATCTTCCTTGCTATGGCGATCGGCGTGGCGATAGGCCACTTCGTTCCATCCTCGGCTGGTTTGGTGAACCGCTCTCAGACGGGCACGACGAACATCCCGATCGCCATTGGGCTGATCGTTATGATGTTCCCACCTCTGGCTAAGGTCCGGTACGAAAAGTTGGGTGAGGTCTTCCGCAATAAGCGCGTCCTCGGACTATCGCTCGTTCAGAATTGGATCATCGGGCCGGTGCTGATGTTCCTTCTGGCCATCGTCTTCCTGCGCGGCGAACCGGCCTACATGCGCGGCCTGATCTTGATCGGCATTGCCCGCTGCATCGCGATGGTGCTGGTCTGGAACGAGCTTGCAGAGGGAGACACGGATTACGTTGCCGGGCTAGTTGCGATCAACAGCGTCTTTCAGGTGCTCTTTTACAGCCTCTATGCCTGGGTTTTCCTGACGGTGTTGCCGAAGTGGTTTGGCCTGGAGGGAAGCGTCGTTCCTATCGGCATCGGACAGATCGCGAAGAGTGTCGGCCTCTACCTGGGCGTACCCTTCGTTGCCGGCTTCATCACCCGGTTCGTTCTCATCCGGCTCAAGGGGGAAGAGTGGTATCAAACCCGCTTCATCCCGCGCGTCAGCCCTCTCACCCTCGTAGCCCTCTTGTTCACGATCCTGGTCATGTTCTCGCTCAAGGGCGACCTCATCGTCAGGCTGCCGCTCGACGTGGTGAAGATTGCCATTCCGCTCGTCATCTACTTCCTCATCATGTTCCTGGTGAGTTTCTGGATGGGCAAGCGGTTGGGAGCCAACTACGCTCAGTCGGCAACCCTCTCCTTCACGGCGGCAGGCAACAACTTTGAGCTGGCGATTGCCGTCGCGGTGGCCGTCTTCGGCCTGAACTCGGGGGAGGCGTTTGTCGGCGTGGTTGGCCCACTGATCGAAGTTCCCGCCCTGATCGGCCTGGTCAATGTCGCCTTCTGGATGAGACGCCGGTACTTCAAATCAGAATCGAAAGGCTTCGAAGTTCACTTGATTAAAGATGCTCCATAGCTCGAAGAGTTAGCCTACGCAGTGGTTGGCAAGGAATGCGTAGACCAAAACATAGCTCGGGGCTGATCATGAGCGAGGGTGAGAGTGGTGTGTCCGGTACACGTATCTTCCAATCAACCAACCGGAAACCGAGCCGATCAAAACATCTGTAGGAAAGTGGTCCTGACCCAGAACACGGGTAAGACTTGCACCGGTGGCGAGGGTATAAATCCCAATTTGCTGCCATGGACGCGAATACTCGCTGGCGAGGACCGCAGCGGAGGACCAAGCGACGATGCTGTGGCCTGACACGAAAGAAGGGTCGGAGGCTGAGTCGGTTTGAAAGAAGTGACCGCGAGCATTCTGTATATTCGGTCGTTCCCGCAGCGTGATGTACTTAATCCCTTCACTCGTGATGTAGCTGTCAACCATTGCCTCTCCCGCGAGCAGTCCAGCCTCTCTTGCTTTCGCATTGCCGATGAACTGGCCCACCCCGTAAAGCACGACTGGTCCACCGATAAAGGCCCCGCGAAGTACATCGCTGCTGGTACTCGCCGATGAATTGAACCCAGGGTCATGGCTGACGACATCGCGCATCACCCTGGTATCCGTTGCAAGGCTGGCGGCTGCGGCACCCGCAACTGGAAGCAGCCAAATAAGGTCATGGGTGCGAAGGCGGGCAGGCGAGGTGATGATATGAACCTCATCCACGACGATCCTCTTTGGAGTTCCAAGCAGGGTTGGTGCTCCCTCGGAGCTTAGGTTCCGTGTAGAAGACACGGTGGTTTGAGCGGATGGCGCGTCGGGAAGTGAGTTGCCGTCTGCGGTCTGTAAGCTCTCTGCCAAGAGAGAGGGAGCGCTGATCAAGGCGGCTCCCAGGACAACCGATATCGCTTTGCTGCGGGACATAAACACTCCGGTCTGAATCTGCATCATGATCCTTCTTTCTGGGTTGATTTGTGTTTAGAACTCGTAATCGAGAGAAAACTGGAGACGACGCGCCGTTGCCGCGCCGCTTGGGCGGGCAAAGCTCGTCTGTGACACGGCTGCTGAACCGAAGGCGGTGCTGAGGAGCATGATGTTCCTGTGGTTGATGAGGTTGAACGACTCCGCAACGATGTCAAGGTGTCCGCCGTGCACCGGTACCATCTTCAGAACGCGGAGGTCGAGGTCGATGATCGCTGGTGCTTCCAAGCTGTTTCGGGCAAAGCCAAAAGGCCGAGCGGCGAATGGATAGATGTGCTCGCGGTTGCTGTCAAGGCCGGCAAGTGGGTTCGCCCTGAAGCCGCTTTGGACGCTGAGAATGGGGGCGAACTCCAGACCGGTCAGTGCTCGCATGAGAGGTCCGGGATTGGTATTCGCAGCGGCATCCTGCGGATCGTTCAGGTCTGGACCGATCAACCAAAGACCGCTGAGGGTGAGCCTGTGGCGTTGGTCCTGCAGGGATAAGGCTCGCTCATCTCCGAGCTCATAGGAGTTCTGAGGCTGCTCGGTATCGTAGGAGGCATCATCGAACGTTTTTGAGAAGGAATACCCCGCGAGCACCTGAAGATCGTCCGTGAACTGGCGATTCAGGGTCACGGTTGCACCACTGTAGGAGGAGCCCGCCGACGTAGCGAACTGGTTGATGTTGTCGTACGCAGGGTTCAATCGAGACGGCGGAAAGGTGAGGCGCCCGATCTGTTGTTGGGTGGGCGAGCTGACGCCGAGCGCGGCTGCATTCATTCTGGTGAGTACAACGGGAGGCGGCAGGTTGATGTTTGTCGTGCGCCCCAGATGAACCCCATGCACAAACTGGTACTCGCCTTTGAGCGTGGTCTGCAGCGGAAGAGCCTGCTCAACACTGAGCGACGCCACCTCGCTGTAAGGGTTGTGCAGTGTGGGTTGTGCGTTCCAGATACCCGGAAGAACGGAAAGCGGGGCTGGTGGGCCTGTACGGTAGAGCGCCGCTGCCGCTGTATCTTCCGCGATCTGGCTAAACCCATGCTGGCCGTCCAGCTCCGCGAGCTTATTGACGGTCGAAAGCAGGAAGCGGTCATAGAAGATGCCGAAGCCTGACCTCAATACGAGCGAAGGATAGGGGCTCCAGGCGACGCCGAGACGCGGGCTTAGATTCAGAGGGTGCTGTGGGAGAGTTGCCGGGAGGTGGTTCAAGTCGTACCGAATGCCATAGTCCAGCGTGACGGATCTTGCCGGAGTCCAATGATCCTGAACGTAGCCGCTGATGCGTTCTTCCCTGAAGTTGAGATTTGGGTTTGTGAGAACGGAGCGCGTGTAGAAGTCCGCAGCGCCTGCAGTGAAAGCCGCCAGTGTTGGAAAGACGAAGAGACCCCGCTGCCCGTCGAGTACCTGAGAGCGCAGTTGCACATCGTTTGAGGCCGCTCCGGCCTGCAGGAGGTGCTTCCGCCATTGGTAGAGGAGTGTGTCGGAGAACTCCAGATGCGTCTCGAAGCGACGGCTGTTGCCCGCATAGGGTGTCCCGAACTGCGCGATGCCCGGTATCAGAACGCCTGGGGTGGCCGAGCTGCCGGTGCGTTCGACTGCTCTTCGCTGTGCCAGTTCGAAGTTGAATTTATTGAGGAGTGCCGGAGTGAAAGCAGAGGTCAGGGTGCCGTTCAGACTGTTATCTGCAAAGAACGAAGAGCCCCGGGCTGTCTGGTCGGAGAGATCATCCGTGTTGAATGCGTCGTTGACGTTGCGTGTGTTAGTAAAGGCGTAGCGAAGCATAGCGGCGTGCTTCGTAGTCAGGGTACGGTCGATTCGACCGGAAAGCTCCGTCTCTTGGTCGCTGGTCGGAAAGAAGCCGCCCTGGAGAGCCAACCCTTGCAGCGGGCCGGGTTGTGTAAGGGCAGCATTGATCTGAGAGACCGTGGCGGGGCGAAGATCGTTCGTGTCCTGACCGTGAGCGATCTCCTGCTCGGCGGCAACGTAATAAAACGTCCTGTTGTGCTGGAGAGGACCGCCCAGGGCGAGGCCTGCGCGTACTCGATTCTCGTCCGGTTTGTAGGGCGTGAGCTCCAGGGGAGGGGTTCCGTTCAACGCACCGTTCTGGACAAAGACAAAAGCATCTCCGTGAACCCGGTTCAGACCGGCCCTGGTCTGCACGTCGATGGCTCCGCCCGCAGCACCTCCAGATTCCGCCGCAAAGCCATGATTCACAATCTGAAAGTCACTGATGGCCTCGGGGGAGAGCTGAGTGCGGCTCGTACCGGCATACTCGTCATCGTCGCCCACGCCATCGATGCGAATGGCATTGCTGCTCGGGCGAAGTCCGCCAAAACCGAAGCCGCCACTCGACTGGCTATGGGTGCTGGCCGCGTAAGCCGGATTCGCCGGTGCAGCCTGGGGCGATAGAGCAACGAAGCTTAGATAATTGCGGCTTGGAATCGGAAGCTCTTCGACGCGGTCCCGGTCGATGTTGACGACCGAAGATGTCTGCGCCGTGTCCAATGCCTGCGGGGTCGCGGTAATGCTTACGCTCTCGCTTGTATAGGCAAGCACGAAGGGTAGGGTGACGGACGTGTTTCTTCCGACGGCGACAGGGATGGTGGTTAGTGCGAGGGGGGCGAAGCTCTGGGCTGCCCCCTGGATCGTATAGCTGCCGCTCGGTAGATCAGGGAAGGAGAAGCTGCCATCCGGGGCGGTGAGGGTCGTTCGCGTCTGGCCGTCCGGTGCTGAAAGGGTTAGGGTTGCGCCAGCGATAGAGGTGTGATCGGGGGCGAACGCCTCTCCGGTGATACTGCCACTGCGCCCAACCTGGGCAGACAACGGCACGAAAGCTGCCAGCAGGCAGAAGATGCCGCTGCAGCGAACCGCAGAAATAAACATAAAGAAAGACTCCGAAGTGCAAGGAAGCGCATACCGATGTTGGGGAACACAGGCAGTTCTGCCGGAGACGAATGTTCGTCTTCTCGGCTGCACACTTCGGAAGAATCAGATACGCAGGGGCGCGGAGATGGGAGGAATGATCAGCTTGTAGGTAAAAGCCTCTTCCAGGTGGAAGGGCGGCACTTCATCCGGCCAAGCGATAGGAACGGCGTCTTCTTTGGAGTGATCGGTAAAGCGACGAATCAACGTGCAAGCAGCCAGCAAGAGAGATAGCAGCAGGATAAAGCTGAAAACAGCCATCTCCGTGTCGTTGTTCAGACCGGGAGCGTCCCAACGATCAAAGAACTCGAACACGGGCGCGAGGAATACAGTCAGCAATAGCAGGATCGTCCCGAGCTGAAAGATTCGCCTCATCCTATTAGGATAAGGGACGTAGATTAAGCCAACCTGATGACAATTCTAATGGGCATCTAAAGCTCGTGTTGGCGCCCGATAGGAATGTCTCTGTGGGCGCCGGATAGAAATGTCAGTATAGGTCCTTCTGATAAGTCGTAGTAGTCGGTGCGGTGGGAATGTGTGAAATCGCTGCACTTGCGATTTCCAAGGCTTGTGGGAAGAGAGGGAAACGGCTTCATGTTTTCCTCTCTTTCCATCAGGCCGTCATTTCCACCGCGGGCGCGCCCGCGAGTTTTTCTTTGTAGTCAGGCCCATAAACCTGGCGCGGTCGTTTCTTGTATCCGTTCTTGTCACTGTTGGTCAGGATCTCGGGCAAGCGCTTGATATCCTGCTGCGCCTTCACCGTAGCGAGTGCATGTCGCAACCTCTTGTTCTCGACGATCGCCGTGTGACTGACACGTTGGTCTTTGCTGAAGATTCGATAGGGAAGCAGTTGACCCTTCCATCGCACTTCAAGCGGTCGATCTGCGAAGTCATAGATCTCGACATACTGACCTGCCAGGCCATCCGCCAGGGCGCTTCGCTCCAGGATGATCTGCCTGCGATCGTAGGCCAGGCTGAGCTGCTGACCGACGTGGCGCTGTTCACGATGGCACAGGATGTCAGCCAGGCGAGGAGCCTGCACGTTCAGCTTGCGATGCAGATCCTCAACCTTCACAGCGGACAACGAAAACCTCTTGTTATAGTGCTTCATGAACTCGGGCAGGAAGGCGTTGCCAGCGTCCATGTCGCAGACGTTCTCAAGCCGAAGTTCCTTCACAAGACGATCCTGGAGCGTACGGTTCGCGCGTTCCACGCGACCCTTAGCCTGGCTTGTGTTCGCACAGAGGATTTCGATGTTGAGCTCTGCGAGAGCGCGCCCGAACTGCGTCATCCCTGAGCCGCCCTTCGCATCCGGCTTGTTGACGCGGAAAACGGTGTGCTTGTCGGAGTAGAACGCGACAGGGCAGCCATGCTCGTTCACATATCCCTTGAGCGCGGCGAAGTAGGAGTCTGTGCTCTCGCTGGGAACGAAGCGGAGTTGCATCAGCTTACTTGTGGCGTCGTCGATGAAAACCAACAAGGTGCAAGGCTCGCCACGCTGCTCGAACCACCTGTGATCGCTGCCGTCGATCTGGATCAACTCGCCATAGCTCTCGCGTCGCAGACGGGGCTGGTGGAAGCTTCTGCGCTGCTTGCGCGACTGCCAGAGACCTTCCTCCAACATCCACGATCGCAGGGTCTCGCGGCCAACCTGGATCTCATGCTTCGCAAGCAGAACTTCAGTCGCCAACGTCGGCCCGAAGTCCGCGTACTTCGACTTGACGAGATCGAGGACGTACTCACGAACGCCAGCGCTCATGCTGTGGTTCGAGGACTGACCTCGACCCTTATGAATCAGCCCGCCGCCACCGTCGTCCCGAAATCGAATCAGCAGCCGGTTGACCTGCCGCGCGGTGATCGCCAGTACGACCGCGGCCGAAGCTATCGTCTGCCGGCCAGAAAGCACTTCGGTCAAAACCTCGATGCGCCGTACATCCCGTTCACTCATCAGCACCCATCCCATAAACACCCGCCTGCCAGGTCACAGACCTAGAAGG
>CAXTUS010000107.1:0-12110 GCA_964247475.1 uncultured Acidobacteriaceae bacterium | reverse complement strand
ATGCCGGCCATGCCGGACAGGTCGGCGAAGGCGATCCCGGACTCCTGCAGCACGACGTCGGGGAAGTTGAATGCATGGAGGATGGTGAGACGAGCGCCGAGGCTGCGGCAAAGCTCAAGAGCCTCCACGAAGGCATCACTTGAGGCGCAGGAAAAATCGCTGGCAAGCAGCACGGCTTCAATCGATGGCACGAGGCTGAGGTTTTGCGGCATTGCATCTCCCTGCAAAGGCGTGGGTGTGTCTGTCCTTCAAGCTAGCGCGTCGCTCGAAGAACGGCGGTGACGCAGGTCACAGCGTTCACCTGCGATGAGGAAATATGCGGGGAGCCAGCTTTCCTGTGATGTACGTCACTGAGAACCCAATTCACCGGTGGCATGCTGGGCCTGCAAGCAGAGAGGTGTATTGATGAATCGTCTGATGGAA
Organism: uncultured Acidobacteriaceae bacterium; assembly: GCA_964247475.1. GTDB lineage: Bacteria > Acidobacteriota > Terriglobia > Terriglobales > Acidobacteriaceae > Edaphobacter. Next base: position 11,687 of record CAXTUS010000107.1, on the reverse strand, counting down.
CGCTCAGCCCGCAGCCTGTTCGAGGGATCCAGCCGGAGGATCCTGGTGGCGCACGATTTTTCAAAGTTTTCCGATCTTGCGCTGGACTACGCCATGGACCTTGCCGTGAGAGAGCGAGCGAAGATCAGGCTCATCCACATCGTTGAGCCGGAGCCTATGGCTTATGCGCAGGTGTCGCCGCGGCTCGACGACCGTCTGCATGCAAGGCAATTCGACGGGGAGCAGCGCCTCCAGGCCGCCGCCGACCGGTGCAGCCAGCAGGCGATCGATACCGAACAGTGCATCCGCACCGGCAGCGTGGCCGAGGTGCTGGAGCGCGAGGTGAACGGGTGGGGCCCTCAGCTGCTCTTCCTGGGCGCGTTTGGCGCGCATGGCACGGCCGGGCCCTGCCTCGGCTCAACGACCGAGTTTCTGCTGCGTTCGCTGCCGTGCACGGTGGTCGCTGTCGGTCCGAAGACGCAGCAGATCACCGTTGCAGGCGGCGCGTCCCGGACTATGATCTGCCCGCTTGATCTGCCGGGCCACCTTGGCGGGGCGAGTGACATCGAGGAACAGTTGAAGATGATCGTCAACTACGCGCGCACCCTGCATGCGACCGTAAAGCTGATCCATGTGGTCGACGTCAGCCACGAGCTTTCCCGGCCGCACAGCGCCGCCGATACCCAGTTTGAGTTTGAACTGCTGGTAGGCCGCCTGCTATGTGCCGGTGTGGCGGCCGAGGCCACGCTGCTTTATGGAAGGGCGGAGACCGTGATCCCGAGGTACGCGCTTGAGCAGCACGCATGCTGCATCCTCTTCGGTCTGCACCAGGAGGGCGCGTTCACCTCTTACTACTACAAGAGCCTGGTAGCGAGCGTGATACGCCAGGCGACATGCCCTACCTGGGCCTTTGCGCAGAAGGTTGGAGCCGCGGCGAGAAAGCCGGTGAGAAGGCCGACTCTCGCAGTCCCGGCCACGCTGAGGGCGGCGTCGATGGTCCAAACGCGCGATGACCTGAGCTACCGGTACGAGTACTAGAGGCGCCGGGGCTTCGTGTACGGGCTGGTTGTCTTCGATTTCGAATGTCCTTAGGCCTGCTTGTCTCCAGGTTTGATTGTCTCCAGGCGCTGGTGTCTTCAGACGTGATGGTGATCACAGACAACCCCGCCCTACCCCCGTGACAATGAAGAGGCACAGCCTGCTATGGAGAACGCAAACATGAAGAACACCTGTGGCTTCGGGTACACGTGTGACGGTACCTGCACCGGGTACGGCACGCAAAGCATCTGCCCTCCGCTGATCGTGGTGGCAGTCTTCGCTTCAAGTCTTCACGCGCCGTTCGCGAAGGAGAAGCGATGAGTACCGCAACGGTCACGCCTGTCGTTCGTCCCGAGACCGGGAGAGAGCAGGCTACGGCGAACTACCTGAACGTGGAACACGGGTTGAAGAGCTGGCTGCTGACGCTTGATCACAAGCGCATCGCGATTCTTTACCTGATCAGTGTGAGCTTCTTCTTTCTGGTTGGCGGAATCCTTGCCATGGCGATCCGGATGCAGCTGCTGACGCCGGGCGGCGAGATGATGGCGTCCGACACCTACAACAAGGTCTTCAGCATGCACGGCATCACGATGGTCTTCTTCGTGCTGATTCCGGCTGTGCCGGCGGTGCTCGGCAACTTCCTGATTCCGATGATGCTCGGCGCCCGGGATCTTGCTTTTCCGAAGCTCAATCTCTTCTCCTGGTACTGCTACATGCTCGGTGGGGTGCTGCTGCTCTACACCGTCGTCAACGGCGGCGTGGATACCGGCTGGACCTTTACCGCTCCGCTCTCCACCCGCTATGTGAATACCAATGTGATCTCGGCAGGGCTTGCCGCCTTCGTGGCCGGCTTCAGCTCCATCTTCACGGGTTTGAACTTCATTGTGACGATCCACCGGATGCGCGCACCCGGCCTTACGTGGTTTCGACTGCCGCTGTTTGTTTGGGCGCACTACGCCGCGTCGATCATCATGGTGCTCGGCACGCCGGTGGTCGCCGTGACCATCGTGCTGGTTGCGCTCGAACGACTGATGGGCGTCGGCATCTTTGATCCACGCATTGGTGGCGACCCTCTGCTGTTTCAGCACCTCTTCTGGTTCTACTCGCACCCGGCGGTCTACGTGATGCTGCTGCCCGGCATGGCCGTGATCTCGGAGATCGTTGCGTGCTTTAGCCGCAAGCGCGTCTTCGGCTATACGGCGGTGGCGTTCTCTTCGGTCTCGATCGCGGTCTTCGGCTTCTTTGTATGGGCTCATCACATGTTCATCATGGGCATCTCGAACTACGCCGCGCTGGTCTTTTCACTGCTGACGATGCTGGTGGCGGTGCCCTCGGCGATCAAAGTCTTCAACTGGACCTTCACGCTCTACCAGGGAACGATCACGTTCGAGGCGCCGATGGTGTATGCGCTTTGCTTCATGGGGCTGTTCGTCGTGGGTGGTTGCACCGGGGTCTTCCTGGGGACGCTCGGGATGAACGTCCACCTGACGGAGACCTACTTCATCGTGGCTCACTTCCACTTCGTCATGGTGGGTGCGGTGATGATGGCGTACCTTGGCGGATTGCACTTCTGGTGGCCGAAGATAACCGGGCGCATGTACCCGGAGGGCATGGCCAAGGTAGCTGCGGTGATGATCTTTATCGGCTTCTTCTTTACCTTCGGACCGCAGTTCATCCTCGGCTACCTGGGCATGCCGCGGCGCTATGCAACCTATCCGCCGGAGTGGCAGGTGTTGAACGTCTTCTCGACGGCGGGCGCTACCATCATGGGTCTCGGCTACTTCCTTACCATGATGTACCTGCTCTGGTCGCTTCGTTGGGGACCGGTTGCGAGCAGCAACCCGTGGCGCGCGGCGGGGCTTGAGTGGGAGACCAGCTCGCCGCCGATCACGCAGAACTTCCTGCATGTGCCGATTGTTGATCATGAGGCGTACAACTACGATGAGATCGACGGAACGGTGCAGCCTGAGGACGAGCTGGTGGCCTAAGTAGCTGGGAGCCGCGCATCCCTGGCGCCGCCAGCCAGCTATTTGCGGTTCGCGTGGCAGGGGTGTTCGCCCGGCCTGGTGTTCGTTTGGCAGGGTCTTTCGCTTCTTCAACGTTTCGCCGCCGCATCTTTTATGGGACACTCCCCAGCGCCTGCAGGGAGTGACGGGCGGGCGATCGCGATCAACGAGGAGGCAAGCGGAGGCATCCAACCGGCAGGCGGAAGGGCAGGCAGGTGGACCTTGACCCGGCCGCGTGACGGAGAACGATGCATGGCTGAAATGAAGGTGCTGCACCTTTCTGAGCTACCCAGGGGCCAGAAGAAGACGGTAAAGCTGGCAGAGACCGAGATCCTGCTGATCCACCATGAAGGCGGCCTGGCCGCGGTGCAGGCAAAGTGCCCGCATGCGGGTGCACCGCTCGAGCAGGGTGCGGTCTGCGAGGGCAGGCTGACCTGCCCGTGGCATATGGGCGTCTTCGCGATCCCGGGCGGCACCCTGCTCGAGCCTCCGGCCATGCAGCCGCTGATGACCTATCCGGTCCGCGTCGAGGGCGACGATGTCTTTGTCGACTCAGAACCGGTCGCGGCTCCCTCGCTGAAGCGCGGAGAACCGAACAGCAGGGTGTTTCTGCTGATCGGGACCGGGGCAGCCGGCGCCATGGCCGCGGCCACGCTGCGCCAGGAGGGCTTCGGGGGCCGGATCGTCGCGGTCGATCCCCGCTCGGAAGAGCCGATCGATCGGACGCAGCTTTCGAAGCAGGCACTGAGCGGGAAGCTGCCGGTCAAGAAGCTTGGGATGGGCACCTTCGACAAGGTGCCTGTCGAACGCTGGACCACCGGGCTCGAGGCCCTGAGCAGCGCCGAAGGTGTGGCGACCTTCAGCGATGGCCGTACGCTGCACTTCGACCGCGCCCTGGTGGCAACCGGCGGAAGGCCGAAGCGGCTCGAGATCCCCGGCAGCGAACACGCGTACACGATCCGTCATGCCGCGGATGTGCAGGAGATTCTGAAGCAGGCAGAAGGCAAGCCGAGGGCTGTTATCCTCGGCACCAGCTTCATTGCGCTTGAGGCCGCGTCGGCCCTGATCCAGAAGGGCACGCAGGTTACGGTGGTCGGGCGGGAGAAGTCACCCTTTGCAGCGCGCTTCGGCGATGAGATTGCGCATTCGCTGGTGTCCCTGCACAAGGCGAACGGTACCGTGTTCAAGCTGGAGTGCGAGGTGCTTCGCATCGAGCCTGGCAGGGTTATCCTCCGCAAAGACGGTCAGGAAGAGGACATTGAAGCCGATGTGATCCTGCAGGGTGTTGGAGTGTCGCCGGATCTTGGCTTCAAACATGATCTGCCGCTCGCACCGGAAGGCGGCGGCATCGTCGCGGATGAAACCCTGCATGCCGCAGGCGGGGTGTGGGTCGCGGGCGATATCGCCAGCGTGAACGGAACTCGCATCGAGCATTGGCGACTCGCGCAGCAGCACGGCCAGGTTGCAGCCCGCTCCATGCTTGGCAAGGATGCGCGCTACGAGGGGGTGCCGTTCTTCTGGACCTTCCACTTCGGCAAGCGCCTGGGCTACCTGGGACATGCGGCGGAGTGGGACGAGATCGTTCTTGATGGCGATGCAGCGGCGCTTTCCTTTGTAGCCTTTTTCGTCAAAGAGGGGAGGGTCGAGGCGGTCTGCAGCTGCGGCAGGGATCACGATACGGCGAAGCTGGCGGAGACGCTGAAGGGCATGCCGTCCCTTGAGCAGGCGCGCGCGGCGATTCGTTGAATGCATCCATTGCAATCATCCTTTGAAAGGTCCTGTCATGTGGACGCTCAGCATCGATTCGATGATTCGACGGCCTGCCGGGAGAAAGCTCCGGGGACCGGCATCTTACCGTTGATGGATAGGGACGGTACGATCTCCAGCTCTTACAGGATGCGCTTCGGCACGCAGATTGAAGCGGATGGTTCGGTAACTTTCCGGCTGTTTGCACCCGCTGAGAAGTCTGTATGGCTAAAGCTTGAAGGGTGGGCGGAGTCGCTTGCCATGGCCTCGGCCGGGGCTGGCTGGCACCAGGTGACATCGAGCGAGGCGCATCCCGGCTCACTCTACCGGTTCGTCCTGACCGATGGCACGGAGGTTCCGGATCCGGCCTCGCGGTACCAGCCGCAGGATGTTGCCGGTCCCAGCGAGGTGATCGACCCGGAGGCCTACCGTTGGCATGATCAGTCCTCAACCGGCGACCCGTGGCACGAGGTTGTGCTGTATGAACTTCACCTCGGCACCTTCACTCCGCAGGGCACCCTTGCTGCCGCCGTGGACAGGCTGGACCACCTGGTCAGCCTCGGTATTACCGCCATCGAACTGATGTGCCTTTCAGACTTCGCCGGCAACCGCAACTGGGGGTACGACGGCGTGCTGCTGTTCGCCTGCGACTCCGCATACGGGCGGCCAGAGGAGCTGAAGGCATTCATCGATGCAGCCCATCAGCGAAGCCTGATGGTGATCCTCGACGTGGTCTTCAACCACTTCGGCCCAGAAGGGAACTATCTTGGGCGCTACTTCCCTGAGATCGAGAGCAAGGACCACCAGACGCCGTGGGGACAGGCTTTGAACTTTGATGGCGAAGGAAGCGCGGAGGTGCGCGAATTCATCATCGCGAACGCTCTCTACTGGATCGAGGAGTTCCACGTGGACGGGCTGCGGCTCGATGCCTCGCACCAGATGATCGATGAGAGTCCGTACCCGATTCTGGAAGAGTTGAGAGACCGGGTGAACGGGGCGACGCGCGGCAGAAAGATTCACCTGATCCTTGAAGATGAACACAATCGAGCAAAGCTGCTTGCGCGCGACGCCGATGGCCGGCCGCAGGGCTACACCGCGCAGTGGAATCACGACATCACCCATCTGCTTGCGGCGGTGCTCGGCAAGCCGTGTGAGGAGCGCGTGGGTGATGATCAGGGAGAGACTGCACGCCTGGGCACGGCGCTGACTAAGGGGTTCGTGCTTGCCGCCGAGGATCAGGGTGACTATTCGCTTGAATCCACCGTACCTCCGACTGCCTTCGTTGCCTTCATCCAGACTCACGATCTGGTTGGAAACCGGATCTTTGGCGAGCGGATCTCGCACCTGGTCTCGTCCGAGGCGGTGCGTGCGATCTCGGCGGTCTACCTGCTGCTGCCCCAGATTCCGATGATCTTCATGGGCGAGGAGTGGGGCGCTTCGGCTCCGTTTCCATTCTTCTGTGACTACCACGGCGCGCTTGCCGAGCAGGTGAGAGTGGGCCGTTGCCGGCAGCTTGAACAGCAGGATCCGAAGCCCTCCGCGGAGGAGTTGAAGCGCGCTCCGAATCCCCAGGCTGAGGCGACCTTGCGTTCGGCGCAACTGCAATGGCAGGAGCTCAGCGAGCCAGCGCATGGCGAAATCTTCACCTGGTTTCAGCAGGTGCTTCGCGTCCGCAAGCAGCGCATCACGCCCCTGCTCGAAGGGCTAACCGGGACCTGCGGATCCTGCAGGGTGCTGGGGCCGGGCGCTCTCGAGGCGAGCTGGGAGTTGGCAGGTGGGGTTGAACTCCGCCTGGCGCTGAACCTCTGCGTCCAGGCGAGGGACGGCTTCAGCAGGAGTTCGGGAGAGACGCTGTGGCTCGAAGGCAGCGACGCGGACGGCACGCTTGGCCCGTGGTCTGTGCGCTGGGCCCTGGGTGACTAGAAGGCCGTATAGGTCCAGCGCACGGACCAGGGTGGCAAGCCCGCGGAGTGGAACTGAGGTCCCTCGAACCAGATCTGCCGGTCGGCGGGCGCGGTCATCAGCGGGCTTGGCTGGCTCGACAGGTTGGCATCGAGCTGCAGCGTGCCCGCCTTCATCCTCCATTTGACCCGCAGGAGCCGCGCATCGGGCACCTCGAAGCTGCCGACACTCGCCGGACACTCGAGCAGGAGCGGGACGATCTGCTCACGTCTGACCCGCAGCGCGGAGCGATAAAAGTCGAGCCATGCCGCATGCGGCTGCCCTTTCAGCTCTTCCCACTTGAGCCTGGCAGAGAGGAAGGTACTTTCAGCCAGTGGATCGGGCAAGGTGGAAAGATACGCCTGATCCGCCCTCTCCTGCTCTGACGTGAACTGCGCGAGCCGCCCTTTGCGCACGGCGTCAGCGAGGTCACCCTGGAAGTCGCAGAAGTAGGGAAATGGCGTGCTCGCCGACCACTCCTCGCCCATGAAGAGCATGGGGATCTGCGGAGACAGCAGGTAGATGGCAGCTATTGCGCGCAGCGCCTGGGCCTGACCCAGATGACCGATCCTTTCGCCTCGGATGCGGTTGCCTACCAGGTCATGCGTCTGCAGGAAGGCGACAAAGCCCCCGGGGGGGATGAACTCAGGTTGCTCTGACACCTCGGCACCTTCGCGTAACACGCCGGACGGGGGCTGCGAGGTGAAGCCTTCGACCAGCGCTCTTCCCAGCAGGTTTGTATCGCGCAGATCCTGATCCCGTTCACGGTCCTGCTCCGAGGTAAGCCCGAGCACCAGGAGCTGTTTGCTGTCGTGATTCCACTGCGCGGTGCTGAGCAGGGGGGCGGCTGCCTGATCGCGGATGAGCCGCTGCCACATCGTGTCGTCGCTTTCAAGCACCAGGTGGATGTGCCGGTCTCCTGCGACCTGCCGCACACGTTGAGCAAGCTCGTCGAGAACGTGAGTTGAGCTGCTGTCGATGATGGCATGGACGGCATCGAGCCGGAGGCCATCCATGCGGAACTCTTCAATCCAGTAGAGCGCGTTGTGGATGATGAAGGCGCGTGTCTGCTCCCCGTGCTGCGCATCGAAGTTGAGCGCCTGTCCCCAGGGGGTTTGATAGCGGTCGGTGCAGATGTCGGGGAAGTACTGGGGGATGTAGTTGCCCTCGGGTCCGAAGTGGTTGTAGACCACGTCGAGGATGACCATGATGCCGGCTTCGTGCGCCTGGTCCACCAGGCTTTTCAGCTCGTCCGGCGTACCGTAGTTCGAGTCGGGAGCGTAGGGAAGCACGCCGTCGTAGCCCCAGTTCCAGCGGCCCGGGAACTCGCCGAGCGACATGATCTCGATGGCGGTGATGCCGAGTTCTACCAGGTGCGGCAGCCGGCCCGCTGCCGCGGTAAAGGTGCCTTCGGGAGTGAAGGTGCCGATGTGCAGCTCATAGATGACGGCTTCTTCCCATGCGCGCCCCCGCCAGCGGGGTACGCGCCAGGCGTAGGTGGTCGGGTCCATGACGGCACTCGGGCCGTTCACATCATCAGGCTGGGAGCGTGAGACCGGGTCGGGCACCCGCATACCGTTCGGCAGCACATAGCGATAGCGGCTTTGGACGCCGGCCTGGTCTGTCGTCAGGTCAAACCAGCCAGCCTCATCTGCATGCATGGGCAGGTGTTCGGCCAGACCTTCAAGATCGAGATGAAGGGTCCTGGCCTCCGGCGCCCAGACGCGGAATCGGACCTTGCCGTCCGGCTGCAGTTCGGCGCCAAACGGCATGCGGTGAATGAAGTGACTGGAGTGATTTGCGATAGCCTTCGGTCCTCGATCCTTCCATTCTTCCCTCAGCGGAGCTGACTGCGATCACGCGGAAGAGCTCGGTTGGGTTCCCTCCGCATAGACGGCACACCGGGCTCTGCCGTTGCATGAAAGTTCAGCGGCCCGGCGCCCGGTCTTCAACGCTGTTGCGAGCGGCAGCCCGGCGTGGGCCATCCCGGGTGGCGGGTCTGACGACAAGACAACGGCGTGACGCTGCTTGGAGGCTTGATGATCGGTTCGCGGCCGGGCTGTATCGTCCGCGACCTTGCCTTATTAGGAGCAGAAGGGAAGAGGCGAGCGCGGACGAGATGCCGGTAGTGGAAGCCTGCACGTGTTGTGTGAAACTGCCTCGGTTTCGGCACAGGGAAGCTGACCCTGATCGGGGATCGATCAGTGGGTGAAGTCAGGCGAGTTTCGCGATCTTCGGCCGGACACCGGGTGCAAGCGAAACCGGCCGGGAGGTCTGCTGCTCCGGCAGCTTGTCGTGCAGGACGACGTTCAATAGCGACTTGTGTACACGGATGCGGCCGTTGTAGCTGACGAAGCCAAGTTTGCGAAAGCGGTTCATGAAGTAGCTGACGCGTGACCTGGTCGTGCCGACCATCTCGGCCAGAGCCTCCTGCGTGATGGGCGGGATGAGCATCTCCGGCTCGCCCGGCTTGCCAAACTCCGCCATCAGGAGCAAGGTGCGCGCCAGGCGCTTTTCGCTGTTGTTGAACAGCTGATCGACCAGATCCTCCTGGGTCCGCATGGCGCGGTGCAGGACGAACTTCAGGAAGAGATCGGAGAACTCGTGTCGTTCGTGCAGCAGGCGAACCATGTCGGCGCGCTCGAGCTTCAAGACGGTGCATGCGTTCATGGCGACCGCGCTCACCGTGCGCAGGCCTTCCACCCCGGCCAGCGACTCTTCACCGATGAAGTCTCCCGACGTTCGCAGGGAGACAGTGGCCTCTTTGCCCTGGGTTGACACGACGAAGAGCCGTGCACGCCCGGCTTCGAGGTAGAAGACGCAGTTCGCCTCGCCACCCTGCGAGAAGAAGAGGTGTTTGGCTTTGACGTGCTGCGTCTTGCCGATGACGCCGGCGGCGGCGAGGTACTTTGCGGGGTTGAACTGGTTCTTCTTCGTTTGAGGCACGTAACACCTCAGTCCATGCTCTTCTGACTCTGATCGCGACCCGGGATCCTGCATTCACGGGGTTGCTCTCACGAGGGAGCGATGGATTCTACCGAGCGACCTTCCATGTCGCGTAGCTGACACAGTATGGCACAACGGGGTATGCGATCAGGAAAGGCAGGTAAAGTTGCAGAGGAACCAGATAAACGCTGATACGGAGATGCGGCACTTCAGTGCGGCTGATGCGCCTGGAGTGAGGAGATGGTGGAGGCGGTGGGAGTCGAACCCACGTCCGAAACTACCTAGAACAGAGAGCTTTCATGCTTTTCCCGGGTTCATCTTTGTCTCGTCAGTGGCGCTTAGAACGGGCGAAGACGCGACACCGACCAGTCTGATCGATCTCATCCCTTCCGCTCAGACGGAGCAGTCAGGACCAGCCTACTGTGCGACGATCGGTACCAGCCCGTAGGCGAAGCTGGAGCGATCGGCAGTCTAACTAATTAGGCTGCAAGAGCGAACTGAGGTTCGGCACTTATAGTTTTGGGCGCGATTACGGGTGTACCCACCCCGGCATGCCTCTCTGCCGCAAGCAATCCCGTCGAAGCCGTGACGCCCCCATCTGGAGCTGGCACCAACATTGCATTGGGCACTCAAAGAACTACCATCATTATAGCTCGTCAGCGCGGGCTTTGCCGTCGTTCCTATGCAAAGGCCAGAAGTACGGCGCCAATCGAGATCAGGCCGCCGCCGGCCAGCTTCATCGGGGTCAGCGACTCTCCGAGGAAGACCCAGGCGAGCAGGATCACGATGACAACCGACAGCTTATCGACCGGCGCTACGCTTGACGCTGGTCCAAGCTGCAGGGCGCGGAAGTAGCAGAGCCATGAAAGTCCGGTTGCCACGCCGCTGAGGATCAGGAACAGCCAGCTGCGGCGGCTGATCTCAGTGAGGGCGTGATGTTTTTCAAGGCCGATTGCGATCGCCCAGGTGAAGACCAGGATGACGGTCGTCCGGATGGCAGTGGCAAGATTTGAGTCAATCCCGGCGATTCCTACCTTGGCGAGCAGGGCGGTCGCAGCGGCGAAGACAGCGGAGAGAAGCGCCCAGGGAAGCCAGCTCATCCGTCTATAGTAGCCGCACTCAGCCGTGACCCCCTGCGTAGTCGCCGCCCGCTACGAGGCCCGGATGCTCGTTGTCGTGAGGTTCTAAAGCGCAGCTTTCTCGAGTTCCACATTCATCCAGGCGCCCTTTTCGATCTCGGCACGGATCTGGGCCGGCGTGCGGCCCTTCCTGGTCTCCTGATAGCTGAACACCGCTTCCTTCATACAAGTCGAGCAGGCCGCACCGTGCGTGCCCTCGAAGCAGGAGTGCAAGGAATTATGGTTCATTTCGCGGTCGCAACGGCAGTAGCATGGCTGTTGATGAAGGACGGCTGGGATCTTGGCCGCCATTCTGTAGGCGACAACCTGGTATTGGTGCTGGAAGTAGGGTCCTTGCAGTTGGTCGCCCTCGAGGACAGGGGGCAGGGGGCGGCTGGGCGCGGCTGCGTTGTACGCCGGAATATCTTCAGCCGGGTTGCTCCACTGTGCGGACGCCGCGATGGCGACGAGGCCGAGGGCGAGAATGCCAAGTAGCTTCTTCATATTGTGATGATAACCGGTCCAGGTGAAGCCGAGTCACGGCAAAAAAAGGCGGCATGAACATCTCTGCTCATGCCGGGAGGCCAGTGACGCAACTTGTGTCGGCGTTGAAAGTTCTGCGCCGGAAACCTGTACAAGCGGAAGACTCTCACCTGCTAGAAAGAGATTAGCACCAGTTCGGCATATAAATCTACTTCAATTCATATTTTTATTTGTTGGACTACTTTTTTCCAGAACTTCAACTCGTGAGCCTGGCTGCCAGCGTCAAGTTCGGAGATCGTGGAGTGCAGTGGCCACTTCCGCTTTCGTGTAGCTCTTCGTCTTCATGGAAGGACGGGCAAAGCCGCAGAAACAACGCGGCGACGTTCCAGCGGGAGGTCCCTCGATGTGTTCTCAGCCGATGACCTAGGAT
>CAXTUS010000106.1:0-12171 GCA_964247475.1 uncultured Acidobacteriaceae bacterium | reverse complement strand
GGTTGAAAGAGCGGGCGAGGTGGTCTTCAACACGTCACTGACCGGCTACCAGGAGATCTTCACCGACCCTTCGTATGCGGGACAGATCGTGGTCCTGACCAATCCGCACATTGGCAACTATGGCACCACGCCGCATGATGCCGAGTCCGCAAGGCCGATGATCGAGGGCCTGGTCACGCGCGAGTTTTCGCCGATGAGCTCAAACTGGCGGTCGACCGAGGTTGCCGATGAATACCTTGAGCGTAATGGGATCCCGGTGATCGCAGAGGTGGATACGCGGGCCGTGGTCAGGCATCTGCGTGCGCATGGCGTCATGCGCGGCGTGATCGCTTCGGGTGACAATCTCGATGAAACAGAGCTCGTGGCGAAAGCTAAGGCAATCTCGAAGATGGATGGGACGGATCTTGCTTCGGTGGTATCGACGAAGACTGCGTATGAGTGGTCCTCGCTTGAACCAAAGAACCAGACCGGCGACAAGCTGCTGACGGCGGCGGGGAAGCAGCAGCAGGAGATGCACGTCGTCGCTTACGACTTCGGCATCAAGGAGAATATTTTGCGCATGCTGACGCGCGAAGCTTGCCGGGTGACGGTGGTACCGGCGCGGACCTCGGCCGAGGAAGTGATGGCGATGGAGCCCGATGGCATCTTCTTCTCAAACGGGCCCGGGGATCCCGAGCCACTCGACTACGCGATTGAAAATGTGCAGAAGCTGAAGGGAAAGAAGCCGATCTTCGGCATCTGCCTGGGTCATCAGATATTCGGCCTTGCGCTCGGCGGCAAGACCTACAAGCTGAAGTTCGGGCATCACGGCGGCAATCACCCTATCCTGAACCACCAGACGGGCAAGGTGGAGATCACGGCTCAGAATCATAACTACAACGTGGACCCGGCATCGCTGCCAGCCGATGTGGAACAGACCCACACTAATCTGAACGACGGCACGTTGGCCGGGCTGAAGCACAAGACGGAGCCTATGTTCAGCGTGCAGTATCACCCTGAGGCGAGCCCCGGGCCACATGATTCTCACTACCTGTTCAAGGACTTCCGCAGGATGATGGAAGAATTCAAAGGATGAGCGGAGTTGTTCCGCTGCGTTCGCCGGAGGAACCCGCCCGGAGGCTGTGGTTGGTCACCGCCCTGCTGCTTGGGGCGGTCTCGTTCTTCAAGGGCTTCCGCTTCCCGGGACGATGGGCGGCGACCCAGGCCATGCTGGACTACAGCCAGGGATTCGCGAAGCGCGGGCTCTTTGGAGCGACGTTCGCGAGGTGGCTGCACTTTGAGCAGTACGCGCACTTCGCTGTCACATCCTACGTGCTGCTGTTTGTGCTGGTGGGGATGCTGGTGCTGTTGGCCTCGCGTACGGGCGCGTCCACTCGGCTCGGCGCAGGCGAGCCGGTTGCCTTGTTCTTCTCGAGCTACGCGCTGACGTACCTTGCGCATCTTGTCGGATACCTCGACATACCCCTGGCTATCTTGACGGTTGCTCTCCTGATGATCCGGAACAGCCTGGTTCGCTTTGGGCTGGCATTGCCCTTATGCGTCGTTGCGCTGCTGATCCACGAGATGTTTCTGCTGGTGTTTGTGCCGCTGATCCTGTTCAGCTTCCTGCTGGATGCGTGGCAGACCGAGGGCAGCGCTCAAGGACGACTGTATGCGATGACTGCGACGCTCGCAGCTGTCTCTCTGGCAACGACCCTGCGGCTTGCGCTGCTGCAGCCTCTCGACGCGGGGCAAGTCCGCTCGATGCGAGCGTTGATCGAGCGTCGCGTGGACTTCGATGTGCGCGGCGATGTCTTCGACGTAATGACTCGCTCCTTCCACGACAATGTGTGGAAGGTGGCCTGGGTCTGGGGACATGACCTCGAGTGGAAACTTCTGGTCATCATCTGCGCGGTCACCTTTGGCCTCACGGTATACCTGCTGCTGCGCACTGTGTTGCTGGCTGCACGCACGCTTAAGCTTCCAAGACCGCTCGTGGCTGCTGCATTCGGGGCTGCGCTGTCGCCTCTGCTGATGTACGTGGTCGGATGGGATGAAGGGCGTTGGGATACGCTGGTCGCACTCGATGCCTACCTGGTCCTGCTGCTGCTTGCGCGTGTGTTACCGCAGGCCCTTCCCGACTTCAGCCGGCGTTATCGCTACGCGGTGGTGCTATCGGTGGCGATCAGCATGGCGAGCGGTGAAGGCTTGATGGACGAGCTGCGGACCAATACTTTTCCGTTCCTCGGTGACCTCTGGTCTGCGGCCCAGGCCATTCAGGACCATGGATTAACAGCGCCGGACCAGTAGATGCGAGGGTGTAGGGATGCAGGCTCGTGGGCTCGTCTTAGGTTGCTCTGGATTGATCTGGCTCATAACGGCATATGCTTCAAGCCCGGCCTCTGCTGCGAAAGATGCGAAGGACGAGTCTCGCTTCTGCGTGCGTGAGCGAGGACATTGGCTGGTTACGGCCTACCCTCCGCTGATTGATACCCAGGCCGGCACGGACGTGACTGAGTTCGTGCTAACCGACCATGGCTCGCGGGTGTCGCATGTGCTGGTGAAGCATTACACCAGTCGTTATGAGTTGATGTTCGATTCAAAGTTCGATGAGGCCGGCCACCTGTCCGCGCTCCATGGCCTGCTGCGGAGATGGGGCCGCTGGATGGCCGAGGCGGACCTCTTCCCGGAGCCGGATGGAATGGTGCCAGAGCCTGACGTGAGCTACCGGATGAGGCAGGATGGCGGCATCATCGCAACACCCGAGGACGGCAGTGATTTTGTCGGACACTTCCGCGAGGTAAAGGTCTACCGTACGGTGCGCGAGGTGCCTTGCGCGGCGGAGGCTCATCTGCCTGCTGCTTCCTGATCATTTCTGTCGGGTGAATGTGCTTGGAGGCGGCTTCTCACCCACTGCGACAACGTAAAATAGAGCCATGCCCCGCAGGAATGACATCGCAAAGATTCTAGTGATCGGCTCCGGCCCGATCGTGATCGGCCAGTCCGCCGAGTTCGATTACTCCGGCACCCAGGCGTGCAAGGCGTTGAAGGCTGAAGGCTACGAGGTAGTGCTGGTGAACTCGAACCCGGCCTCGATCATGACCGACCCGGAGGTTGCGGACCGCACCTACATCGAACCGTTGACCGCCTCCTATGTCGAAGAGATTCTGCGCGTAGAGCTCGAGATGTTGAAGGAGACAGGCAGCAAGGGCGTCTTCGCCGTGCTTCCTACGGTGGGTGGCCAGACGGCGTTGAACCTGGCCGTCGATCTTGCGGACTCCGGCGTGCTGGAGCGTATGGGCATCGAACTCATCGGCGCCAAGCTCGAAGCGATCAAGAAGGCCGAAGACCGCCTGCTGTTCAAGGATGCGATGCAGAAGATCGGGCTCGATATGCCGAAGTCGCAGCTGGTGAACAACGTCTCAGACGGGCTTGCCTTTGCTGCCAAGATCGGCTTCCCCGCGGTTATCCGCCCGAGCTTTACGCTGGGCGGGTCGGGTGGAGGCATCGCCTACAACCGCGAAGAAATGACGGACATCCTGTCGCGCGGCATTGATCTTTCGCCCGTCTCCGAGTGCCTGATCGAAGAGTCAGTGCTGGGCTGGAAGGAGTACGAGCTCGAGGTGGTGCGCGATCTGAACGATAACGTCATCATCGTGTGCTCGATTGAGAACTTCGACCCGATGGGCGTGCACACCGGCGACTCGATCACGGTGGCGCCGGCGCAGACGTTGACCGATCGCGAATATCAAGCCATGCGCGATGCCGCGATCGCGGTCATTCGCGAAATCGGAGTCGAGACCGGCGGCTCGAATGTGCAGTTTGCAGTGAACCCGCAGAATGGGCGCATGACGGTGATCGAGATGAATCCGCGTGTTTCGCGTTCCTCTGCGCTCGCCAGCAAGGCCACCGGCTTTCCGATCGCGAAGATCGCGGCGCGCCTGGCCGTCGGCTATACGCTCGATGAGCTGCAGAACGACATCACCAAGGCGACGCCCGCGTGCTTCGAACCGACGATCGACTACGTCGTCGTGAAGATCCCGAAGTGGCAGTTTGAGAAGTTCGCCGGGGCGGATGAGAACCTGGGTCCACAGATGAAGTCGGTGGGCGAGGTGATGGCGATCGGCCGCACCTTCAAGGAAGCGATGATGAAGGCCGTACGTTCGCTCGAAACAGGTAAGAAAGCGACCGCGGATGACATCGAGCCGCGCCGTTTGACCCAGCGCCTGGTGACTCCGCACCCTGAACGCCTGAGCTACGTGCGTTATGCGTTTGAACGCGGCATGACAGTGCGCGAGGTTGCGAAGATGACCGGCATGGATCCGTGGTTCCTGCACCAGATGAAGCAGATCACGGACGAGATCAAGGCCATTGGGCTCCTGAAGATTGGTGCAGTGACAGCGGAAGACCTGCGTGCAGCCAAGCGGATGGGCATCTCGGACGAGCGGCTTGCATCAGGCTGGGGGGTA
The DNA here is from genome assembly GCA_964247475.1 of uncultured Acidobacteriaceae bacterium. GTDB lineage: Bacteria > Acidobacteriota > Terriglobia > Terriglobales > Acidobacteriaceae > Edaphobacter. Next base: position 7,723 of record CAXTUS010000106.1, on the reverse strand, counting down.
ACGGTTGCCGAGGTGCGTACGCTGCGCAAGAAGCTCAACGTGATGCCGGTGTACAAGATGGTCGATACCTGCGCGGGAGAGTTTGAAAGCTTTACGCCCTATCTGTACAGCTGCTACGACGAAGAGGACGAGGCGGCGCCGACGGCAAAGCGCAAGATCATGATCCTGGGTTCAGGGCCGAACCGGATCGGGCAGGGGATCGAGTTCGACTACTGCTGTTGCCATGCTGCGTTTGCGCTGCGTGAAGACGGCTTCGAGACGATCATGGTGAACTGCAATCCTGAGACCGTTTCAACAGACTATGACACTTCAGACCGTCTCTACTTCGAGCCCTTGACCCTTGAGGATGTGCTCGGAGTGTATGAGCATGAGGCTGCGGGCGGTGCGGAGATCGGCATGATTGTGCAGTTTGGCGGGCAAACGCCGCTCAACCTTTCGCTGCCTTTGAAGAGCGCCGGAGTGCCTATCATCGGCACGTCGCCCGAGTCGATCGATCTTGCGGAAGATCGCAAACGCTTCGGCAAGCTGATTGAAGAGCTCGAGATCCCTCAGCCGGAGGGTGCGCTCGCGACCAGTGTCGAAGAGGCGGTAGCCGGCGCGAATCGGGTGGGCTATCCGGTGCTGGTGCGGCCCAGCTATGTACTGGGCGGACGCGCGATGGTGATCGCGTACGACGATGAGGCCGTGCTGCGCTACATGACGACCGCCATCGAATACTCGCAGGAGCGGCCGGTGCTGATCGACCACTTCCTCGAAGATGCCGTCGAGTGCGACGTCGATGCGCTGTGCGATGGAGAAGACGTCGTAATTGCAGGCATCATGCAACATATCGAGGAGGCCGGCATCCACTCCGGCGACTCATCCTGCGTGCTGCCCGCGGTCGACCTCACCGAGGACGTCAAGCAGACGATTCGCAAGTACACGCGGGCACTTGCCAAGTCGCTCGACGTGATGGGACTGGTCAACATCCAGTTCGCGATCCAGCGTGGCAAGGTCTTCGTGATCGAGGTCAACCCGCGGGCTTCACGGACAGTACCCTACGTTTCAAAGGCCACCGGCATCCCGCTTGCCAAGATCGCCTCGCGCCTTATGGTGGGGCGCAAGCTGAAGGACCTGCTGCCTGAATACACAGCGGGTGGAGCCCGTGCCGGGCAGGATCTCGACACGGGCTCACACTTCTTTGTGAAGTCGCCGGTATTCCCCTGGGGCAAGTTCCCGGGCGTTGATACGGTGCTCGGTCCGGAGATGAAGTCGACGGGCGAGGTCATGGGCGTGGCTGACAACTTTGGCGAAGCTTTTGCCAAGGCCCAGATCGCAGCAGGCCAGGTGCTGCCGACTGAAGGCACAGTCTTCCTGTCGGTCAACGATCATGACAAGGACGGGCTGGTCGAGCTTGCGCGCCACTTTGAAGAGATGGGCTTTCACCTGGTGGCCACGCACGGGACGGCGCAGGTGCTTGAAGCCGCTGGCATGCAGCCGGAGCGCGTCTACAAGGTGAAGGAAGGGCGGCCGAATGTCGTCGACTTCATCAAGGGCGATCGGATCCAGCTCATCATCAACACGCCGCGTGGTCAGGACACTTTCTTCGACGAGAAGGCGATTCGCCGCGCCGCAGTGCTGGCAAGGATCCCGACGATCACAACGCTGGCCGCAGCACGCGCGGCGGCCGGCGGCATCGACGCGCTGAAGCGCGGGACCTTGTCAGTCGTTGCGCTGCAAACGCTGCACGCGGCCCGGATCGCTGAAGCGAGACTAGAAGCAACAGCAGCAGCGTCCTGACGCCGGACGGACGCGACTTCCTGGGGTGGTGGCGCTTGCAGGCGTCGGAAGCTGACGTGTGACCTCGACTGCTTGTGCGGGCAAGCGTTTCCATCCCTGAAGTATTCGCCGCCCGCGAAGAAGATGCGGTTGCTGTCGCTTTTGTCTCCTGCCGGCTAATCCAGCCCGAGTTTAGCGCCCAGGGAGTAGCCGATCATCGAGGCCGGGATCCAGGTGCCTGCCAAGAGTCCGTCGCCCGCGAGCAGGCCGGAGCCCCTTGTGATGTTGAAGAAGGTGCGGTAGAGCTTCTCGAACGCACCGCAGCCTTCGCACAGGCCCGGTCCAGTCGGCAGGTCGAGTACCCATACGCACACAACCGAGAAGACGAGCAGGCCGGAGATCCAGATGTAGCCGGCAATTGGGTCAGGCCGCGCCTTTGCAATCACAAAGCCTCCTGCCATGGGGATCAGCAGGGCGAGCGCGGTGCCGAGCAGCTTGGGCCCAACAGCTTCAACCGCAGGATGCGTGAGAGTGATCACTGTGACGACCGCAGCCATGAGGAGGACGGCGAAGACGGTATGAGCGGCGAAGCGCATGGCCTCGCGCGCCAGGTCGCCCGCGGACTTATCCTGCGGTGTGAGGAAGCCGGTGTTCATGCTGCGCGTCCATTCATGCAGTGAGCATACGGCAGACGCAAGGCCGCGTGCTTCAGCAAAGACGAAAAGCGGAGCAAGCGGGTGCCAAGATGGGAACGCTTAGAATGAGTCCATGCTGCTTGAAGGAATCTTTCTGCCGTTGACGACACCCTTCTATCCCGATGGACGCGTGTACCTGCGCAAACTTGCGGCCAACGTCGAGCATTACTCACGAACCCCAGCCGCCGGGTTGCTGGTGCTCGGTGCGGTAGGTGAGGCACGGAACCTGACGGATGAGGAGACGGTGAGTGTGCTTGAGGAGGCGATTCGCTCGGCGGCGAAAGAAAAGGTGATGCTTGCATCTGTGGGCCGTGAAAGTGTCTTCGCAACGTTGAAGCTGGCGAAGGTTGCGGAGGCTGCCGGTTACGACGCGCTTGCGGTTGAAGGCCCTTCCTTTGCGCCGGAAGAAGGCATGCGGCTGGAGCTGCTGACCTACTTCAGGGCGGTCGCCGACGGGGCAGGGCTGCCGGTGGTGCTGGTGAGCCGGGGGCTTAGTCTCGAGGTGATTGGCGAGCTCGCAGGGCATCCAAATGTGATCGGAATCATCGACGAGGAGGCTGAGCTTGAACGTATCGCCGGGTTGAAGGCGATGACGGCGGCAGTCTCGCGCGAGGCAACGGTCACGACGGTCTTTGCCGCCGCAACGCGCCGGATGTTGACCGCGAGTCTGGCGCCAGTGTCGAGCCTTGGCGGGGTGGCAGTGCTGGAGGGGCGTCCGGGGTTAAAGACGCGGGTAAAGAAGGTGGGCTTCCAGGTGCTGGTGGGTTCGACCGAGGGGATGCTGCCTGCGTGGCGGGCGGGCGCGTCGGGCGCGGTGCCGCGGCTGGGGGCTTGTGCACCGCAGGCGTGCTTTGAGGTGTGGCAAGCGTTCAAGGATGAGGATCCGCCACTGGCCGAGGAGAAGCAGGAGAGGGTGCGTGCGGTGGCAGCGCGGCTTGAGGGGCTGGCAGGAATTGGGGCGATCAAGTACGGCTGCGACTTCAACGGCTACTTTGGCGGGCTTCCCAGGCTGCCGCTTCTTGGGCTCACAGCCGGGCAGAGAGCTGAGCTTGAGCAAGAGTTAGCAGCGATGCGCAACTAATGCCTGGACGGAGATGCGCGGGACGTCATCCCCTGCGGTCACCATGGCTTCGCCCCTAGCTCTTCGGACGAATCGGCACACCCATTCCATTGAGCTTCGATCGCGCCTGGGTGGCTTCGGGCGAGGCGGGGAAGCGCTGTATGAGGGCACGCAGCTCGCGAACGCCGGCGTCGTTCTGCTTCACAGCGATCAGGGCCTGGCCCTTGTGCAGGTGGGCTGCGGGGATCTTGCTCGAGTCCGGAAATTGCTCAAGCACGCGGTCGTAATCGCGGGTAGCGGCCTCGTAGCGACCAGCCCGATAGTCGATCTCGCCCAGGTAGTAGTAGGAGTTCCCGGCCAGGCTGTCGTTCGGATAGGTCTTGATGATATCCGCGAACTCGGCCGAGGCGATGCCGTACTTGGCGGCCATGTAATCGCCAAAGGCCGATTTATACAGATCGTTGGCGGTGGCTGTCGCCGTGGTCGAGCTGGTTGCAGGAAGGGCGGAGGTCGCGGCCAGGGCTGACGCCCGGCGGCCGCTGGTGGGCGCTGCCGGCACTGAGAGCGATGACTGGGGAGCAGGGGCGGGCAGGGGTTCGCTCTGCCTCGGCGCAGAAGAACTGGGTGCGGGCGTGTTTGTAATGGGGGCTCCGCCGGAGGTGCTGTCGAGCGGAGCATTGATGTTCTGGGTCTGCCCCTGGATGGCGCTGATTGCTTTCTCAAGCCGCCCCATGCGCGCTTTCATCTCGTCGAGCGAGTCGCTCATTGCCTGGACCTGGCCCGACACCTGGTCAACCTTGCTGCCTTCTGCGTTCTGCTGCGAGGCAAGCTGCTTCTGCAGCACGTCCATGTTGACGGAGAGCCGATTCACGGAGTCGGCGCTCTGCTGGACGAGATCCTTGAGGGCACCCATGCGCTCGTCGTTCGACTGCTGCAGCCGCGCGACGGCGTCCTGCAACTGCTGGATCTGGGTCTGCAGCTGGACCATATCCTTGTTCACGCCTGCGAAGGCGGGGGAAGCGAGAGACGCGATCAGGAGGGCAGCGGAAAGACGGTAGGTACGTATCATCTTGGGCTCTGCTTTCAACGGTGAGATGGTGGGTGGTTCCTGAGGTGAACTTGCTGTCGGTTTGCTTGCTGCTGGTAGCTTGCTGCTGATTCGGCCGCTGCTGATCTGCACTGTGGTTTCAAGGTTGAGGCCCGGGTTCGTGACCCGGGCCCTCCTGTATGACCTTGCTGGCAGCCCCGTTCCTAGCGGTCGATCGTGAACTGCGCGCGGCGATTTTGCTGCCAGCAGGTCTCGTTCGATTCGGTGCAGAACTGCCTTTCCTTGCCGTAGCTGACAACGCGAATGCGGGTGCCCGCGACACCGGCCGCGACGAGCGCGGTCTTGGCGGAGTTTGCGCGATTTTCTCCGAGAGCGAGGTTATATTCTGCGGATCCACGCTCGTCCGCGTAGCCTCCGATCAGGATGCGCAGGTTGGGATGGGAGGCCAGAAAGGACGCGGCAGCCGAAGCCGTGGTCTGGGCGTCTGGCCGCACGTCGTAGCTGTCGTAGTCGAAGTACATGTCCTGCACCGCGGAGTGGAAGGCGGAGTCAGTGACTGCGCCGTCAGATGGGGCGGTCGTGCCTCCAATGGGAGCGGTGGGGACGCGGACGGTGACGCGGACGTTGGCCTCCGTGGTGCCGCCGTCGCCCTTGGCGGTCAGGTGGAAGTTGGTCGAACTCGAAGGGGAGACGGACTGCGTGCCGCTGGTGTTGACCGGGCCAATGCCGTCGATCGTGACGGCGGTCGCGTTGGTTGTGCGCCAGTTGAGGATGACATTCTGTCCAAGATCAATCGAGACTGGATCCGCCGTGAGGCTGGCGGTCGGCGCCGGGGCGGCGGTTTCGGTAGGCCCGAGGCTGGCGGGATCGACGCCGCTCTTCTTCTTATGACAGCCGGTGAGCAGGGTGGCGGCGAGGGTCATGGCAACCAGCGCACGCAGTGCGACGTTGCGGGATGCGGTGTGGTTCGCGGGCAGGTTGGTTTTTCCGTTCTCTAATGACAATGGCAGCTCCGTCTGTAGGTTCGATAGTGACATAAGATCTAAGCTTCTGGGCGGTGTGGTGAGCCTGAAGGCGGCTACGTGGCCTGACTGAAACGTGGAAGGAACCCTTGAGCGGCCCGGTCTACTTGAAGCTCCAGTTCGGCATATCGGCGCCGGCTTGGGTCAGCGCGTGTTTTTCGGTGCCGTCGGCAAGCATGGTGAAGAGGCGCGTGTGGGCAGCCTTGCGGTCGGGCGAGTTGGCATAGACGATGTGCCGGCCGTCGGGTGACCAGCTCGGGAAGTCGCACGGGCCGCTGTCATGGGTGAGCTGGATCCACTTGCGGGTAGCAATCTCCATCACGTAGATATCCTGACCGCCAGGCGCGCCCGGACCGTACTTGCGGTTCCAGGCGAAGGCGACAAACTGGCCGTTGGGTGACCACGAGGGTGACGATGCATAGCCGCCATCGGTGAGGCGCTGCACGGAGGAACCGTCGGCCTCCATAGTGTAGAGCTGAGGGAGCCCGGTGCGTCCACTGATCCATGCAAGCTGGGCGCCGGTACGCGGGTTGAAGACTGGCGAAACGTCCGGACCGCGGAAGCTGGTGAGCTTACGGCTTCCACCGCCGTTGGCGTCCGTGACGTAGATCTCAGGATCACCGGATCGTGAGGAGGAATAAGCGAGTGATTTGCCGTCGAGTGACCAGGCAGGCGACAGATTCGTCCCGCCCGAAACCGGAAACGCGACGACGCGGCCAAGCAGCAGAGAGTACATCCTGACCTGGAAGCCGTCGCGGCCGAGTGAGGAGAACGCCAGGCGGGTGTTGTCCGGGGAGATGCGGGGCGAGAGTGAGACTGTGCCGAGATGGGTGACGGCGTGCGGATTGGCGCCGTCGTAGTCCATCACCCAGATCTCCTTGTTCCCGCCGCCCGACTGTACATAGTAGATCTTGGTCTCGGTGATGCCGGGAGTCCCGCCGAGCCGAAGAATAATTTCATTGGCGAAGCGGTGCGCGATCACGCGTGCGTTCTCGTCGGTGGCATCTTCGCCGTACTGCTTGGCGAGCACCTGCGGGTACTGCGCGTTCTTCGTGTCAAAGAGGAAGCCGTTCACGGCAAGCCGGTTGCCGGTCACGCCGAGCGCACCGAAGGCGACCATGGATGCTGAGACCGGGGCTGCCGACCACTGCGGCAGGCTGATCTCACCCGGAGCTCCGGGTTCGGCCTGGGGGGCCATAGACTTTGACACCATGTCGAAGATGCCTGCATTTGCCAGGTCATCAAACAACACCTTGTCGAAGGTCTGCTTGAGCGCGTCGTTATGGGGATCAGCTGTGCCGGGTTTGAAGTTCGCCGCGGCGATGCGGATGCGGTCTGCGGCGTCACCGGCCAGCTTGATGGTGACGCCTTCCTGCGCCCTAAGATTTACCGAGAGCAGGGTGATCGAAGCTGTGAGCAGGAGGGTGCGCAGCCGGAGAAACGGACGAGTGTAACGGTTCACGAGCATTCCTCCCTATGGTAGACGGAAAGGAATCGAGCATGGAACGGGTCGGAACCTATTTTAGCCTCGTTATCAACAGAATACGTGCACCAGCGGAAGAGCTGGACACTCAGGGCCATGGCAGGCGCACCCTTGTTGCGGGCCTGCCCCAGAGACAAAACGGGTCGCCCTCGCTTCCAGCAATCCGGATCTACCGCGAGTTCCATTCGAAGGTGACGGGAAGATGGTCGCCTGCGGGGAGGGGGCCGAAGGTGTCGATGCGCTGGATGGCACGGAGGGTGGAGGTGTCGAGCGCTGCCGAGCCGCTGCGCGTGGCGACCGCGACATCCGTCGGGGTGCCGTCACGGTCGATGGTGAAGCGGATGATGGCGGTTCTGCCCTTGGCGTCGGGGCCGTCCAGATCCTGTTGCTTGGACTGGTTAATCTTCTGGCTGATCAGGCGAACGTAGTAGGCGTAGCGATCGCCGAAGGCGCGCTGCTCGACCGTGACCGAAGAGGTTCCGTTGCGCAGCTGCGTCACCGACTGCGGGATCTGGATGCCGGCCGTATCACCTGTAGTCGCCTTGGGGGTTGGCGCCGGCGGCGGCGTCACGTGCTTTGGAGCGATGGGCTGCTCGTGCTCGACGGGTCTGGCTGGTGTGGGCTTCACCGTTGCCTTCTTGGGGATAAGTATTTCGT
>CAXTUS010000105.1:0-12181 GCA_964247475.1 uncultured Acidobacteriaceae bacterium | reverse complement strand
GGTCGAAGACGTTTATCACGAACGGCACCTATGCGGATTGCGCGGTGGTGCTTGCGGTGACCGATCGCGAAAAGGCGACGCATGGCGGCATTTCGGCGTTTGTGATCGAAAAGGGTACGAAGGGCTTCAGGCCGGGCAAGAAAGAGAACAAGCTCGGGCTGCGGGCGAGCGATACGGCGGAGCTGATCTTTGAGGACTGCTTTGTGCCGGACGAACATCTGGTTGGGACGCCGGGCTCGGGCTTCAAGGATGCGATGCGTGTGCTTGATGGCGGACGGATCTCGATTGCGGCGTTGAGCCTGGGGATTGCGCGTGGGGCGCTCGATGCGGCGATGCGGTATGCGATGCAGCGCCGGCAGTTTGGCAAGGCGATCAGCGACTTCCAGGCGATCCAGTTCAAGCTTGCGACGATGGCAACGGAGCTCGACGCGGCGTGGCTGCTGACGATGCGGGCGGCGCAGATGAAGGACAAGGGATTGAATGTGACGCTTGAATCGTCGATGGCGAAGCTGTATGCGAGCGAGGTGGCTTGCCGGATCTGCGATGAGGGCGTGCAGATTCATGGCGGGTATGGGTTCATCAAGGATTACCCGGCGGAGAAGTTTTACCGCGATGTGAAGCTTTGCACGATTGGCGAAGGAACGAGCGAGATTCAACGGATGGTGATTGCGCGGGAGCTGATGAAGAGGGCATAGAGGCGACTGCTCCCTGACGCGAGATCATGGAGCGGACTGCTCCCTGGCGCCGCGGCTTTCATGCGGCGCTCCACAAAACACGGTGCTGCGCGCGCCTGGTGGCTTCGCCTGGCTTAGTCTCAAGGCTGAGGTGATGCCTTGGGAGTGCTGCGGCTTTTGCTGGTTTTGCTGGTAATGGGTGGGATGGCTCTTGCTCAGGCTGCGCCCTGGCCGGTGCGCGCCGTCGTCGTCACCACCTTCGAGATCGGCCAGGATACCGGGGACGTGCCCGGCGAGTTTCAGCTTTGGGTCGAGCGTGAACACCTCGAAGAGGTCGTTCCGTTTCCCGGCGGCACGCATCCTCTGCGCACCAACCGGGACCATACCGTGCTGGGCATGGTGAGCGGCACGACGCTGGTGAATGCGACCGCTTCGATGATGGCGCTGGGGCTCGATCCGCGCTTCGATCTGACGCATGCGTATGTGCTGATCAATGGCATTGCGGGGGTTGATCCGGATGTGGCGTCGATTGGTTCGGCGGCATGGGCAAGCTATGTCATTGGCGATGTGGCGCGCGAGATTGACCGTGCGGATATGCCGGCGGAGTGGCCGTATGGCTGGTTCCCGGTGGGTGCGCATGCGCCCAATCCTGCGACCGTGCCGGCGGCGCCGTGGACGCGCTCGAACTTGTACGTATTGAACCCGAAGCTGGCGGCATGGGCCTTCGACCGGACCAAGAATCTGAAGCTCGAAGACGATGCGAAGGTCGCGGAGTTTCGTGCCGGCTTTGCGGGCTTTGCTGAGGCGCAGCGCCCGCCGTTCGTGCTGATGGGCGATACCTTCGCCAGCGATTATTACTGGCATGGCAAGGTGATGACAGAGTTTGCGCGCGACTGGGTGAAGCTGTTTACAGCGGGCAAGGGCAGGTTCGCGATGACCGAGATGGAAGACTCCGGCTTTATGAATGCGATTGAGCGGCTGAACGCGATGAAGCGCATGGACGGCAGCCGGGTGATGGTGCTGCGGACGGGCAGCAACTACTCGATGCCACGGCCGGGGCATACGGCGGTCGAGTCGGTGACGGCTCCTTACATCGGGTCCAGGGTGGCGCTTGAGGCGGCGTGGCGGTGCGGGAGCACGGTGCTGCACGAGCTACTGGCGAACTGGAAGGTGACCCGGGAGACGGTGCCGGGGAGCTAGAGCCGAGCCGGGCGGGTCAGAGGGCTCGATCGAGGTGGGTGTAGCCGCCGTCTACGATGAGGTGCTGGGCGGTGGTGTGGCCGGACTGCTTGTTTGAGAGCAGGAAGACGACCGTCGAGGCGATCTCCCGGGGGAGTGTCATGCGGCGCTCGAGCGGGATGCGCTGCTGGATGCGGTCGAGGGTCTCGTCGGGGTTGTCGAGGCCTTCGAGCCAGTGGGTGTAGAGGGGCGTGAGGACCTCGGCGGGCAGGACGCTGTTGACGCGGATGCCGAAGGGTGCGAGTTCAGCGGCCCATTCACGGGTGAGCGCAAGCTGTGCGCCCTTGGCCGCAGCGTAAGCGGAGGTGCCCCCCTGGCCGGTGAGTGCGACCTTTGAGCTGATGTTGACGATGGCGCCGCGCGAGGCTTTGAGCAGGGGCAGGCTGAAGTGTGCGAGCGCGTAGTAGTGGAGCAGGTTCTGGCGGAGGCTTTCGAGGAAGCGCGCGGGGTCGCCTGAGACGAGGCCGATGCTGTCGTTGACGCCGGCGTTGTTGACCAGGCCGTGCAGCTCGCCGTACTGCTGCGTGATGGTGTCGATGATGTCGCGGCAGACGTCCGGGTCGGCGAGCTCGGCTTCGATGAATTGGCAGGGTGCGTTGGTGGCCTGGAGCTCGGCTTGAAACTGCTTGACGCGGGGCGTGGAGCGGCCTGCTACGACGACCTTCGCGTGCTCTTCGAGGCATGCGCGGGTGATGGCTTCGCCGATGCCGGAACCGCCGCCGGTGACGAGGATGACACGGTCTTTGAGGTCGAGGTCCAAGGGCGTAACTCCGGTGGGGATGTGTCCCGTTAGCGCAGGTTGAAGAAGCCACCGTCGATGGGGTAGTCGACGCCGGTGATGAAGGAGGCTTCGTCCGAGCAGAGATAGAGGGCGAGGGCTGCGACCTCTGCGGGTGTGCCCATGCGGCCGATGGGCTGGGCGCGGGCGAGCACGGCCATCTGTTCGGCTTCGCGGCCGGGATAGTTTTTGGCGAGGTAGCCATCGACGAACGGGGTGTGGACGCGTGCGGGCGAGATGGAGTTGCAGCGGATGCCGTGCGCCATGTAGTCGCGTGCGACCGAGAGGGTCATGGCGAGGACCGCGCCCTTGGTCATCGAGTAGGCGAAGCGGTCGGGGAGCGCAGCGCTGGCGGCGATCGAGGCGAGGTTGATGATGACGCCGTGCCGGCGCTTCAGCATGGGCTCGATGGCGGCCTTCATGGCGAGGTAGGTGCCGCGGACGTTGACGTTGTAGAGACGATCGAGATCTGCCGGAGCGGTGGTGGTGAGGGTGCCGATGTGGGCGATGCCGGCGCAGTTGACGAGCAGGTCGATGGTGTCGCCGGCGCTGGCAAAGGCTCGGACGACGCTGGCTTCGTCCGCGACGTCACAAGGGATGGCGAGGGCTTGCTGGGCTGCGCCGGCGGACAGGTTGGCGGCTGCGGCGGCGACCTTGGCTTCGTCGAGGTCAAGGAGGATGACCTTCGCTCCCTGCTGCAGGAAGAGCTCTGCGATGGCGTAGCCGATGCCGCTGGCGGCACCTGTGATGACGGCTTCTTTCCCGGTGAGTTCGAACATGGGCTCGCTTTGGTTTCCCCTCTTCTTGGACGGCTTGAAGGTTTTACTATGCTTTTGTCGTGCGCTCCAAGTGTGAAAGACTTGTCTTCGCTCGACCGCGGTTCAACCGTTCAGGGCCTTGGGTGACGGAGACCAGTGTACGCGGGACGGGCTCAGGTTTGGGCCGGGCTGATGGAACGAGATGGCAGATGGAACGAGATAAGGACGGGATTTGAAAGCAATTACGATCACCAAGGTTCGCGTTGTTGACCTGCGGTTTCCTACTTCGCGTGAGCAGATCGGCTCGGACGCGGTGAACAAGGACCCGGACTACTCGGCGGCCTACTGCATTCTTGAGACGGACGGCGAGCTTGAAGGGCATGGGCTGACGTTTACGCTGGGCCGGGGGACGGACCTGGTGGTGAGCGCGCTCAGGTACCTGTGCCGGCATGTGGCGGGGCGGACGCTTCAATCGGTCACGGGTGATCTGAACGGCTTCTACCTGGAGCTGACGGGGGATACGCAGTTCCGCTGGCTGGGGCCGGAGAAGGGCGTGATCCACCTGGCGTGCGCGGCGCTGTTGAATGCGGTGTGGGACCTGTATGCCAAGGCCGAGGGCAAGCCGGTGTGGAGGCTGCTGGCGGAGATGACGCCCGAGCAGATCGTGGCGGCGATCGACTTTCGTTACATTGAGGACGCGCTGTCGCGAGAGGAAGCGCTCGAGATACTGCGCGCAGGGAAGCACGGGCAGGCGGAGCGTCTTGAGCGGCTCGAGGCTCGAGGCTACCCGGCTTACACGACCTCGGTGGGTTGGTTCGGCTTCAGCGATGAGAAGATCCGGCGGCTGTGCAGGGAGGGACTGGCGGATGGGTGGACGCACTTCAAGCTGAAGGTGGGGGGCTTGGCTGCAGATGACCTGCGGCGTGGGCGGATTGTGCGTGAGGAGATTGGCCAGGCGAACCGGATGATGGTCGATGCGAACCAGAAGTGGGGCGTGGGGGAGGCGATCGCGCGGACCAGGCAGCTTGCGGAGCTCGACCCGTGGTGGATGGAAGAGCCGACGAGCCCTGATGACATCCTGGGCCATGCGCGCATCCGGCGCGAGGTAAGCCCGGTGAGGATTGCTACGGGCGAGCATTGCCATAACAGCGTGATGTTCAAGCAGCTGCTGCAGGCGGGCGCGATCGATGTATGCCAGATCGATAGCTGCCGGGTGGCGGGAATCAACGAGAATCTTGCGATCCTGCTGATGGCGAAGAAGTTCGGTGTGCCGGTGTGTCCGCATGCCGGTGGCGTGGGCTTGTGTGAGTACGTGCAGCATCTTTCGGTATTCGATTATCTGGCGGTGTCTTTGACGCTCGAGGATCGGGTGATCGAGTATGTGGATCATCTGCATGAGCACTTTCGCTACCCGGTAAAGATGCGGCGGGGGCACTATCTTGTTCCCGGCGACGCAGGGTACAGCGGCGAGATTGTGGCGGAGTCCCTGGAGCGCTTTGCGTTTCCTGATGGCGAGGTGTGGAGGGCTTAGCGGCTTTCCTTCAAGGCCAGGAAGAAATGCAATCGCGGGCGGTAAGCGTCAGGTCACGATGGTGAGAGCGCCGCCGCTTAGCAGGGGAGTGGTGTGCGATGGCTCTGCGACTTTCTCCGGCATGAAAAGTAAAGCGGACGGTGCTATCGCGCGGCGCCTGTACAGAGGGACAGGGTGCGGGTTAGAGTACGGCGAGCGGATCATTTTGCATCGCCACGTCGCCCGGGCGTAACCCTCCTGCCTGGACCGCTGCTGTCTGAACAGCTTTGAGCTTCAAGAGAGAAGAGACCACAACCCATGACCGGCTTTCGGCCTGCCCTTCGTAACGCTGCACGGATCTGCTGCTTCAGCATGCTTGGCGTTCTGATCGTTGTACCCGCGCAACAGCTTTCCGCACAGCAGCTGTCTTTGACGCGGGATAACGCGACCGTGCTGGTGGAGCCTTATGCGCCGAATGTGGTGCGGGTGTCGATCAGCCTGAGCAAGGCGGACGCGCTGGCGAAGCCTGGCTACGGGATCTCGGCGGCTCCGCTGCCTGCTGGATGGAGCACCGAGAGTGGCGAGAAGGGCGATGTGCTGAAGTCTTCGCGCATGGTGGTGAACGTTTCGCCGCAGGGCAAGAAGTGGGTGCCGACGGGAACCTCGGGGGACATTGCGAAGTTCTTCAACGGGTCAACTCCGGGAGTGGGCGTTTCGATCAAGACGGCCGAGGGCGAGCCTCTGCTGCAGATGCAGGGCTGGCAGATGTCGGTGCCGAACCACAAGGATGGCAACGCCGATGTGCTCTTCGATCGCCGCAAGACGGATGCGGAGTTCTTCCAGGTGGGGGCGAGCTTCGCGTCGCCCGAAGATGAGCACTACTACGGGCTGGGGCAGAACCAGGAAGGGAATCTTGATCGCCGTGGGCATGTGATCCGGTGCGCGCATGACTACAACGCCCCTTCGGGGCAGAGCGTATGTGTGCCTTTTGTGGTTACGAATAAGGGATATGGGATTCTCTGGGATAATCCTTCGGCGACGACCGTGGCCTTTGGCTTCAACGACCAGGTGCGCTGGACCTCCGATGTGGGCCAGCGGGTATCGTTCTTTGTCATTGCGGGCAAGACGTACGATGAGATCTACTCCGGCTACCGGCTGCTGACGGGCTCTACGCCGATGCTGCCGAAGAGCGCCTACGGGTACATCCAGTGCAAGCAGAGGTATACCAGCCAGGAAGAGCTGATGGCTGTTGCGAAGGGCTATCGCGATCGTCACTATCCGGTGGATGACCTGGTGATTGACTGGTTCTACTACACGGTGATGGGCCAGATGGATATGGACCCGGCAAAGTGGCCGGACCCGGTGGCGATGAACAAGCAGCTGCATGCGATGAACTATCACACCATGATCAGCGTGTGGCCGCGGTTTGTGCCGGCGAGCCGCTACTACGGGGAGGTGCTGAAGAATGGCTGGTTCGAGGCGCTGGCCGATGGGACGCCGACCAACGGCCTGCCCTATGACCGTGCGGGTTCGGACATCGATACGACCAACCCTGATGCGGCCAAGTGGTACTGGAATGTGATCAACGAGAACTTTGTGAAAAAGGGCTTCGACTCGTTCTGGGCGGATGAGACAGAGCCTGACCTGCCGCCGAATGGAAGCTACTTCCACGTGGGGCCGGGGACTCAGTTCTTCAATGTCTATCCCTACTTTCATACCAAGGCTTTTTACGATGGATTTCGCAAGGACCTTACTTCGAGGGCTTTAATCCTGGCCCGCGATTCGTATATCGGGGCGCAGCACAACGGCAGCATCTTCTGGTCGTCGGACATCAGCGGCAACTGGGATACGTTGAAGCGCCAGGTCTCGACGGGCATCAACTTTGTGGCTTCGGGGATGCCTTACTGGTCGACCGATATCGGCGGCTGGCAGTACCTGCCGCAGTACCACAAGCCGGCGCGAACGCCGCTGCTCGATCCATCGGACGCGCGCGAGAACGTGGGCCACTATGACGACTACCCGGAGCTGTACGTGCGGTGGTTTGAGTATGGTGCGTTTCAGCCGAACTTCCGCAGCCATGGCAGCCGTCCTCATAACGAGGTTTGGTCGTATGGCAAGCAGGCCGAGCCGATCCTGGTGAAGTACCTGCGGTTGCGCTACCAGCTGATGCCGTACATCTATAGCCTGGGGCACATGTCGCACGAGACCGGCGCGCCGTTTATGCGCGGGTTGTTCATGGACTTCGGCAATGACCCGAAGGTGGTGAATGTGGGCGACGAGTATATGTTCGGGCCTGCGCTGCTGGTGGCTCCTGTGACCGAGCAGGGCAGAACGTCGCGCGAGGTGTACCTGCCGGCGGGGACGGACTGGTACAACTACTGGACGAACGAGAAGGTGCACGGCGGCCAGACGATCACGGTGCAGGCGCCGATCGACACGATCCCGCTGTTTGTGAAAGCCGGGTCGGTGATCCCGTTGGGCAGCGCGGTCGAGAGCACGAACGATGAGCAGAAGATCGCGGCGGTGCGGGTTTACCCGGGCGCCGATGGAGCCTTCGATCTCTACCAGGATGATGGCAACACGTACAACTATGAGAAGGGTGACTTCAAGCTGACGCACCTTGCCTGGTCGGACGCGAGCGGCAAGTTGACGCACACCGGGCCGGCGGCGTGGAGCGGTTCCGATGCGGCTTTGTTGCAGGTGGCGGGCAGGTAGCGAGGGAGCACGCCGGGGATTCGCTGCGGGCCTTCTTCGCATCCTACATCGGGTGAATATGGCCTTGAGCAAACCCTCCCAGCGTGTGCTTTCGATCGATATCGCACGTGGCGCCACGATCGCGCTCATGATCCTGGTGAACGATCCGGGCGATCCGCATGAGGTGTACCCGGCGCTGCGGCATGCGGACTGGAACGGTTACACGCCAGCCGATCTGGTGTTTCCGAATTTTCTTTTTCTTGCCGGCGCGTCCCTGGTTTATTCGCTGCAAACACGGATTGAATCAGGGCGCGTGTCGAAGTTTGAGATAGCGCGTGCGCTTGGCCGGCGCAGCGTGAACCTGCTGCTGCTCAAGTTTTTCATCGCGCAGGTGCCGACCTTCAGGCGGCGCCGCATACGGGTCTTCGGGGTGCTCTTCAGGACCGCGCTGTGCTCGCTGGCAGCGGGACTGGTGCTGCTTCAGACGCGTTCGATGCGGAGCCTGCTTGCGGTCATCGGGATGCTGCTTGGCAGCTACTATGTCGCATTGCGGATGCCCGTAGGCGGGCTCAACCAGCCTCTGCTCGACTCGGACAACAACCTTGTGGCGTGGCTTGATCGCAAGGTTGCGCACCTGTTCCATGGGCACCTGCACAACGGTGCGCTTTACAACGTGACGCATGATCCTGAAGGCTTGTTGAGCTCGGCGCCGGCGCTCGCGACGGTCCTGATCGGTTCATGTGCGGCGCTGCTGTTGAGGGATTCGAGGCTGACCCCGGCGGTCAAGGCCGGCGTGCTTGCGCTTGCCGGGGCGACGTCACTGGCTGCGGGGCATGCGTGGCATCGGAGCTTTCCGGTGAATAAGAATCTTTGGACGAGCTCTTACGTGCTGGTGTCCGCGGGTTGGTCATTGCTTGCGCTGGCCGCCATCTATACCGTATTCGACGTGCGGACGCCGTCGCGAGCGCTGCGCACGTTGACGCGCCCGGCCAACATCCTCGGTGCGAACGCGCTGGTGGCTTATGCGGTGTCTGTGGCCGGGCACAAGGTGGCGCGGACGATCCAGGTGCCGTATGACGGGCACAGGGTCTCGCTGCGGACGTTTGTGTATCGCAAGGTGTTTGCGCGCCGTCACTCGACGCCGTTGCGTTCGCTTGGCTTCGCAGCAGCGTACGCGGCGCTGTGCTTCGGGCCGAACCTGCTGCTCTGGCGCCGCAAGATCTTTGTCAAGGTTTAGCTGCAGGAGGAATCCGCTTCAAAGTCGGGAACTCTCTTGCAGCCTTGCTCGTCGGCCTTTGATCTGCCCCTGTAACATCAAGGGAGCACGAGAAAGCGAGCAGGGATTGGCCTACAAAGATTTACGCGAATGGATCACGCAGCTTGACCGAGCGGGCGAGCTCACGGTTATCAGCCAGCCCGTAAGCCCTTACCTTGAGATGGCGGAGATCGCTGACCGGGCCGCGAAGCTGAAGGGCGACGGCAAGCGGGGACCAGGCGGACCGGCACTGCTGTTCGACAACGTTGCCGGGTATCCTGGCGCGCGCGTGCTGATGAACCAGTTCGGGTCTGAGCGTCGCATGAAGCTTGCGCTTGATGTTGATTCGCTCGACGAGATCGCAGTCCGCATCCGCACGCTGCTGCATCCACCGACGCCGACCAGCTTCATGTCGAAGCTGAAGCTGCTGCCGACGCTGGCCGAGATCGGCAGCTTCTTCCCGAAGCTGATCGACCGGAGCGACGCTGCCTGCAAGCAGGTGATCCTCAAGGGTGACGAGGTGGATCTGTCGAAGCTCCCGGTCCTGACGACGTGGCCGCAGGATGGCGGACCGTTCATCACGCTGCCGTGCGTGATCACAAAGGCGCCCGATGGGCCTGATGGCACGCCGGGTAAGCGCAATGTCGGGATGTACCGGATGCAGGTGTATGACAGGCGTTCGACCGGCATGCATTGGCAGCGGCAGAAGAATGCGGCGGAGCAGCTGCGTGACCGGCTGCGCTCGACCACCGGGGACACAGCGGAGGCGGTCGACCTGATGGCTGCAACCAGCGGCGGGACCGCTTCAGCGCCGGCCGCTGCGAGGCTGAATCAGCGGGTGGTGACGAAGATCCTGGGCGATCGAATGGAGGTCTGCGTGGCGATCGGGACAGATCCGGCGACGACGTTCTCTGCGATCGTGCCGGCGCCGCCTGAGATTGAGGAGTACCTGATCGCGGGCTTTCTGCGGCAGAAGCCGGTGGAGCTGGTGAAGGCCGAGACGGTGAGCCTTGAGGTGCCGGCGCATGCGGAATATATCCTCGAAGGCTTTGTGAACCTTGCGGAGTTGAAGACCGAGGGGCCGTTTGGCGATCACACCGGTTTTTACACCATGCAGGACGACTACCCGGTCTTCCACGTCACCTGCATTACGCATCGCAGGAAGCCCATCTACGCGGCGACGGTGGTGGGTAAGCCGCCGATGGAGGATGCCTGGATGGGCAAGGCGGTCGAGCGCATCTTCCTGCCCTTGATGCAGCTGACGCTGCCCGAGATTGTCGATGTCAATCTGCCGGCGGCTGGTGTCTTTCACAACCTGATGATCATCTCGATTCGCAAGTCCTATGCAGGGCATGCGCGTAAGGTGATGAACGGGATCTGGGCGCTGGGCCAGGCAATGTTCACCAAGTGCATCATCGTCGTCGATGAAGACTGCGATGTGCAGGATCTGAACGAGGTGACGCTGAGGACCGCGAACAACATCGATCCGGAACGTGATATCCAGTTCACGCTGGGGCCTGTCGATACGCTTGATCATGCGTCGCGGCTGCCCAACTTTGGTTCGAAGATGGGGATCGATGCGACGCGCAAGTGGGCGGCGGAGGGGTTTACGCGGCAGTGGCCGCCAATGCTGAAGATGGCGCCCGAGGTGACGGCGAAGATCGATGCGCTGTGGCCGAAGTTGAATATCCGGTACAACACCCAAGGCAACCGTGGCCTGCCCCCGGACGGGCGCCACTTCGGGGGGTGGGGGGCGCTGTGCTCGGTAGTGCGCGCAAGCGCTCCCACCCTACGAAGTGGTCGTCGTCCGCGAGGAGGTCGCGGTTGCGGTTGTACTTATCTTCTAGAAGGACGGCAACGTGAGATCCAGCAAGCTGACCGGTACGAACGAGCGCCATCATCTCGATCTGAAGACGCTCTCCGCCTGGCAGCCGCGCAGGCGCATCAAGAGCGTGGAAGATCTGCTGCACGAGAGCCTGAAGGATCGTCTGCCCGAACTGACCGGGCTTCGCTATGCGCGGATGTCGGCCTCTGCATTCAGCTTCTTTCGCGGCTCGGCCTGTGTCATGGCTTACGATCTTTCTCGTGCTGAGAACAGCGGGATCCTGGTGCAGATGTGCGGCGACGCTCACGTGCAGAATCTTGGCGCGTATGCCGGCGACGATGGACGTTTGATCTTCGACATCAACGACTTTGATGAGACAGCGCGCGGCCCGTTCGAGTGGGAGATCAAGCGCATGGCAACCAGCATCCTGCTTGCGGGCAGGGAAGCGAAGCTGAAGCGGGCAACCGTTGAAGAAGCAGCCGGGGCGTTCCTCACTTCGTACTGTGCGCTGATCAGGATGCTGCTGCCGATGCCAGTGCTGGAGGTGGCGCGCTTCCAGGTTCACAGGCTTCGCGGCGTCGCTCCCATCTCGAAGATTCTTGGCAAGGCTGAGCGTGCAACACCTTGCGCAAGCCTGCAGGCGCTGACCACAGCTTCTCCGACTGGCCGCGTCTTCAAGTCGGATCCGCCTCTGCTGAAGCGGGTGGACGGGCCGGAGCGTCGTGCCGTGCTCGCATCACTCGAGGCATACAGGGAAAGTCTGCTGCCGGAGCGCAGACACTTCCTCGCACGATTCAGGCCGATCGATGTAGGTTTCAAGGTTGTCGGGACCGGCTCGATCGGGCTGCGCAACTACATTCTTTACCTGGAAGGGAATGGCGAGGGCGATCCGCTGTTTCTGCAGTTCAAACAGCAGCCAGGTTCATGCTGGGCGCCCTACCTTGCCCCCGATGCTGATGCCCGAAAGCAAGGACAGAACCAGGGACGCCGGGTCGCAGAAGGACAGCGGGCGATGCAGCTGCAGTCCGATCCTCTGCTTGGCTGGACACGCATCGGGAGGTTCGACTACCTGGTGCGCCAGTTGAACGACCACAAGGCTTCGATCACGGTTGACCGCCTGACAGACGTCGACCTCTTGCAGTATGCAAGCGTGTGCGGCGAGATCCTGGCCAGGGGGCATGCGCGGTCGGGCGACGTTCGCGAGATTGCCGCATCGATCGGTAAGGGGCGGCGCTTCAGCAAGGCGATACTGCGCTTTGCCGAAGCGTACGCGGCGCAGGTTGAACGCGATTGGAAGGCCTTCAGTAAATCGAGAAAGCGCGGGCAGGGTTGATGCCCGCGAGTGGGCGCTGCTTCGGGTGTTTCGCGGAAGGCCTGGCGTCGCGGGTGTGGATTTTGGGGGACGCAGTAACATTAAAAAAAAAGACGCGGCGACTCGGGGCAGCAAA
>CAXTUS010000104.1:0-12612 GCA_964247475.1 uncultured Acidobacteriaceae bacterium | reverse complement strand
GGCTGAAGTCCACCTGCGAACCGCCGTAGGCAAGTGCATCCTCCTGGTCGCCGAACCCACCCGGCCAGGAGAGCAGCGCACGCACCGGCGCCCCGTTGCGCGTCACCTGCACATCGGCATGCAGCACGTACGAATCGTCGAAGGTGAACGTCTTCGTCACCGAGTACTCGCCCGCCGTGTACTTGAAGTTCAACGTCGCCGGCGCGGCCAGGTTCCCCGTAGCCGATGGCAGATACAGCGCGCTCGCCAGATTCGCCGTCAACGCAGGATCATAGGTATAGAGCGACAGCGGATAGCCAACCGATGCCGCGGCCTGTGTATGCACCAGGTCCAGCGGCTGCCCGTAGCTGTCCTTCTGGTTCTTCAGGATCCAGCTGGTAGCCTGTGCGCCCTTGTTCGAAAACGTAATCTTGTAGAGCTCATTCTCAACGGTCGTCGTCGATTCAGACGCCGCCACAACCGGCGCCACCGCGGGCACCTGGATCGTTTCTCCGGCCACGGTGGCTGCAACCGTAGGCAAAGGCTGCGGCTGCCCGTTCGCCTGGCTTGAGTTCTGCGCCGGAGCCTGCGGCGAGGCAGTCTGCGGATTGTGCTTGGAACGGAAGTACTGCAGGCCAAAGAAGACCAGCACCATCACCAGCATGATGTAAAGCGTGGGACGGCTGTCGGGCGTGCCTTGTTGATTCGGGTTCTTGAACTCTGCCACGTGTCCTGTCTTTCTGAATAAGGAGAAAAAGCCTACCCCTGATGATAACTGGTCGAAAACTCCCCTGCCGGCGATTGAGAAAGCGCGCAGCGATCCCAGGTGCATGGAGTACCAAGCATGTTCCGCTACCCAACCGAGTGCCGGGCGTCAGAACGTGGCTGCTTTTGCCCCGGGGCCCCTACGGCACCGGATCCAGCCCGCCTTTGCTCAAAGGATGACACCGCGAAATCCGCTTCAGCGCCAGCACAGCCCCGCGCAACCAGCCATGCCGCACCACCGCCACATACGCATACTCCGAACACGACGGCAGAAAGATGCACTGCGACACGCCCACACTATGCAGCACCGGAGAAAGCACGCCCTTGTACATGCGGTAGCCCAGTCCCGCAGCCCATGCCCTCATACCGCCGGCGGTCGCGTACCCTCGGCCTGCTTCAGCGACTTCTGGATCATCCGGAAGATCTGCGCCACTTCCTTGTCAAGCGCACTCCACTCCAGCTCGAGCACCGTCCGTCGCGGATGCAGGATCACATCGACCGGATAGGTCAGCACCCCCGCATGGCGCCGCACGCACTCGCGCATCCGTCGCTTGATGCGATTGCGATCGACCGCCTTGCCCAGCACCTTGCCGACAGTCAACCCGACCCGTGGCCCCGGCGTGTCGCTGCGCCGCTCGGCCGGCCGCACCGAGACGAAGTAGCTCATCTGGCGTCCATGCTGCTTGCGCGTGGCTTGGTAGACACGTTGATAATCCGCATGCTTCCGCAACCGCAGCAACGCATTCGGCGAACCCGTAGCCATACCCAACATCTTACGCGTCAAGCCACGCCCTGACACCCCGCGAAGTGGCAGCAGCCCGCCTTCGTGGCGCACCCGTAGAGGCTCTATCCCGCAGAAGCCTGAGCCGGCATCAACAGAGAAAGCGCAGCAGGCACCATCCGCAAGGTCACCGGCAGTCCCCCGAGGGGCTCGGCATCCGCCTGCGCATACACCCGCCCGTCCCCGGAACAACGCACCTCCTCCACCTCCACCGTCTTCAACCAGGGGTTCGGCAGCCCCAGCCTGCTCAGCGCGAACCACGCCGCGAACGACACATGCGCCGGGGCCGGCAGCAGATGAACCTGCAGCGAAGGCGACGTCAACCGAGCCCGCGGGGTCAACCCCGAGAAGACGCCACCCAGATCCGCCACACGCGACGCAATCACAGCAGCCGCCCGCGTCGTCATCCACTCGCCCTCAGCAGCCCCCGCCAGCCTGTACTCCACCTCGAAGGGAGGCCAGCGCCTCGTCACAAAGAGCCGCGCCGCCTGCAGGTAGTACGCGCTCCTGCCTAGCCGCGCCTTGAACCGCGCCGCCGCCTCCCCCTCGAGCGCATGGACCAGCGCCCCGTCCGGACCGCAGCCCGCCATCACCACAAACAGCCGTCTGCCGCTTCCGTTCACCACCTCACCCAGCGGCAACGTCACCGCCTCATACGTCAGCAAGCGTTCGAGCGCCGCCAGGGGCTCAAGCGGCAGATCGAGGTTCCGGGCCAGGGCGTTCGCCGTTCCCAGCGGCAGCACGCCCAGCGGCACGCCTGTCCAGGCCACTCCCTGCACCACGTCATGCACCGTGCCATCGCCGCCGCACGCCATCACCGCCACCGATGTCGCTGCTGCCTCGGCTGCCAGCCTCGCACCCGAGCCCGCTTCAGCCGTCGTCTCGACGACACGCAGCGCACAGCCTCTTCTCGCAAGCAGCATACCGGCCTGCTCCATGCGCCACTTCAGCAGGGCCGCGCGTCCCGCAGCAGGGTTCACGATCAGGGTCACGGTTCCGGCAGCAAACGGCATCCTCACACCCTACCGCAGACGCCGAAAAGCCCACGCACAGGACGTGGGCTCTTCAATCCTTCTGGATCCTTATGAATCCTTCTGGTCAGATAGAACAAGTCGCGGAAGCTAGAACTAGTCGCGGAAGCCAGCCGACACGGCGATCTTGTGACGACCCTTGGCGCGGCGGCGGCTCAACACCGCGGCCCCGGCCTTGGTCTTCATACGGGAAAGGAAGCCATGCGTCTTGGCGCGGTGGCGGCGATTAGGCTGGAAAGTACGCTTCGGCATCGTAGAACTCCTGGAGCATCCCCAGGCTCAAACGCCACAGGGAGCGGAAACTTGAAGGTGTGTCGATCGAAGCTTCTTTCTCCGCGCAGGCACGTTCCCGGCGATCGTTCAGAAGCTATAGCGACAATTCCAAAGTATACGCGAGAAGACGGAAAACTGAAAGGTTTCTCGCTCAATCTTCCCCGTCTTCCACATCCCCCTGTAGACTCGGTGAAGTACCTGGCAAAGCGATCGCAGGCCCGCAGACGTCATCGCCCGGATCAAGCCAACAGGTACTTTGGGTTGCTGCATCGTATGACCAATGACTCCCTGTCCAAGGAACTTCACCGCACATGGTGCAAGTTATTTTTTGCCGGATTCGCCCCAAAATCGGCCCGGTTTTCCGTGCTACCATCGAACCCGCTCACCAAGTCAGGCAACAGCCGTGTCTCCGAGTTTCCTTGAAGTGGTCGCTTGACTAAGATAGAAATCACTTCTCGTATCGTGGTCCTTCGATAACCTCGGCCGAGACGATCTCAGAGCATCCTTTGGACGTCCCCTCCAAGCCCCTCAGAAGGCATGGCAGGAACTCCCTGTCCGTTTTTTCGCTCACACCCTTAACGTGAGCGGCTCGACCGTCAGCCGTCCAAACCGGTATCGGCACACAAAGTTCAGAGAAGGAAAGTCAACGCATGTCATTCGTTCCTACGGCGACCGCCGTGCTGAATCAATGGGTACGCATCCTGGGTGCGCTCGAAAAGAAGCTCAATCGCAAGTCTTTCGAGACCTGGCTTAAGCCAACGCGATTCTCACGCGTCGTGGGGAAGACGCTCTATGTGCGCATCCCCTCCGCCCAGTTCGAACACATCGGCGACAAGTACGGGCAGCTCATCGAAGAGGCCATCGAAAAGCTCGACTTCGACATCGACCAGGTCCTGTTTGAAACCCCCCAGCAGGATCCCTCCGCACCGCGCGTCCGCGAAGACGGCGGATTCGCCCCCGTTCCCAGCCACTCCGCCAGCGCACCCCGGCCCTCAGGGCTCAAACCTTCGGCGCAAAGCGGTTCCCAAAACGGGATTCAGAGCAGCCTGCAGCATGCTTCCCAAAATGGGTCTCAACCCGCTCAGATCGCCGGCCGCGAACAGGCCACCTTCGACTGGCACACCGCCTCGCAGCTCAACCCGCGCTACCAGTTCGACGGCTTCGTCGCAGGCTCAGGTAACCAGTTCGCGCTCGCCGCCGCACAGGCCGTCGCAGAGCGCCCCTCAAAGGCCTACAACCCGCTCTTTCTGTACGGCGGCGTCGGCATGGGCAAGACCCACCTCATGCACGCCATCGGCCACGACGTAAAGCGACGACTCCCGCACGCCGCGGTCAGCTACGTTTCAGGCGAAAAGTTCGTCAACGAGCTCATCGATTCCCTCCGCTACAACAAGATGACCAGCTTCCGCGACAAGTTCCGCTCGGTCGACGTGCTGCTGGTCGACGACGTCCAGTTCCTCGCCGGCAAAGAGCGCATGCAGGAGGAGTTCTTTCACACCTTCAACGCGCTCCACGAGGACATGAAGCAGATCGTCATCGCCTCCGACCGCCCCCCGAAGGAGCTCGGCGACATCGAAGACCGGCTCCGCTCGCGCTTCGAGTGGGGGCTCATCGCAGACATCCAGCCACCCGACCTCGAAACCAAGGTCGCCATCCTGCAGCGCAAGGCAGAGGCTGAAAACACCACCATCCCGACCGATGTCGCGCTCTTTATCGCCTCGAACGTCCGCACCAACGTGCGCGAGCTCGAAGGCGCGCTCATCCGCGTCATCGCCTGGTGCTCGCACCACAACGTCGAGTGCACCCTCGCCGTCACCCAGCAG
Source organism: uncultured Acidobacteriaceae bacterium (assembly GCA_964247475.1). Taxonomy (GTDB): domain Bacteria; phylum Acidobacteriota; class Terriglobia; order Terriglobales; family Acidobacteriaceae; genus Edaphobacter. The sequence goes on along the minus strand of CAXTUS010000104.1, from coordinate 7,960 downwards.
TGCCTCAAGCAATTCATCGATAACCAGGTCCGCAAGATCACCATCGAGGCCATCCAGCGCACCGTCGCCGAACACTTCGGCATGCGTGTGCCTGAGCTCAAGCAGAAGAACAACTCCCGCCAGATCGTAGTCCCGCGCCAGATCGCCATGTACCTGGCCAAGCAGATGACCGAGGCCAGCCTGCCCGAGATCGGCCGCCAGTTCGGCGGCAAGCACCACACCACGGTCATGCACTCGATCGCGAAGATCGACGAACAGCGCCGCCAGGACAAGGACCTGAACCGCACCGTGAACAAACTGATGGAGACCCTCAGCTAAACGCCGGTCAGGCAACGCGCAGATGTCACCGCGCAGACGTCACCGCCAGAGGTCAACGCGCAGATGTCGACGCCAGACGTGGCGCCCGGCCGGCGTCAGGCTGCCGTTGCCGCTACCGGGTCGCGCCCCAGCGCGCTAATCCGTGATGTAAACGCCCTTCCTGACCCACTCCCGTGATCCAAGCTGCCCCAGCATAAAGCGCGCCACATCCGCCCGCGCCACGCTTGACCCATTCCGCGGCAGCGCCTCACCATCCACCCGCAGCCTCCCCTTCGCCCGGCCGTTGGTCAACATCGGCGGCATCACCATCGTCCAGTCCAGGTCACTCGCAGCCAGGTCTCTCCACTGCGCACGCTGCGAAGCCACGGGCCACTTCAGCAGCGTCTTGTACAACACGTTCTCGACCAGCCACCTGCGGTACGCCGGCTGCTTGTCAAGCGCAGAGTCGAGCGCCCCCGACGACCCCAGCACAACGATCCTCTTCACCCCCGTGCGGTCCATCGCGTCGATGATCAACGGCACCGCGCGCTCCAGCACATCTTCCCGCTTCAGCGAGCGCGCACCGAGGGCCGACAGCACCGCATCCGCACCAGCCAGCGTCTGCTCGATCGCCGCACCATCGAAGGCATTGCCCCTCACCACCCGCACACGGCTGGCAAATGCATACCCGGCCGGCTCACGGACCAGCGCCGTCACGCTGTGGCCGAGAGCCAGCGCCCCCTCGGTCAGCAGTTTTCCAGTGGCGCCAGAGCCACCAAACAAAGCCAGCTGCATCCGCCCTCTTTCCCGGCTCCCCGCAGGATCACGATTCTCCGGCAGCAAACCTTTGTGGCCTCATTATCCTCTGCCCCGCTCCGTCTCTGTTCAAATCGGGAACAATCCAAACCGCTTTCTTTTGATGGAGTTGGACTTTGCTTCCACCAAGGCCGTCCAGTCTTCACGGGAGCCCCGGGTCGAATGGTGTGAAGAAGTAGGACAAGTCGATTCTCTCTCAAGATACGCACCTGCGTTTCCCTTTCCTCCATTTATCCTCAGGCCGGTTTCCTAAATCAGGACACAGCCCTATCTGTATCAAAACAGGAAGCTTTCCCCGCTAATCCACATTTCAAGCGACAACGGCTACTACTGCTCTCTGTATCTCTTCTTTCAGGTCTTTCGTAGAAGCACTCGCCCCCACCCGGAGCTTCAACGCCGCTCGAGCACACGCTCCGGGCGCTTTTGCCCAACCAAAACTTCCTCGCACCGACTTGACCGCCTATCCCACCATTCCGTATAGCTTTCCCACAGCGATTTCTTTGGCGCGCCCAGCCCCGCGCGCCCTAGAATCAGGAGGGTCAAGGCACCCGCAACCTCAACCCGCCCTGACCTGGCTGCAAAACTGGAGATCACCGTGAGCACACTGACCGAAGATGAGACCCCGACGTCCCCCGCCATCGCGCCCACCGGCAACCTCGAGATCACCGTCTCGCGCGCTGAACTCCTCCGTGAACTCACCGCCGCCCAGTCCGTCGTCGAACGCAAGACCACCATCCCGATCCTCTCGAACTTCCTCTTTGAAGCCACAAACGAAGGTGAGACGGGGCGTCTGACCATCACCGCCACCGACCTCGACCAGAGCCTGCGCACCTCCTGCGCGGCCCGCGTCAAAAAGCCCGGCGCCTGCACCATCCCCGCCCGCAAGCTCTACGACTACATCCGCTTGCTGCCCGAGGGCGACATCTCGATCAAGCTGATGGACAACCACTGGGTCCAGATCCGCGCCGGACGCTCGAACACCAAGATGGTCGGCATGGCGCGCGCCAACTTTCCCCAGGTCGCCGAGTTCCCGACCGTCGGCGCCACCCGCATCTCTGTTCCATCCCTCAAAAACATGGTCTCGAAGACCATCTTCGCTATCTCGAACGAGGAGTCGCGCTACACCCTCAACGGCGCGCTCCTGGTCCTCAAAGCCGAGTCGATGGCCATGGTCGCAACCGACGGGCACAGGCTCGCCCACGTCGAAAAGATGGGTGAGGTCCTTGACGGCATCAGCGGCGAAAAGAAGACCCTCATCCCGCGCAAAGCCCTCGCCGAGCTCTCCGGCCTGCTCAGCTCCACCGAATCCGAGACCATGGACTTCGCCGACGACGAGTCCACCCTCTTCTTCAAGGTCGGCGGACGCGTCCTCACCAGCCGCAAGCTCACCGGCCAGTTCCCCAACTACGAGGCCGTCCTGCCGCGCGACAACAACAAGTTCGTCATCGTGCGCTCGGAAGATCTGCTGGCCTCCATCCAGCGTGTCGCCCAGTTCGCCGACGAGCGGTCCGGCGCCATCAAGATCCGGCTCGAGCAGAACGAACTCAAGCTCTCCTCGCAGTCCACCGACGCGGGCGAATCGGAAGATACCATCGAGACTCCCTACAACTACGACCCGTTGGTCGTAGGCTTCAACTCGCAGTACCTGATCGACTTCCTCAAGGCCATCGGCAATACCGGCGAGGTGCGCCTCGAGTTCAAGGACGCCCAATCCGCCGGCCAGATGCGCCCAGAAGACGGCAACGAAGACGTCCGTTACCGCTACATCCTGATGCCCATGCGCATCTGACGCTGCTCTCCGGCCCCGTTTACCAACCGGGGATGGTCGATCACCTCACCCCGGCCACGCCCGAACCACCCAACCGCAGGACCACGGGGCCCGGAGCCGGAACAAGGCTCCGGGCCGTGGCTTTGCCGGAGAAATTCAACGGCGAAGCCGTCCCGGCCTGCGATCGCCTTATCCGAGCAGCCAAGCCAGCCAAGCCAGCCAAGCCAAGCCAGCAAGCCAGTCGGGAGAGCAGAAACAACGCCTCCCCCGAGAATCAACGAGGACCGGAACCCCCTTGCCATTCGCCCCACAGATGCAAAGTCCGACAGTAAACGCCTTCAGCCTGGCCGCCCTGTTGTTCGCCCTCACCTTCCCGGCCGCTCGAGCCCAATCCCTGCCTTCCGGCCTGGCAGGAAGTTGGCGCATCACCCGTATTCTCCCAACCAGCAATCCAGGCTGCTGGGATACCGCCTCGGCCAAAGCTCTGGTCGGCACAACGCTTCGCTACCGCCAGCGCTCCATCCGCTACCGGGGCACCGAGTACAGCTTTACCGAGGCCCTCAGCCGCACCCTGAGCCGGCGTAAATACCTCGACGAGTACAAGGTCGACCTATCGGAGCTGGGGATTCGCGCTCCCTCCGTCACCGAGGTAGACCTGCAGCATGAAGATGCAGACATCACCGGCGCAACCACCGAGGTGCCCGGAGACACGATCGTCTTTGCCGGGCTGCCGCGCCTCCCGGAACGGATCGTCGTGAGTGCCTGCGGCGTCTTTTACGAAGCCGTGCGTGCCGGTGCCGCGCGCCCGGGGACGCATTGATCCCGCATTCGAAGACCGCAGCCATCCGCCCAGCTCTGCGAAAGGGTTGCGCAAGCCTCCTTGGGTGTGTCGTCCTTTGCCTCATCGGCTGCGAACAGCATGACTTTAAGGCGGATGGCGAGATCACCGCAGAAGGTGTCCCGTTTGGGAACTGGTCGGTCGAACCCGTAGGCTGCAGCCGAGACCCCGCGCAGAACTCCGCATCCTCGGCAGGCCCACCCAACCACTCCACCACCGTCGCCACCTTCCTCTGGCCCGACCCAAAGATCCGGGATCACCTTCGCGACGGCTACAAGCGCCTACACCCGAACTCGCCCATGCGGCTTGAACTGAGCCGCACGCCCAACGGCCCCGCGGCCAGCCTGGAGACGGTCCGCACCACCCTGCCCGCCGTCCTCGACCAGTCCACCTGCCGCACCCTGCATCTTGAAACCAGCGAAGGCCCGCCCGTCATCGAGGGAGGCAGGCCGTCACTCAGAGGCGCCGTCGAACTCGACTGCCGCGTGAACGACAGCCACATCTACGGAAAAGTCCGCTTTTCAGGCTGCGAATTCTAGCCAAAAAAATCCCAGGCACCAAGTCTCACGCACCAAGCGGAGGCCTTGGCCCAGATCCCAGGCACCAAGTCCAAGCACCAGCACGACGCACCATAAACCCGCAGACCTAGCTGATCTGCTGACAGCGCACGCTCAGCAGCTCCAGCCACTGCTGGTGTTTGCGCTCCATCCGCTCCGGCATCAGGCGCTTGCCCAGCCTGGCCAGCCAGCCGTTCTGCGTCTCCTGCGTCAGCACATGCGTGCCGCCATCGTCGAGCGGCGTCAAGAGCCACGCGTGATACGCATCGACGCCGATCCCGTGTGCGTTCCAGCCCAGCCGGCGCTGCGGCTCAAACTCAAGCACCTTGCACGAGATGCGGCTACCGTACGTGTTCCAGCGAAATCGCGAACGATCCCGCAGGTCCGGCCCAGCGTGGGAGACAAAGTGAATCTCGGCGGAGTTGGGGTACCAGACCGGCCACTCCTCGGCGCGGATCAGGGTCTGCCAGACCGCGGAGACCGGGGCAGGAATGGTGATCTGGTTGTTTACAAAGACAGCAGTCTTGCCGGGAAGATAGCGTTCCGGCCAGTTGATACGGGTCTCGGTCGGGGACGTCGTCATCCCCCTTGGACGCAGGTCGCCCTGTGAGAGTCGCAAAAGTATGCCGAACGTTAATCCGAATCCCATTTCGGGCAAGCGAAGCCCAACACCCCACGAAGTGGTCGCCGCCCGCGACGAGGGCGCCCTTGCCGTTGGCTTCCCGAAGAACAAATTACGCGCTGGTCGCGAGCGGCGCGCCCTGCGTACGCCGGGAGCTTCGCGTCCCGGCCTTTATTGCCGCAGCTCCACCAGCGTTGCTCCCTGTCCGCCCTCGCTCTGGCCCGCCTCTGCAAACGTCGCCACATGCGGATGGCTCTTCAAAAACTCGCGCAGCGTCCGCCGCAGCACACCCATCCCGGTCCCATGCACAATCCGGATCCGCGGCAGCCCGGCCAGAAACGCGCGATCGATATAACGGGCTACTTCATCCTCGGCCTCCTCCGCACGCCGGCCGATCACGTTGATCTCCATCGGCGTGTAATCGAGCGCATCGTTGGTCCGCACCGTCACCCCGCCACGCCTGCGCGCAGCCTCAAGCGGCGTCGCCACGCGGATCGACTCCACCTCTGCAATCTCCGCGCGCGTAATGCGCATCTTCATCTGGCCCATCGAAACTTCGAACGCCTTTTCGTCGATCAGCCGATCCACCCGCGCCTGCCTGCCCAGGCTCTTCAACGTCACCAGGTCGCCCACCTTGATCGGCTTCGGCGCCTTCGGATCCGGCTTCTTCTGCCCCTGGTCGTGCTTGTCCGCGCCCGTATTGTGCGCCAGCACGGTAGACGAGAATTGCTCCGAAAACTCCCTCCGCAGCCGCGACATCCGCAGCGCCGAGTCGCGCGCAATCTTCTGCGCGACGGTCTTATCTTCGATCGCCTTGACCGACTCCTTCAGCTGGAATTCAAAGTCTTCGAGCAGCTGGTTCAGCTTGCCTTCCAGCTCACGCGTGCGCTGCTTCTGCTCCGCTCGACCCTCCGTCTCAAGCCGCACCCGCTCGGCCGCAACCTCTTCGGTGCGCCGCTTCAACGACACACGCTCCGCCGTCGCGCTCGCCAGCTGCTCATGCAACTGGTCAAGGAACGCGCCGATATCCGCCTGCTGCGACGTCATCTGTGCACGCGCCGCAGCAACAATCTCCCGCTGCATGCCCAGCCGCTCGGCGATGTTCAACCCGGCGGACGCGCCCGGCACGCCAAGCCGCAGCTCATACGTCGGCGCCAGCGTCTCCTGGTTGAAGCCGACCGCCGCATTCAGCACGCCCGCATGCTGCGCCGCATACACCTTCAACGACGTCAGGTGCGTTGTAATGCAGGTCCACGCGCCAAGCTCCAGAAAGTGCCCGGCCACCGCCACCGCCAGCGCCGCACCCTCCTCCGGGTCGGTCGCCGAGCCAAGCTCGTCCAGCAGCACCAGCGACGTCGGCCCGGCATGCCGGCTGATGTGATCCACATTCACCACATGCGCCGAAAAGCTCGACAGGTTGCGCTCGATCGACTGCGCATCGCCGATGTCCGCGAAGATCGCGCCAAACATCGGGAACGTCGCCTCCTCCGCCGGCACCGGCAATCCCGCCTGAGCCATCAGCGCCAGCAGTCCGGTCGTCTTCAGCGACACCGTCTTGCCGCCCGTATTCGGCCCGGAGATGATGAGCTGCCGGGCATCCGCCGTCAATGCCAGCGACAGCGGCACCGGCCTCGCGCCCTCGCCCTTCATGCGCAGCTCAAGCAGAGGATGCCGCGCATGGCGCAGATTCAGCTCCTTGCCAAAGCCCGGGATCACGCAGTCGAGCTCCATGGCGAACCGCGCCCGCACAAAGTGCGACTCCACCTCGGCCAGGATCACCGTGCCCAGCGTCAGCACACCCGCCTGCCCGGCCAGCGCGCCAGTCAACGCCACCAGGATCCGGTGAATCTCCGACTGCTCCTCGTCAAGCAGACGCACCATCTCATTGTTCTGCTCAATCGTTTCGAGAGGCTCGACAAACACGGTCTGTCCGGATGAAGAAGAGCCATGGATCACGCCCGGCACCTTGCGCTTGAACTCCGCCTTGATCGGGATCACGAACCGCTCGCCGCGCACCGTAATCACGTCATCCTGGGTCGAGCCGTCTTCGCGCAGCGACCGCGCCGCCCGCCGCAGGCTCGCCTCGATTGCACGATGCTGCGTCTCCATCGCGCGGCGGATCCTGCGCAGCTCGGGGCTCGCATCGTCAGAGATCGATCCGTCCGCCTCGATCTTGCCGCGCAGCGTCCGCAGCAGCGGGGCCAGGTCATGCGGCAGCAGGTCCTGCGACATCGCCTGGACCGCCGTGCCGATGTTCGCCGCACGCATCCCGTCGCGCGCCGTCAGCAGGTTGCGCCACGCGGCCACGCGCTCGGCTACTTCAAGCAGTGCCAGGATCTCCAAAGCCTCAAGCGCCGATCCCGCGATGCGTGCCTTGTCGAGCAGCGTCGCCGGGTCAAACAGCCCATGAAAGTCGAACGAGCCGCCGCCTAGAAGGAATCCGCGCATCTCGTTCGTGCGCTGCTGCTGCTGGGTGATCCACTCGATATCGGTCGTCGGCTCAAGCGCCAGCGTCCACGCGCGGCCCAGCGGACTGACGGCTTTGCCTGCGATGTGCTCGCGCAGGCGCGGCCATTCCAGGGCGATTTCACTCGATTCGACCAGCGGCGACGGAATTTCTGGAAGCAGGGCAGTCACTCGTTCTATGGTATTCCCACGCTTCGCTTCCGCAGAACGCGAACGCTTCAGCGTTTTGCCGGGATCAAGCGAACGGGATTAAGCAACGAGATCAAGCAAACGGGGATAAGCGAGCGGGATCAGGCATAGGCAGGCACGCGACGTCCGCCAGGGCGCGTGACGGCATGCAAAAACACAAGGGAGGCTGAGGCTCAACCTCAACCCCCTCGCCGTCACCGCCCGCACACCAGCAGACGGAACATCGCAGCAGACGGAACATCGCAACATCGCTTCGCGTACTAACGCACGAGCGACCAGCACCAGAAGGCCGCGGGAGGTAGCTCGATGAGTTGTCCATCCTGTGGATGGGAGCAGTTCGCCGGAGCCCAGTTCTGCAGCCGCTGCGGCGCCCGCCAGACCCAACCCGATCCAAACCCCTCCGTGCC
>CAXTUS010000103.1:0-12653 GCA_964247475.1 uncultured Acidobacteriaceae bacterium | reverse complement strand
ATAATGAACAGCTCGAGTTCGTGGGCGACGCTGCCCTTGGCCTCATCGTCGCCGATGCCCTCTGCCAGCGCTTCCCCCACTCACGCGAAGGCGAACTCACCCGCCTTCGCGCCAACCTCGTCAGCCGCAAACACCTCGGCGCAGTCGGCACCCGACTCAACCTGGGCCGCTGGCTCCGCCTTGGACACACTGCCGAGAAAAACGACGGACGGCACAACGCCGCGCTCTTCTCAAACGCCATCGAAGCCCTCATCGCCGCACTTTATCTGGACGCCGGCCTCGAAGTAGCACGCCGCTTCGTCGAGCGCGAGATCCTGGCTGATGCTCTGCCTGGCCTCGCTGAATCGATCTCCGGAGACACCACCAACGGGGGCTTCTCAGAAGCAGTCGGTGATCACAAATCCGCCCTCCAGGAGTTCCTCCAGGCCGCGGCCCTCGGCCGCCCGCAGTATGTTGCTGCAGGCGAGTCTGGGCCGGACCACCAGCGCACCTTCGCTATCCAGGTCGAGCTCAACGGAGAGATTCTCGCCTCGGCCCAGGGCACGACCAAGAAGCAGGCCCAGCAGGAGGCCGCACGCCTGGCAGTGGAGAAACTGCGCAGGCGCGCCGCAATCCCGATCCCGATCCCAATCCCCATCCCAGGAGGCGATCAGCCATGACCGCCTCCGCGCATCCGGACACCCATGCGGAAGGCAGCCAGCAACAGCGCCTTAACCACGTCCACCAGCCCATCGGGACCCTCCCTGCCCTCCAGTCGCTGCTCTACCTGCTCATCGTCGCGCTCTTCCTCATGACGTTCACCGTCCAGCCCATCCGCATCCCCTCTGCCAGCATGGAGCCGACCCTGCTCGTCGGCGACTTCCTGCTGCTCGACCGCCAGTCCGTGGCTCCCGAACACCTGCCCTTTCTGCCCCCAACCGGTGTCCACCGCGGTGACCTCATCGTCTTCCACGACCCCATTGACGACCCCGCCGTACACCTCGTGAAGCGCGTCATCGGGCTCCCTGGAGACCGCCTCCACCTGCACGACAATACCGTCTTCCTCAATGGCCACCCGCTTTCCGAGCCCTACGCCGCCTACAAAAGATCGCTTCCGGATCCTTACCGCGACAACTTCCCAACCCTTTCCACCATGGACGCACGCGTGGACCCTGCCTGGTGGGTTCGATTGCGTCACCTCGAACAGGCGGGCGAGATCACCGTCCCCCCGGGCAATTACTTCGTACTGGGAGACAACCGCAACGAAAGCGACGACAGCCGCTACTGGGGCTTCGTTCCCGGCAGCTACATCGTCGGAAACCCTCTGCTTGTGTACTTCTCCTGGCGCCTTCCACCGCACGGCGGCGAGGCCCCTACCCGCAATCTCGTCCGCTGGTCCCGCACCTTCCACATCGTGCACTAAGGCCCGAATAGGGACACCTCGCACCCCGCCCGCCATTTAGGATAGTTACGTCACACCCGCAGGGAGAACCACTTCATGGCAGCAGAACCACAAGCGAAGGAAAGCGTCCTCACCGGCGCGAGCCAGACCGACATCTCGGCGACGCCGGACAAGACTCAGCCCGATAAGGCAGAGACCGAGACCCCTCTCGAGGCGCTCTCCTCCATCTGCGCGGTCCTCGCTGTCGGCCTCTTCGTCATGACCTTCGTCTTCCAGAACTTCGTGATTCCCTCGGGTTCCATGGAGAAGACGCTCTTGATCGGCGATCACGTTCTGGTCGACCGCATCTCCTTTGCGCCACCCACTGCGCTCGCCCCCTTCGTCCACTATCGTGAACCCCGGCGCGGCGATGTCATCGTCTTTCTCAAGCCGAATCCCGAGACCCCCGATCTTGTCCTGGTGAAGCGCCTTATCGGAGTTCCCGGCGACCGCATCCACCTGGTTCACGGCGTCGTGTACCTGAATGGGGTCGCCCAGAACGAGCCGTACGCGGCCATGCCACACGACGGAGGCGACGCCGAAGACGCCTACAACCCCGCACGCGACGACTTCCCCGCACAGGGCGCACCCTATGGCTCGACCGAGGTCTGGTCACAGGACTTGCAATCCCATCTCCAAAACGGCGAGATCGTCGTCCCTCCAGGCCGCGTCTTCGCCATGGGCGACAATCGCGAGCACTCACTCGACGGCCGCTTCTGGGGCTTCGTCCCACGCGAAAATATCCTTGGGCGACCACTCTTCAACTACTGGTCCTTTGAGACCACGGCCGATGCCATGGACGAACAACAGGCCTCGCTCGGCGCACGCGTCGGCTCCTTCTTCACGACCGGCCTGCACTTCCTCGACAAGACCCGCTGGAAGCGCACACTGCACCTGATCAAGTAGGGGAGGCCGGATTGCAGGAGACCCAACAGCAGCAAGCAGCCGACACCCGACCCGAGCTCCCAGGCCCGGGTGTACCCCCTGCGTACACCCACTATGCGGACGAGATAGAGCCCGAAGACCTTGAGCCCCAGCCCCTGACCCCCCGGGCCAGGCGCCGCATGCTGTTTGCCATCGGCGCGATCGTGTCTCTCGGCCTCGTTGCCGTGCTGCCCCCGCTGATCAACGTCAACCGCTACCAGCGGCGCATCGTCACCAGCATCAGCGCAAGCCTCGGACGCCCGGTACACCTTGACTCTGTCTCCCTCAATATCCTGCCTATGCCCGGCTTCACCCTCACCAACTTCATCGTGAGTGAAGACGCTGCCTTTGGCAATGAGCCTGTTATCCGCGCCAACACCGTTACCGCCACCCTGCGCATGCGCTCGCTCTGGCACCACCGTGTTGAGTTTTCGCGTATCTCGCTCAACGAGCCCAGCGTGAACCTCGTCCATCGGGCTGACGGCCAGTGGAACATCGAATCCATCCTGCTCCAGGCCTCGCGCATGCCCGTCATCCCCACAGCGGAACGCGCCGTAAAGGGCATCCAGCGCTTCCCCTACATCGAGGCCACGGGCGCCCGCGTCAACCTGAAGCAGGGTCTTGAAAAAAAGCCCATTTCCTTGCTGGACGCCAGATTTGCCCTTTGGCTCGCCCAGCCTCAGCAGTGGCGCCTGCGGCTTGAAGCCCATCCTACCCGGACCGACACCGCGCCCGCTGACACCGGAGTTCTTCACATCGAAGGCACCCTCGGCAAAGCCGACTCGCTTGCCAACGTCCCCATCGACCTCCGAGCCGACTGGACCGCGGCCCCCCTCGGAGCCGCAAGCTTCCTCCTGCTCGGCCACGACGCCGACCTTCGCGGCGAGATGACCCTTCTCGCCAATGTGAAAGGTACCGCCGGCAGCAACGACCTTGTCACCCGTCTGCAGCTCCGCCGTCTGCGCCGCGCCGAGTTCGTCCCGGCGCGCCCCTTCGACCTTGACATCAACTGCAACGCACACGCGAATGACCTCTTTCACAGTCTCGAAGAACTTCGCTGTGTCTGGCCCCCAAACGCCGATCAGTCCGCGCTCGGCTCGCTGGTCCTCACGGGCCGCATCCCCGACATCCACAAGCCTGCCACCTCCATCCTCGAGGCCAAGTTCGCCAACGTCCCACTCAGCGGCGCGCTCGACCTGCTCCGTGCCGCCAGCCAGCGCGTTTCACCCGAGCTCGAAGCCGGCGGCCTGCTCACCGGCGATCTCACCTGCTGCGACGGACAATCTATCCTCGCCCCCGCAGGCGCCTTCACCCTGCAGCATACGCGTCTCGCACTTGACGGCAAGCCGCTGCGCCCCCCGGCCGACACCGAGATCTTGGGCGAGGTAGCCAGCCAGCACGTGACACTCGAGGCCTTTGAACTAGACCTCGGGGGCCCGCAGCCCGCAGTGCTCGCTATCCAGACAGACGAAACCGGGGTCCGTATGCACCTCACCGGCACCGCGCTGCGCTCGCGTCTGCTTGCCCTTGGCAAGGCTCTGCCGCAGTTCGGCGACGGCCTTTCTCGCGCCCTGCCTGACCTGTCCAGCCCAACGACCGATCCGGTAAAAACGTCCGATCCCGTAAAGACCGCTGAAGCTCCGATCCGCCTAGACCTGATGAGCCACCGGCCTTGGCTTGGCGGCCAGACCTGGACCCCGACGCCGCACATAACCCCCGCCCACAAGCCTCGTCGCCGCTAACCAGGCGGCGCAAAGCTTACCACTCCACGGCATGGTCGCCCTGCAAGATCAGGACGCCGCCTCCGTTGCGCTAGGGATGTCCAGCCACAGGCGAGGCCGCCGCGATCTTCACTGCCAGCCTGTGAACCGAGCTCCGCAGCTCCGGCACCCCACCATCCCCTACCTGCAGCGTCTCTGGTGTCCCCTCAAACAGGATCCTGGTCGCCGCAGACGAACGTGCCGGCACACGTAGCCGGACCGAAGCGCTCAGGGTCGTTCCCGAGCTCACCGCGATCGGAATCTCCGCTGCCGCGAATCCGTCGTTGCGGACCTCTACCGCCACCAGGTAGCCGTTACTTACCCCACCCTTGGCCGGGACCGGACGGGGATTGATCTGGGTCACTGTCAGATCCGGAAGCCCGCGATCCCGATACACCCAATCCTCAAAGAACCAGCCGAGGTCTTTGCCTGAGGCCTTCTCGAGCGCCTTTTCAAACCCATCCTGCGCCGCTGCCGCCTGCTGGTTCAGTACCAGGGATGCCCGGTAAGTCTTCAGCCCCTTGCGAAACGCCTCCTCACCGACGATGTCCCGCAGCTGCCAAAGCACCGCCGCCGACTTCAGACGAAGGTCCACATCCGATGCAGCCCGCACCAGCGGCGTCCCCGTATTTACAGCTTCTGGTGCCGTCAGGTCAGGCGAGGCCAGTGCCATAGGGAGCGCATTGTGCTGCAGCTGCAGCAAGGCCGTATCCCGCCCCAGCGTTCGCTCCGTCCAAAGCAGGCTCATAAACTCCGGCATGCCCTGCTCCAGCCATTGGTTCTCGGGCGCAGGGGCGTTGAACCAGGCATGCGTCAACCCGCGCACCAGCTCCGGCGCAATCCCCTCCGGCCGCGCGGAAGCGCTTAGGTGTGCCGCAATAAACCCGCCATCCTCATACGGCAGCCCTGCATGCTCCATCAATATCAGCGGCGCCAACGGATCCGGGCCTAGCCAGTCGCGAAACATTGGCTGAAGCGCCGCCGCAGCAGCCGCGTAGGGCTCCGCGGCCTCGGGCACCGGCGAGATCACGCTCAGCAAAGCCCCCACATCTGTCGGCTCCTGCGCGGTCAGGAATAGGCTTGGCGTGCGAAAGCCGATCGGCGCCAGAGGCAGCTCCCCTGTCGCGACCCCGTGCGTCTCATCCACGACCTGGTTTACCTCATCGGGCGTCCGCGTCAGCGGATACAGGCGTCCATTCAGGATCGCAGCGTTTGGAGGATCGCCCACGTACACCACCGCCAGCCGCAGCCGCATGGTTGCCCGTTCGTTCCGCAGCTTCTGCTGACTGATCACGTCGAAGAGCTGGTTTCCCTCCCCCAACAGCGCCGTCGGGGCGGTCACCGGGTACCAGAGCACCTGGCCGAATCCACGCAGCGCCGTTGTTCCCTCATCGCTGGTCCCGGCAATCTGGTCCCAATCCGCCTCTGCCGCCTTCTCAACCGGAGTTCCCACCAACTCCAGGCGCGCAGTTGAGGCCGGAATCTGGCCCGAATAGAACGCCGAAACGACCAGCGTCGCACCCGCCGCAAGCGGCTGTTGAAGCGTCAGTACCGCCTCCTGCGCGTAGCCGGTATGGTCTGCATCGGTCGTGATCGGCGATTGGGTAAACGCCAATCCCTTGCCTTCGGCCGAGAACGAGCTCCAGCGCAGCGTACTCGTAACCTGTATCGGGATTCTAGCCAGCGGCTTGTCGGAAACATTGCGCAGCATCAGCACCGCGTGTCCTTCCGCCCGCTGCTCGGCAGGCGTCAGATGCAGATCGAGGTCACACGAAGCCACCTCTACCGCAGTCCGTTCCGCGGTCGTCACTGGCAACTTGGGGAATACATCCGGCAGGGTTGCCGGCGACGTCTGGCCCTGTCCGGTCGAGAACACCACCGTCCCTTTGCCGGGGTCAGGCAAAGCAGAAGCAGGCGGCATAGCAGTATCCTGTGCAACCAGCCGCGCCGACATCAGCACGGCAAGCCCCATCGTTCGAACCACACTCAACGTCAAGAACCCAATCCCTTTCGCGGCTTCACAGGCTTAGACGAAGTGGGCGCCGCCACGGCGTACGGTTTTTTAGCCATCGCCCTCTGCCGCAGCGCCTCGTACATCACCACCGCGCCCGCCACCGACACGTTCAGCGACGACACACTGCCCGCCATCGGAATCCGCAACAGGTGATCGCACGTCTTCTTCACCAGCTCGTGCAGCCCAGACCCCTCAGCCCCCAACACCAGGCAGCAGTCCACGTTGAAGTCGAAGTCGGTGTAGTCCGGAGTGCCTCTCTCATCGAGCCCGATGATCCAGATATTCGCCTTCTTCATCTGCTCCAGTGCGCGCGTCAGATTCGTCACCTTCGCTATGGGGACATGCTCACTCGCCCCTGCGCTCGTCTTCGCCACCACGCCGGAGATGGGAGCCGACCGCCGCTCCGGCAGCACAACCCCATCCACCCCGGCACCATCTGCGGACCGCAGCAAAGCCCCCAGGTTGTGTGGATCCTCCACAGAATCAAGCGCCAGGAAGAATCTCTGGTCGAAGTTACCCTTCGCGGCAATTACATCCTCAATCGTCAGGAACCTGCGCTCCCGCACAGCAGCCACAACTCCCTGGTGCGCGTCCGTCTTCGCGATTCTTGTTAATTGATCCTTCGGTTCAATCGACACCCGCACGGCGGCCAGGCGGCACAACTCGATGATCCGGGACGTCTTGTCATCCGCATTCACCTTCGCGCCCGCACGCTCCCGCGAGACCAGTACATATTCCAGCCGCCGTCCGCCTGCACGCAGCGCCTCCTCTACAGGATGAAGGCCGTAAAGTACTTCCATAAGCTCCAGTTTACCGCCTAGAATAGGACGCGCAGCCGCTGCGGCCCAAACCGGGACAGCCCGGGCCCATTCCCCAATATCCTGCAACTTTCACCTCCGCGGCTCGTCTTCAATCCTATGGGCATGGCGCACACACTCACGGCCTCAATCGCACGGGCAGCGCGCACCGATGCGCAGACCCTCGAAGCTGAACGCCTCGCCGAGGTGCACGCGCAGAACCTTGCCATCGCGAAGGGTCTCAAGCGCAACGATCCCGAGATTCTTGACCAACTCATCGAGCTGTACCAGCACCGGCTATTGCGCTACCTGCTCTTCCTGACCGGCAAGCGCGAGGTCGCTGAAGACCTCTTCCAGGAGACGTGGATGCGCGTCCTCGTCCGTGGCGCCCAGTACAACGGCAAGGCACGCTTCGACACCTGGCTTTTCACCATTGCGCGCAACCTGGTCATCGATCTCTCACGCAAGCGGCAAATGGCCTCTCTCGACGAGATGAGTGAAGCCGGTGAGGACGAACGCCCGTTCGAGGTCGCGATCGACGGCCCATCTCCCTTTGAACAGTTCGCCACTCGTGAAGATCGAGCCGAGGTGCAGGAAGTGCTGCTTAAGCTTGAGCCAAACTACCGTGAAGTGCTCGTGCTGCGCTTCCACGAAGAGCTCTCCCTCGAGGAGATTGCAACCGTCACGCGGGCACCTCTTTCCACCGTCAAATCTCGCCTCTACCGCGGTCTCGCAGCACTCCGGCCGGAGGTCGAGCAACTTCGGCGCGCCCATGCGACAGGAGGTTTGAACCTGTGAACGAACGTCCCAGCGCTGTAAACCAGAACGACCTCTTTGATGCAGCAACCACGTTGAGCAGGAACACCGCCGCCTCTTCAGAGCTTGTCAATCGCACCCACCGCGTCGTCCGCGAACGCGCTCTTACCATGCAGCAACAGAAGTCCCGGGTCCGCAGTCTCTGGTTCCCGCTCGTCATTTCTTTTGGCTTTCTTGCCTCGCTGCTCTACGCATTGTGGAACATGCTCGATGAATCCGAGTTCTTCCCGGACGGCATCCCCGATGCCAGTCAGCAGATGATGCTCCTTCTGCTCTGGTGCTTGCCCGTCTCCGCCATCGTTCTCGCTGCCGTCTGGTTCCGCCGCGGCAGCCAGAATCCCTCGAGCGGGCGTGCACGATGACTCTCCCCTGGCGCCAGGATCCCGAAGCCCTGCGCGGACGTGAGACGCCCGTCGTCGCCGACGATCTCGGCCTGATCCCGTTCTGGGCCATTGTGCTTGCCATCATCGCATTCTGCCTGATCGAGTACCTCGTCCACTTTGTCATGCCGCATCCGCGTGAAGGCTTCATGCCGATGCGCGTCATGTTCGGATACTCCTCAGGCACGCTGGTCGCAAGCTACTTTCTGCTGATGGGCTACGTCAGCCGCGACGTTAGACGGCGCAATATGTCCGCACCCCTGTGGATGCTGATCGTCATCCTGATGCCTGGCGGTATCGGTGCCGTCGTTTACTTCCTCTTGCGGGCACCCATGATGTCGCGTTGCCCGCACTGCTCCACGGAACTCGCCTCGAGCTACCACTTCTGCCCGCAGTGTCAGTTCCAGATGGCCCCCGTCTGCGGGCAGTGCTTCCGCGGCGTCGAGATCACGGATGTTTACTGCAAGCAGTGCGGGCACGACCTGGCGGAAGACCAGGTCCCCAACCGGCTAAGGGTATACCGCGACTAGCCGAGGGCGCCCTGGTCGCGGACAGGGGCCACTTCGCAGGATCCGTCGGGCGTCCTAACGCAGCTCTCGTTGCTTCTCACCGTTCAGGGCGTCTCCGTCTCCACCGCTGGTACCTTCACCCTTTCAAACTCCACCTTCGGGCCGAAGCCGGGCTCGATCGTGCCTCGATCCGGCGTCTCGAAGGCTTCTTTTCAACCGAGAGCCCGCTGCAGATGACCACCGCCGGCGTATTCGCGGGCTTGGTCCCGTCCAGCACCTGGGTCAGCGTCGGCACGGGCTCACCCGCCGCATAGCCTGGGAATCCATGCACCGTCGTCCCCGCCGTATGCGACAGCAGCTGACGCAGCGTCACAGGATGACCCTCCGTCAGCTTGTTCTCGGGCAGCTTCCAGCTTTTTAGCTCCGAGTTGATCGGCGCATCGAGCGACATCTTACCCTCTTCCACGAGCTTCATCGCCGCCATCGCTGTCAACGACTTGCTGATCGAAGCCGCCTGGAACAGTGTCTCGGGCTTCACCGGGCCGCCCGTCTCGCGCATCTGCCCATAGCCCTTCGCCCACTCCACCTTGCCGCCATGGATCACCGCGATACTTACCGCCGGCACATGCAGACGGCTCATCTCGGCTGCCAGGTCGCGCCGCTCAGCCGGCCGACCCATCACCTCTACCGGAGGCGCCAGCCCCGACTCCACCGCCTGAATCCTCGCCTGCAACTTGCGGCCCTGCCCTGCTCCCGCAACAGTTAAGCACCTCACCGCACTTGCCACTCTGAGAAGCACCATAGAAACGTTAAACGACCAGAGGCATTGGCAAGTTCAGCGTCAGGATGCCCTTGCGGTTGCCCTTGTTCGTCTATCCTGTCCCTATGCTGCTGCGCGTGGTGATTGCCGATGATGAGCCTCTGGCGCGGCAAGAACTGCAATACCTCCTCGAAGCGTCTGGCGGCGTAGAGGTCGTGGCCGCGGCCGGCAATGGTATCGAGGCTGTTTCGCTTGTGACTACCCATGCGCCCGACGTCCTCTTTCTCGACGTTCAGATGCCTGGTCTTGACGGGTTTGGAGTCATCAAGCAGCTCATCGATAAAAAGGCTCGCCTTCCCCAGGTCGTCTTTGCAACGGCTTATGACCGCTATGCGGTTCGCGCGTTTGAGGTCAACGCTGTCGACTACCTGCTGAAGCCTTTTGATCGTGCACGCGTCGCCATGACGCTTGAAAAAGCCCGGGATCGCATGCCAGTGGCGGATGCTCCTGAGCCTGGCACCGAGGCGAAACTGGACGCGCTACTCAGGCTGGTCGGCGAGGCCACCCAGGCCGCACGCCCGAATACCGGCAAGGTCGTGGTCCGCGCCAACAACCGGCTGCTGCTGATCGATCAGAAAGAGATCTGCTTCGCCGCGATTGAAGAGGGCGCCATCACTGTCACCACGGCGACGGTGGAAGGTCAGGCCAACTGTCGGACGCTCGAAGAACTATCGGACCAGCTTGACCCCGAGACCTTCTGGCGGGCACACCGCTCCTACCTGGTCAACATCCAGCACATCCGCGAGGTAGTCCCCTGGTTCAAGTCCAGCTACCAGCTGCGCATGGACGACCCCCACAAAACCGAGATCCCCGTTAGCCGCAATCAAACCAGACGTCTTCGAGACCTGTTCAACCTCTAAGTGCGGGGAACAGACAGAAAAGCATTATCGAAACGCTTGATGATGATGGTCTTTGAACCAGCGGGTCGAGAGCGCACAACGGCATTCGCTTTACTTTGATATTCTAAGGTATCAAGCGTCAAACCTCCTCAAGCCACCCCCATACGGTGGATTCCAGCTCGCCCAGCAGAGCATCTGACGACAGCCTGATTGATTCACTGACATCAAACAACGTCAGGAGCGAAGGAACTCCCGCTTTGAAGTAGTCAGGAAATGGGGCCCGTAAGTGAAAGGATCATCGCGCGCGTCAGCCAATTTACTGAATCAGTCTGGAACGCCTCAGCAGGTAGAACTGCAAGCAGAGCAGCTTCAGACTCGGTCTAGTTTGGCAGGACCATCTAGCAGAGAGACCTTCTCGCCAGGCATGAAGCTGTTTGTTGATAACACCCGTTTCTGGTCCATGTTTGCCATCGTCGCTGTGCACTGCTTTCAATCTGCTAGCTTGGGTACGTCGAAGTCGGCCAGCCATACGATAGACCTTGTGCAAAACGTCTTGAAATTTGGAACCATCGACTTTTTCCTCATCTCAGGTTTCCTTCTTGGTCATAGGTTCGAGACGGGCAGTAAGCGCGCATTTCTCCGGCGCCGCCTTGCGAAAATCTTCATCCCATGGCTGTTCTGGTTTGTGCTGTGGCTCGGTATGACGCTCTTGCACATGATCAGGAAACATCAGATCGCGCTCATCTTTGACTCTGCTCACATCGCTGAAGTGGCATCGATCGCCGCTCACAGCGTTTACTGGTTTGTTCCAAACCTGCTGCTGTCGACCTGTGCCCTGCTGCTCCTGAGAAAGCACCTTCGGTCGTATTGGCTTGGAGCCGGCCTTCTCACCATCACGTCGTTCTACGCTGCAAACGTCTACTTCGTCTGGATACCAGACTCGCACACGACTGCACTTGGCGGGTACGTTTTTTTTCTTTGGCTGGGACATTTCGCCGCTCATCATTACGACGGTCTTATTCGCCTGCTCAAGAACATCACGGGGCAGCGTATGGTTGCCATCTCGGCCGGCTTTCTTCTGCTTTCGGTGCTTGAAAGCATCCTGATCCGTAAAGTCTCTCCTGGCGATCCCGTCAACACGATCCGATTCAGCAATCAACTGTATTCCATCTCCGTTGCTCTTCTACTGCTGAAGCGAGAAACTAGAACATGGCCAGGCTTTATCGATGTTCGGAAGAACCTCTTCGGCGTCTACCTTGTTCATGTCTTCGTCCTGACCGTCAGTCAGGTCATTCTCAGCCGTCTTCACCTGCTGTCCGATTCACAGACATTGAGCGAAGCGTTGACAATAGGACTGCTTCTTGCGCTCTTCGTTTTCACAACAAGCATAAGCTTCACACAGTTGCTAAGCCGACGCACTAAGCTTGCTTGGATTGTCGGCGGCAGCGCGAGCACCAGAGAGTCGACCTACAACCGGGACACTTCCTCACGCTTAGCCTGGCGGCCATAAGAAGCCGCACACGCCCTGACGCATTTCTAGCTTCCTTAGAAGATCGACGTCTTGAGCTGGCGAGTCAGAGTTATGGATACCTCCGAGCGCTAGCTACGCCCAGCCCGCTTCTGAGCCAGCACCAACCCTCTTGGCGTAGGCAGAAAAACACAACTCAGCAACCCCTCCGCCTCAAGCGCGAACGCAGCATCCCGCACCACCTTCAAGTGCGAGCTCGCATCATGCATCAGGATCAGCCCCGTCGACCGAACCTGCGGCAGAAATCGCTTCACCTCGGCTGAACGAATCGGCATATCGGAATCGGAGAACAAGATATCGATCGTCCCCGCCACCTTCATCTCAAGCGACGACTCATTGCGAAGCTCAATAAATGCCGATAATCCCGAAGCCGCGATCTTCCCCTGTGCCTTCTCGAACACTACCGGGTCAAACTCACACGAGATGATCTTGCCAAAGCCGTTCGACCGCATGCCTTCCGCCATCCACAGCGTCGACACCCCCAGGAACGAGCCCGTCTCGACAATCAACTCAGGCTTCAGCGTCGTCACCAGCGTCCGCAGAAACTCAAGCACCTCGGCCTCAGCCGTCATCGAGTCATACATATGCCAGCGCTCAGGATGCAGACACTCGGGTGTCGCCCGGTGATACTCCGGCAGAAGCGTCCCACCCGCACGCTCCGCCTGCAACATCACCTTGTGCTCCTGCTTTAACTTCTTCCCGAACAAACCCATACGCTCAAGCATAGCCGAACGAAGAACAACAGCAAGTGCGCCCTGATCGCGGGCGGCGACCACTTCGTGGGGTGGGGGCGCTGGCGCGCTCGAGCGGCGAAACACAACCACAGACGCAGTTTGACACCACCGC
>CAXTUS010000102.1:12203-12720 GCA_964247475.1 uncultured Acidobacteriaceae bacterium | reverse complement strand
GCGTGGCGGCGAACGGGATCGTGGGCGCCGCGGCGGCCGCAATCGTGGCAATCGCCAAGGGCGTCCAGATGCGAACGCCCCGGGCGGCGGCCAGAACCAGGGCAGCCAGCACCAGGGTGGTGGTTCGGCCTCGCAGGCTGGCGGCTTTGACGAACCGCAGGTTGAGGCCCTGGAGCCGGTTGCCGGGAACATCTCAATTCCGGACAGCCATGACGAGGTGGGCGAGGGTCTGCCAGGTGCGGATGGCAGCCGGCGCTGGCGTGGGCGGAGAGGCCGTCGCGGGAACCGCGGGAACGGTGCGCCGCGGGTTGAAGGAGCAGCCGCGCAAGGTTCCCCGGACGGAGCAATGGCGCAAGGCTTCACGCCGGGTGGAGAGGGTCTTGATCAATCGGCGCAACAGGCGCCGCGGGTTTCGACGACTGGTCCGGTTGAGAACGCCTATGGCGACTACCCTGAGGCGGACGAGCCTTTCAGCGACGCGATGAGCCTTGAGGCGGCGCAGGAGACCTTGCCGACG
>CAXTUS010000102.1:0-12193 GCA_964247475.1 uncultured Acidobacteriaceae bacterium | reverse complement strand
GCCGACCGAGGAGGCTGCCTTCGAGCAGCGCTCGGGCCGCGGTGAGCGGAACGATCGCGGCGGACGCGGGGGACGGGATCGCAACCGTGGTGAACGTGGGGGGCAAGCGCCGCGTG
Source organism: uncultured Acidobacteriaceae bacterium (assembly GCA_964247475.1). Taxonomy (GTDB): domain Bacteria; phylum Acidobacteriota; class Terriglobia; order Terriglobales; family Acidobacteriaceae; genus Edaphobacter. Next base: position 12,077 of record CAXTUS010000102.1, on the reverse strand, counting down.
CGCCGCGTGGTTTCGCGCCCTCTACCGACCTGTACAAGGTGGACCAGGCGGCGGGCGGTGAGACGCGCTATGGCTTTGAGCCTGAGGTGGAAGCGCCGGCGGAACCGGTGATCCTGCCGGGTGAGTCGCTGGCGAAGTACAAGCCGGGTGGGGACGCGGCGGCGGTGGGGACTGTATCGGCGGCGGCTCCGGCGCCGGTTGTCGACACGTTTGTGGCTGCGGGATGGGATGGTGGCCTGGTACTGCCGGGTGAGACGATTCGTCCCCGGGCGGGGCAGGCTGGACTGGGGCAGGCTCAATCCGGTCAGGCTGCGTTGCGCAACGATGCGCAACGTGATGCGCGGGGCTCACGGGAGTCCGGGCGCGGCGACCGTCATGACCGGAACGATCGCGACCGCAACCGTGGGGGACGTGGTGAGCGCAACGACCGTGGTTCACAACGGGAGTTTGAGCGTCCGGCCAAGGCTCCGCTGATGACGCCCCTGGTCGAGGCCGAGCAGGAGAGGCAGGTTGCGGGTGCACTGGCAGAAGAGCAGTCGGGGCGCCCGGATGTGGCGTCTGCGTCGGTGCAGAGAGAGCAGGGCAACCCGTTTGATCAGGCGGAACAGACGGCGCAGCCTGGCTCGAGTGCAATCCATGCCATTCATTCGACGTTTGTACCTCCGCCCCCTATGCCCTCGCAGGTGCCTTCCGGGCCATCTTTGGAGCCGGGTTCTGCAGCGGCTCATGCGACGGGCCAGGATGCGATGGGTCATGACGCAACTAGCCAGCAAACGACTGGCGAGCATACGACTGACCAGCATGCGACGGGTCAGGACGTGACGGGCCAGCATGAGACGGCTCAGCCTGGTCATGCACCGGTAGAGGTAGTGGAGTCGATTGGTTCGCATGCGGGGCACGAGGACCTGGCCGCGATGCAGGACTACGAGCCGTCCGAGGCCTCGGCGTTCTATCGTGTGGACCCGGTGCCGCCGAGTGAGTATCGGCAGGCGGCGCCTGCAGTCGAGGAGCTCCCGGAGCTGCAGCCTGAGGGGAATGCGTCCGATGGGAACCTGACGGAGCAACCGATTCTGTCGGAAGAGCTGCTCGGGGCTGAAGAGTCAAAGGCCGCGAGGTTCGAAGGCGAAGCCTCTGAGACGGACGAGCAGGTTCAGCCTGAGCCGCTGCAGATCGAGTCGGTCCTGCCGGAGGGAGGGTGGAACTCGTCTGTCTCGAGCAGCAGCTACGGGTCGAACCGCGGCTCGCACCAGCATGAGATTGCCGATGGCTTTGCTGAGCCTGCGAGTGACTTTGTGCAGGCAGTGGAGATGCCGGTCGATGGTGTGGCCGCGACGCCGGTCGAGATGCACGAGCTGACCAGCCTGTCCGATACGGGCAACATGCATTCGGACCCGGCCCCCGCGAGCGAGCACCAGCTGCCGAGCTATGACGAGGCGGGGCCTGCCTCGCCGATCGCGCACGAGGGGGCGGTGGTCGAGGCCGGCGCGCCGCACCTCCCGGTCCAGCCGTACTTCGAGCCGGGCACGGGGCATCTTGAGGAAGAGATGCTGGACGATGATGAGGACAGCGACGGCCCGTTGCCCACGCTGCATGCGCACACGGCCGCCGACTTCAATCAGCAGGAGCATGAGTCGCTTGAGAATGCGGCTGATCTTGGCGTCATGATCCGCGAGTTGTCAATTGATCAGATTACGCGGACCGAGCCGGCGCTCGATGAGGACGAGGACGAGGACGAAGACGAAGACTTTGAAGAAGACTTCCTCGAAGAAGATATGCACGAGGAGGACATCCACGAGGAGGACCAGGAGTTCAGCTCGGAAGGGGGCGGCGAGGGCGAGGAGTCGGTTGATGATCACGCGTATGCCGGTAACGACTCTGAGCATGCCGCGCATGACCTGGGCGAGCCGTCTGGGACGTTTGCTGACGGTCAGGCACCGGCTTCAGACGAGACGCGCGAGCCTCGCCGCGAGGGACGCGGCAATGATCGCGGACGCCGCGACGGACGTGGACGCGACCGCAACCGCCGGCCAGGTGGCGGGTTCAGCAACGCCGGCGCGGACCGCGACCGGAGCAGCACCCCGGAGCGCGCGCCTTCGCACAGCGGCGGCGACCGTGGACGTCGCGATGGCGGGCGTGGGCGGCAGACGATGCAGTCGACCAACCTGCCGGCGATCTCGGATTTGCTGAAGCCGGGACAGGAGATCCTGGTGCAGATTGCCAAGGAGCCCATCGCCAAGAAGGGTGCGCGCATTACGTCGCACATCGCGCTGCCGGGGCGGTTCCTGGTGTTTATGCCGACGGTTTCGCATACCGGGGTTTCGCGGAAGATCGAGTCGGACGGCGAGCGTCGCCGGCTGAAGGAGATCCTGCTGTCCGAGAAGGGCGATGCGCAAGGCGGCTTTATCGTGCGCACGGCCGCGGCAGGAGCGAGCGAAGAGGAGCTGCGTTCGGACCTGCGCTTCCTTCTGAACCTGTGGTCGGATATCAAGACGCGTTCTGAATCGTCGAAGTCGCCGGCTTTGATCTACCACGATCTGAACCTGATCGAGCGCGTCCTGCGCGACCAGGTAACGGATACGTTCTCGGCGATCTGGGTTGACTCCGAGACCGAGTACGAGCGGGTGCTGCGCTTCCTGCAGCGCTTCCAGCCGTCGCTGATCCGGCGGGTGAAGCTGTACACGAAGGAGACACCGCTCTTCGAGCAGTTCGGCATCACGGAAGAGATCAACAAGGCGCTGCGTTCGAAGGTGTGGCTGAAGTCCGGCGGATCGATTGTGATCAACCAGACGGAGGCGCTGGTCGCGATCGATATCAACACTGGCAAGTTCGTCGGCAAGACGGCGCGGCTTGAGGACACGATCGTCAAGACGAACCTCGACGCGATCCCCGAGATTGTCCGGCAGATTCGCCTGCGCGACCTGGGCGGCATCATCATCATCGACTTCATCGATATGGATGAACGTAAGAATCGCAACAAGGTGATGGCCGCGCTTGAAGAAGAACTCAAGTCTGACCGTGCGCCTTCGAAGGTGCTGCAGTTTAACGACTTTGGCCTGGTTGCTATCACGCGTAAGCGGGTGAAGCAGTCGCTTGAGCGGACGCTTTCAACGACCTGCGGCGTGTGTGCGGGAACGGGCATGGTGAAGTCGCCGGTGACCGTGTGCAACGACATCTATGTCGAGATGCGCAAGATGGCGAAGCACCTGGATCGCGGCGATGTGATGCTGCGCGTGAACCCGGAAGTGGTCAAGCAGTTGAAGGCGCCGAACACGCACTGGCTGCAGGAGATGGAAGAGATGGTCGGCAAGACAATCCTGATCAAGTCCGATCCAAGCCTGCACCCGGAACAGTTCGACATTCACTAGAGGCAAAGGCAACTGCGTCCCGGTTGCGGATGACGAACACTTCGCGGGTGGAAGCGCTCGCGCGCGCAGAGGATCGAGGAATTTCCTCGGCTGCTTGCACGCGCGGCGCTACCGCCCAGCGAAGTGGCGCCCGAGGATTTTCCTCGGCTGCTTGCGCGCGGGGCGCTACCGCCCCGCGAAGTGGCGCCCTTCCGGCGTCAAAATGCGGTTGCTTTGCCCTTAGACTCCGTCTCGCTTTTGCGCGTCCAACCTAGCAACAAGAGACTTTCTTTCGGGTCTAACGTCACAAGCAACAGGTATTTTTCCAGGGAGTTCATCAGCATGTCTTCAGATCAGATCAGCAGCAAATCGCTCGTCCGCAATGTCTCCGCCCTAGCTTTGTTCGCGTGTGCCTCGTCGCCCGGCGTGCAGGCGCAGGAGATGGCTTCGCATGCGGATTCGGTTGCAACGAGCGCCGCGGCACCCAGCAATACGCTCTTCGCCTCGGTGAATGCGCGTCCTATGGACCTGGCGAGCCTGGCCGGCGCAGGCTATAGCTCGAGCTCCAGCAGTGTTTCCTCTTCAAGCGATGCCATGGCGAATGATCCTGGGACGCTTGACCTGCGCAATCCGGATGGGTCGGCGATGCAGCCTCCGCCGCGCCGCCGCTACGGCAGCCCGCGCTACAGCGACAAGAGCCACAATGCAGATGGCTCGAACAAGTACACGTTTGTGGGTGCGGTCGGCTTCACGCTCCCTACGGGGAACACGTACCACTACTACAACACCAGCTATGGCTTCCAGGTGGGTGGAGGACGTAACTTCAATAAGCACTTTGGCGTGCTGGCGCAGTTTGACTATGACAAGTTCTATGTCAATGGCCAGACCCTGCAGAACCAGCAGACGCTGTATACGGCGTTCGGTTCGCCGATCCCGGGGCTTGATGCGAACAGCCACATCTGGTCGTTCAGTGTGAACCCCATCTATCACTTCTATAGCGGCGAGGGGCTCGGCGCGTACGTCGTGGGCGGAGTCGGTTTCTACCACAAGGTCACGAACTTCACGGCTCCTGAGCAGGGGACTTACTTTGATCCCTACTATGGGTATGTGACGTATCAGGCAAATGCGAACATCGACACTTATACGTCGAATGCTCCTGGCTTCAATGGCGGCCTCGGGTTGACTTACAAGTTCTCGAGGTTTGCGGAAGAGCGGTTGTTTGTTGAAGCGCGCTACGTTTATATTGATAACTCGCAGCGTTTTGGCCTGACCGCGGCTAACTTGAATACTCCTGCTGGCCAGGCTTACCCGGGTAACAACTACTTCCCCGCGAACAGCAACCGGACGACTTACATCCCGATCAAGGTTGGTATTCGGTTCTAGGTTGGTTTGTTTGCTACTAAACAAGAAAGCCCGGCTGATTGCCGGGCTTTCTTTTGTAAGTGGCCGGTGCAAGCCCAGCCATGGAGTGATGACTTTGCCTCCGGCTGCGAGGAACGGCTCCGTGTCGCGGGTGGCTGCGGGATAACCGTTCGCGACGGCCATCGATGATCAGTTGGTGCAAATCGATTTCGGCTCGAAGAGGGAGAGCTAAACACCCACCGGATAAGGCTTCTCATGCGCCTCGCCTTCAGGGCGGAAGCGATCGAAGCGGCCCTGGAGCAGGCTGAGCAGGCCCGTGTACCAGTAGCCGAAGACGAACAAGAGCAGGAACGGCACGGTGAAGTAGTTCTCGCTTGTGACCGCGTACCAGATGGTGAAGGCGAAGTAGCAGCCGATGGCGAGCTCGATCCAGGGGACGATGCCGAGGCGCTTGCGATACTTGTTGGCCTGGCTGCGTTCGCCCTTCTTTTTGACGGAATACTTTGGGGTGCGGGCGAAAGCAGTTTTGACACCGAAGAGCGCTTCGAGCACCGCCTTGGTGTTGGTGATGGTAAGGCCCACGCCCAGGCCCATCAGGCAGGGCAGGTAGATGAAGGTGCGCCACCAGCGCTTCGGGTAGAGCTCCTTCTGGGAGACCAGGTAGAAGGACGAAACCGACATGGTACTGGCCATAAAGAGCGGGAAGTCGATGAGCATCATCTGCACCCAGCCCTGATAGCTGCGGATGATCATGGCCGGCATCAGCAGCGTGCTGAGCACGATCATGAGCGGGTAGCTGAGGTTGGCGGTGAGGTGGTACCAGGCTTCGAGCTTGGTGTGCCAGGGGGCGTCTGATTTGAGAACGCGCGGCAGGATCTTCATGCCGGTCTGGATGAGGCCCTTGGCCCAGCGTGCCTGCTGGGTCTTGAAGGCGGTCATCTCGATGGGCAACTCGGCGGGGCATTCGACGTCCTGCAGGTATTTGAACTTCCAGCCGATGAGCTGCGCGCGGTAGCTGAGGTCGGTGTCCTCGGTGAGGGTGTCGTGCTGCCAGCCACCGGCCTCGGCGATGATCTTGCGGCGCCACATGCCTGCGGTTCCGTTGAAGTTGAAGAAGACATCGGCGCGGCTCCGGCCGCCGTGCTCGAGGACAAAGTGGCCGTCGAGCAGGATGGCTTCCACCTGGGTGAGGAAGCTGTAGTTGCGGTTCAGGTGGGTCCAGCGTGTCTGCACCATGCCGATGGTGGGCTCGGCGAAGTGGTGGATGACCTTCATGACCCAGTCGCGCGGGGGAACGAAGTCGGCGTCAAAGATGGCGACGAACTCACCGCGTGCGGTGTTCAGTCCCGCGTCAAGTGCGCCTGCCTTGTAGCCGTAGCGATTGGTGCGGTGGACGTAGAGGATGGGCTGAGGGTCGAGGCCGTTGACGCCTGCGGCGTAGCTTTCGACGATCGAGCGTGCGACGTGGGTGGTTTCGTCGGTCGAGTCGTCGAGGACCTGGATCTCGAAGCGGTCGCGTGGGTAGTCAAGGCGGCAGCAGGCGTCGATGAGCCGGCTGATGACGAACTGTTCGTTGAAGATAGGCAGCTGGATGGTGACGAAGGGAAGCTGGCCTTCGGCGAAGCGCTGAGGCGGATTGCTCCAGCTTGCGGCGTTCTTGCGGTTCTTGTAGTAGAGCCAGACAAGCTGGTAGCGGTGGATGCCGTAGAACGCCAGGATGATCATGACGAGGAAGTACGGGGTCAGCAGCCAGTAGTCGAAGGCCGAAAGCTTGTACAGGTGCTCGAAGGTTTTATCGGCGTAGTGCGTCTTCCAGTAGTGGGCGACGCCCTTCGGCGCCAGCAGCAGCGCGAGCAGGGACGAGGCGCTTCGGGCGAGAGACAGAAAGGCGAGGGGCAGGGCGAAACTCCGGACGAGGTCTCAGGTGATTCTACCTGCAGGGCAACGGCGAGTGCGTCCTCATCGCGGACGGCGACCACTTCGTGGGGTGGGGGCGCTGGCGCGCGTAAGCAGTTGAGGCTGTCTTCTATTGCCTGTGCTGGTTGTGCTGGTTGTGCTGGTTGTGCTGGTTGCGATTTCACCCCTTGAAGCGGTCGCCGGCCGCGTTGAGTGCCCGCTTGCTTGTGGCTCCGGCGTCTAGACAGCGCCGGCCAGGGCTGTCTGCTGGAGGTCAAGGAGACTGCGGATCCCGGACTCGGCGAGGTCGAGCATCTCGTTCAGCTGGGCGCGGCTGTAGGCGTCCTTTTCGGCGGTTGCCTGGGTCTCGACCAGGCCGCCCGAGGCGAGCATGACCACGTTCATGTCGACCGTGGCGCGGGAGTCTTCTTCGTAGCACAGATCGAGCAGGGTGGCGCCGTCGACGATGCCCACGCTGGTGGCTGCGATCATCTGGGTCAGCGGATTGGTCTTGAGGGTGCCGGCCTGGACCAGCTTGCCGAGCGCGATGGCGAGCGCGCAGCAGGCGCCGGTGATGGCTGCGGTGCGGGTGCCGCCATCGGCCTGGAGGACGTCGCAGTCGAGAATGATGGTGCGCTCGCCGAGCAGCCGCATATCGACGACGCCGCGCAGGGAGCGACCGATGAGCCGCTGGATCTCGTGGGTGCGGCCGCCGATCTTGCCCTTTTCCGCCTCGCGCGGCGAGCGGGTGAGGGTGGCGCGAGGCAGCATGCCGTACTCTGCCGTGACCCAGCCGCGTCCGGAGTTGCGCATCCAGCCGGGCACTCCGGTTTCGATGGTCGCGTTGCAGAGCACGCGCGTGTTGCCTGCCTCGATCAGGACCGAACCTTCGGCCGTCGAGATGTAACCGGGGGTGATGCGGGTGGGCCGGAGAGTTGCGGCGGCACGGTTGTCGGGGCGGAAGAGAGGCATCCGGTGATTATAGGTGGGGTCTTCGAGGCAGGCGGTGAAGGCACATCCGGTTCGTGAAATGTGGGCCGCATCGAAAGCATCTCCCGATTCAGTGCGAAGTTGGTTCTCATTCGGGAATCCGGAACTTCTTTCCCGCGAATAAAGTTGCCCCTCAACCCGAAAGGAGTAGATTGACCCTTATGGAGCGGGAATAAAGTCCTCATGATCCCAATTAGGACCAGCTTCACGAGATAGATCGACATTTGTGCGGAGTTCAGTCAGCAGAGGAGTACACATTGAACTCAATAGGTGACGCTCGGCTTGTAAACGGACTTCGCGGCGAACCATTGCCGCGGATGATTGGGTTGCCGTATCAGAAGGCGGCTCCGGGCTCTGAGGCAGGCCTGCTGGTTCGTGGAGCACCGCTGCATGTCATGCCTTCAAGAGTGTCGCAAAGGTCAAACTCTGGAGAAATTCTTCACTGGGAGACCCCGCAGGAGAACCTGGCGCAGCTTCATCTGCTGGTGATTGATGAAGATGCGGATGTTCGCAACGCGTGCGGCGAGATTGCACGGCGCATGGGCTTTGCCGTGGTGCAGGCGGCGGAGGCTGCTTCCGCGCGCTCGATCGTGAGACTGCAGAAGGTGGACCTGGTCCTGATGGATCTGCGCGCCTCAGGCATTGGCGCGCTGAACGGCGGGGGTGCCCTGACTCTGCTGCAGGAGGTGAAGTCCCTGCATCCGGATACGACTGTGATCGTGATGACGGCTTCAGCGACCGTGGCCAGTGCGGTTGAGGCGATGCGGCTGGGCGCGGAAGACTACCTGACCAAGCCGTTCGCGCTTGAAGATCTGCGGGCCATTCTTGAACGCGCGTCCAAGCGCACCCACCTTAATGTTGAAAGCAGACACCTGCGCGAGCGGCTCCGCACGCAAAAGGGAAGCGGACCCCTGATCGGGCGCTCGCCGGAGATGGAAAAGCTTTACCGGATCCTGTCGAAGGTCGCGCACTCGGCGCATCCGGTGCTTATCCTGGGCGAGAGCGGCACCGGCAAGGAGCTGGTGGCACGATCCATCCACTTCAACGGTCTGCACGGGGCTAAACCTTTCATCCCGGTAGATTGCGGCTCGCTTGCTCCGGACAAGATGGAAGGCCAGCTCTTCGGTTACGTTAACGGCGAGAGTCCCGAGGCCGGCGCGGCAGCCAAGGACGGGCTGCTGGTGTCGGCGAACGGCGGAACTGTCTTCATGGACGAGATCAGCGAGCTTTCGCTCGATCTGCAGGCCAAGTTACTGCGTGCGCTTCAGGATAAAGCGGTTCGCCCGGTTGGCGGCACGCATACGGTGCCGATGGCCTGCCGGGTGCTTGCGGCAAGCAGCCGCGATCTGACAGCGCTGGTCGACCAGGGAAAGTTTCGCAGGGACCTGTACTTCCGGCTCAACGTGGTCAGCCTGAAGATCCCTGCGCTGCGCCAAAGGAAAGAAGACATCCCGGAACTGGCCCAGTTCTTCCTGTCGCGGGCGCAGCGGGACTCAGGCGTCGAGGAGGTCTCGGATGATGTGCTGAGGACTCTGATGGCCTACGACTGGCCAGGAAATGTTCGTGAACTGGAACATGCGGTCGATTGTGCCTGTGCCATGAGCTCAGGACCGGTGCTCCATATTGGCGATCTGCCGGCCGAGCTGCAGGCGTTGAACGCTCGTCTGCACGCAAGTGCAGCGGCTGAGAATCGGGAGAAGATCGATCTGCGTTCAGGGGGCGCAGGCAAGATCATCTCAATCGCCGAGCTCGAGCGCCAGGCGATCCTTGGCACGGTGCGCCATCTGAAAGGGGACAAGCTGCTTGCAGCAAAGCTGCTTGGCATCGGCAAGACGACGCTCTACCGCAAGCTGAAGGAGTACGGTATGGCGGATGAAGCGTTGAGCTTCGACTAGGCGGCGGCAGGAGCACGGAAGGCACGGGAACGAACGCTGGTTCTGAAGGCAGGTGAGAACGCCTGTTGCGAGGTGCGGCGTGAAGCCGGCTGGCAGCAGATCACCGGGTAAAGACGATCACAGCGAACCAATGGCAGAGCAAACAGAGAAGGAGCTGGCCATGAAGCAAAGTGTATTGATGATTGCGACGCTTGAGGGTATGGAGAACTGTGCGAATGTCTTGTCGCAGCAGTTGGAGATGACGGTTGAAGTAGCTGCAAACCAGAGGAGCGGCACGGAAGCGCTTCGCTCTCAGCCCTGGACGGTGGTGGTGGTCGAGGAAAGCTTGGTCGAGAATGACCCGGCTTGGGCGGATCAGGTCTGGCAGCTGGCCGGGCTCGCGGTGCCGATCGAGGTGAACTTCGCGGTCTCCGGCAGTGCAAGGCTGTCTCGCGAGATCAAGGCTGCGCTGAAGCGGCGGACCGGGGAGAGGATCGTTGCGCGACGGGCGGTGGCGCTCGAGTTCGAGGAGGACTTCAGGTCCAGCCTCACCGGGCTCCTGCTTGAGAGTGAACTGGTGCTCCAGGAGCCGGTCATCCCGGCGTCTCTCGAACCAAAGCTGCGGCATGTGCTCGAACTCGCGGGCGCCATGCGGCAGCGGCTGGCCACTCCGCGCAGGGTGGTCTGACGCGGCGCCGGTCGCGGCATGAAAAGCAAGGCTCGAGGTGTAGCGTAGAGGTGTAGAACGCGCACGAGGCCGCGCACCGTTCGATGAAGTGTGAGCATGTTGCTGAGATCGTAGAGGGCGTGAAGCGCTCGGGAGATGGTTGTGTAGAGTGCCTTCTGGCGGGAACGAGCTGGGTACATCTGCGCGAGTGCTTGATCTGCGGGCACGTGGGTTGCTGCGATTCGAGCGTCGGGAAGCATGCGACCAAGCACTTCCACGCGACCGCGCACCCGGTGATGCGCAGTATCGAGCCGGGAGAGACCTGGCGCTGGTGCTACGTGGATGAGATCGAGGTATGAGGTTTCTCGGACGGCCGGAGGGTCGGAACCAACGGTGGCAAGGCCGGAGGAGTGTGCCGTCCGGCCGCGCTGGTATGCTGACTCTGAGGTTCAGGAGACGAGATGGCAGAGGAAGTTGAAGTCAACGCAACGGCGCCGGCAGTGAAGATCACGGTTCGACCGAACGGTCCGTTCCGGGTAGAGGGACCGATTGAGCTGGTCGATGTGAATGGGGCGAAGTGGGACCTGACGGGGAAGCCGGCGATCTCGCTGTGCCGTTGCGGGCTTAGCTCGAAGCGTCCGTTTTGCGACGGGACGCATGGCCGCGAGGGCTGGAAGTGCGATGCTTCACCGATTCCGGTGGAACCTGTGGCGCTGGGCTAAGCAGCGTAGGCAGCCGTGCCGGGGGCGAGCGCGGTCCCCGGCCCTGGCGGGGTTCTATCTGGGCTTACTGGGTAGCTGACTAGGCCGGGTGGCTGGGTTTTAGTGGCTGGGTTTGGATGGCTTGGTTTTGATGACCGGGTTCGATGACTTTGGGGGCGACTTGAAGGGTTGCAGGTGGAATTTGTGCGTCGCGGCGCTAGCCGTCTGCGCGACCGTTTCGGCGTATGGACAGGCTGGTGCCCCGGTTCGTCCCGAGGAGTATGTCCGTTCCGAGGCGATGATCCCGGTGCGCGACGGGGTGAGGCTGCATGCTGTGATCGTGCGTCCTGCGCGGTCCGGTGCGGGGGAGAAGCTTCCCTTCCTGATCGAGCGCACGCCCTACGGGACGACCTACTACGATGGCAAGTCGGTCTACGCTGCGAAGCCTGAGCTTGCAAAGAGCGGCTACATCTTTGTCTTTGAAGACATTCGCGGCCGGTATGGGTCCGAGGGGCAGTTTGTGATGAATCGGCCGGTCGTCGTGCACGGGTCGAAGACCGACGTTGACGAGACCACGGACACGCGCGATTCGATCGACTGGCTGCTGAAGAACGTGCCGGAGAACGACGGCAGGGTGGGGGTGCTCGGCATCTCCTACCCCGGGTTCCTGGCGATGATGGCGGGGATTGATGCGCACCCGGCGGTAAAGGCGATCAGCCCGCAGGCGCCGATGACGGATGTCTGGATGGGCGATGACTTCTTTCATAATGGCGCCTTTCGCGAGACGTATGGCTTCGATTACGTGCAGCAGCTTGAGGGGCAGAAGACGGACGTCCGGGCGCAGTCGAATGGGGACACCTTCGACTTCTTCCTGAGGAACGTAAACTTTGCCGGCGCCGCCAGGCAGGCCGGGATCGAGAATCTGCCGACCGCGAAGGAGTTTCTGACGCAACCGGCTTATGCGAAGTTCTGGCAGGATATGGCGGTCGAGCGCCACCTGGGCAAGGTGGAGGTGCCGACGCTCGAGGTGGGTGGCTGGTGGGACCAGGAGGATATGTGGGGCACGCAGGCGGAGTACGCTGCGCTCCATCCGCACGATACGAAGCACGAGGTCTTTATGGTGCTTGGACCGTGGAATCATGGCGGCTGGGCGCACGGACCGGGCTCAAGCCTGGGCGGGGAGTTCGGGAAGGTGCAGTTTGGCGAGCCGACCGGCGAGCAATACCGGACGAAGTTCGAGGCC
>CAXTUS010000101.1:826-12806 GCA_964247475.1 uncultured Acidobacteriaceae bacterium | reverse complement strand
GCTATTTCGGCTAGAACTCGAGCCTCAGCGACAGCTGCCCCGTCCGGTTGCCGCCGAAGTCCGATCCCCGGGCCTGTGTGATCTGGCCGAAGTTCGCCTGCGTGATGTCGAGCACAGGGTCCGCAAGGTTGGTGTGGTTCAGCACGTTCGTAAACGTCCCTTCCGCTCTCAGGCGCACGCCCTCGACAACCACAAAGCTCTTGCTGATGCCGCTCGACAGGCTCACCGTGCCCGGCCCGCGCAGATCTCCAACACTTTCCGTCCCGTAGCGCCCGATCGGCAGCGTCCCCGTGCCCACGTCGCATGGCGTCACGCCATTCACCGGCGCAAGCGAGCTGTAGCCGGTCTGGCCCGGGCACGAGAAAGCGTTGTTGTTGAACCAGTGGTTCCGGTCATGCGCGCCTGCGTTGCCGTTGCCCGAGCGATCCGGCCGCTGCGCCGCGCCGCCCACATAGGTTCCGGAGCCGGTGCCTGAAGGGTCGATCGTGCCCGCAGGCAGGTACGCGGTCAGAAAAGGCCCGCTCTGCCAGAGGAAGATGTTACTCGTCTGCCAGCCTCCGATCGCAAGATCAGCCAGCCGGCCCATGCCCGAGCCGAACCTGCGCCCGCGTCCGATAGGCAACTCGTAGATCACCGTCGTCAGCGAACGATGCCGCCTGGTCCCTGCGACGTTGCCGAAGTCCAGGTGCCGGTCAAAACGATCCGTGCCGCTGTACCCGCCCTGCTCGTCGACGAAGCCGGCGGAGTTGAAGTTCGCATAACTGCCCTGGTTGTCCGACAGGTTCTTCGCGAACGTATACGCGCTCGTAAACGAAAGGCCTGCACTCATCCTGCGATTCACCTCCGCCTGCAGCGACTGGTAGTCGGCCTCGGCCGCCGTGTTGCGGTCGGTGATCTGGTAGAAGTTCGGGAACGGGTAGTCGGTCACCGGCGCGTCCGCCGCACGCCTGGCGTTTGAACGCGGAAGCTGGTTGAACTGGGGCTGCCAGACCAGGTGCCAGGTATGCAGGCCGATGTAGGAGACGCGTCCACCCAGATTGTGGCCAAAGTCATGCTCGACCGAAAGATCCGACTGCAGCGAGTAGGGATCGTGCCAGTGGGTGTCGATCGCGCTATAAAAGTAAAGGCTGCCCAGCGCCGGGCTGAAGGTGTTCGAAGCCGAGGTAGCAGGGAACGAGAATGTGGGACCGGTGGCCGTGTAGGCGTTGGTAAAGGTCTGGTAGTTCTGCTGGAGCGTTTGGGCGATCGCATAGAAGAGCGCGCCCGTCGTCGTGATGTTGTAGTACCCGGCGCCGCTCCGGATCGAGGTTCTCCCGTTGCCAGAAGGCGAGTACGCGAAGCCGAAGCGCGGCATGAAGCGCAGCTCAGGCGAGGTGCGAAGCCCGGCAGGCAGCCCGGCCTCGGTGTTCGAAACAACCGGCGTGCACGGGATGCCGTTCACCGCCGCGCCCGTCGCATAGGGATTGTTTACGCCCGCGACCGGGCACGCATTCACGTTCGCCAGCTCCTGCGGATCGAGCGCGCCTGCGCTGCCGGCAGGATAGATCAGCCGGCCGGTCAACGGCACCGAGGGATCGAAGTTGCCGGTCAGACCATTGGTCGCAGCCAGCGCCGGGTGAAACTCGTAGCGCAGGCCAAACGTAAGATTCAGGCGAGCCGTCGCCTTCCAGCTGTCCTGCGCATAGAAGGCGTAAGAGTTGGCCGTGCCATCGTTATCCTGCCGGATGTTGTTGCTCTGCGCCTGGAAGGGCACACCGATCAGGAAGTCGGCAAATTCGTTACCGGTAGCCGAGTTGTTCGGGTCAAAGAAGAAGTTGCCATAGTTGATCGAGGGTGTCGCTCCACCCGCCTCGGTATGCGCCCCCAGGCGGCGCAGATCGGCGCCGAAGCGGATCGTATGCCGCCCCAGCTGCCAGGTCAGATTATCGACATACTGGAAGATCCGCGAGCGCTCGTCATAGCCCAGCCGCGAGCCTATTGACTGGACCTGCGCGTCGGCGAAGTTCACATGCGGAATGCCGTTGAAGAAGGCCGGCACCGTCAGCACGTTCAGCCCGGTCGATGCGGTGAAGCCCGCGCCATCAAACGGGTTCGAGTTGCCATCCTGCTCGAGCGTGAAGCCGAAGCGGAACTCATTATCAAGATGCGGCGTCGCCACGTAGTTGAAGCTGCTCGCGAAGATGCGGTAGTGCGCAAACGCCGCGCTGTTCGGCAGCGTCAGGTCCGCGGGCTGCACCTGGGTGTTGTTCTTGAAGGTGTAGCGTGCAAAGATCGTCGCCTTCTTGCCCAGGCTCTGGTCGCCCCGCACGTCAAACTGGTTCGACTCGATATCGTCGCGCCGCGTACTCAGGTAGTTATAACCACGATCCGCGATCGCACCCTGCAGCGACAGGTTGGCGTCCACGTTCGGATCCGGATAAAAGCCGAGAAACTTCGCCGAGCTCGCATTCACCGGGACCACGTTGCCCGCATAGGTCGTCCCCGGCGCGAACGGGTTGTTCAACGGTGCAGCCGTCTCCGCGGAAAAGTCACCGCGCTTCATCAGCGTGGTCGGCACCTTTGCCTGCAGCACGTTCGACTGGGGAAAGCGCAGCCCTTCATACGTCCCGAAGACGAAGGTACGGTCATGCCCGTTGAACAGGCGCGGCAGCACCAGCGGCCCGCCGAAGCTGCCGCCGAAGTCGTTCGCCACCTTGTGCGGCTTGTTGGCGCGGTCGGTGCCATAGGGCACGGCATCAAGGAACTGGTTCTGCAGATACTCGAAGACCGAGCCATGCGGCGTGTTGCTGCCGCTCTTCGTAATCGTCGTGATCTCGCCCGGCTGCCCATACTCCGCGTTGTTGTTCACGCCATCGACCCGGATCTCAGAGATCGAATCGGCCGACGGAAAGGCATCGCCCTGGATGTTGTTGCTGGTCTGGTTCTGCGCAGAGATGCCATCGACCGTCGTCTCGGTCTGCGACGGCAGCCCTCCCTGCAGCGAGAAGCGGATGCTCGGCGCAGGATGCGTCGAGGGCGCCGGAGGATAGCTGCCGCTATCGGGCTGCACCCCGGGCAGAGCCTGCACCAGATTTAAAGGAGAGGTGGAGCCCGCGCCGCGGTAGTTGGCCGGCAGATCAAGCACCGCCTCGGGCGTCAGCGCCGACGAGATCTGCGCGTCCTCCGTGTCGATGACACCCACATCGGACGCATTCACCGAGACCGTCTCCTTGCCTCCGCCCGGCTGCTCGGTCACGTCATAGCGAAGCTGCTGCCGCGCATCGAGCGCCAGGTTCTCGGCCGTCACGGGCGCAAAGCCCGGCGTCCGGACCGTGATGTCATAGTGCCCGGGAGCAGCGTTGAGCAGCGTATAACTGCCGCCCGCGTCGCTGGTCACGCTCAGGTCGGAGTTGCTCTCGGTGCGATGGAAGAGGATGCTGGCGCCGGGGATCACGGCGCCGGACGAATCGTGAATGGTGCCGCTGATGCTGCCAAGCGTCGACTGCGCTGAAGCCGGCCCGAACGTGAGACTCAGCAGGGCGATCGGGAGGAGCGGATGCCGTCTCAGGTGCCACGGAAGCGAGATGATGAATTGCGATGAGTTCATGATGTGGTCGTCCTTGCTTAGGGAGGGTTCGCGTGCTTGGAGGGTTGAGGCTAGCGCGCGTGCAGGGGAGCCAGAAGCTCGAGCGAGTGGGTCTGTTCAGCGTGGCGCTCGCGGCGCATCCGCAGGTACCAGACCGCGGTCAGCGAGGCCCCGGAGGTGACGGAAGCGGCGGCCCGGCCGATCCAGAGACCCTTCAGGCCATAGCCCATCGGGAAAGCGAGCAAGTACGCGAAGGGCATGCCGATGATCCAGTTGCAGACGATACTGCAAATCATCGGGGTGCGCGTGTCCCCGAGTCCCGTCATCGACGAGGCGAAGATCACAAAGCACGTATCGCCCAGCACCAGCAGGCTGCACAGATAGAAGAGCGGAACAGCCGCCGCAACCACCGCCGGGTCGTTCGTATACACCGACGCGAGCGCACGCGCGAAGACGAAAAACAGCAGGGCCGCCGCGACGCTGTAGCTGAGCGCAAGCCCCAGTGAGGCATTGGCCGCAAGCCTCACCTGGCGCAGGCTGTTGCGGCCGGCCGCCTGCCCCACCCGGATCATGGCCGCATAGGCCAGGCCGGTCGGCACCATATAAACGAACGCGTTCAGATCAAGCGTCACCTGGTGGGCCGCCAGCAGCGTGCTTCCCAGCCTCGCGCAGAGCACCGACATGAAGGTCGAGATGCCAAGCTCAAGCGAGAACTCAAGCCCCGACGGCCAGCCCAGCGAGAGCAGCGCCTTCAGCCGCACAGGATCCGGCCGCAGCATCGCAAGCGTCGGCCAAAGGGCCAGCCGGCGAAAACTCAGAAACGCGCCGGGAACCAGGATCAGCAGCATCCCGTAGCGCACCACGACTGTCGCCCAGCCCGAGCCCGCGATCCCCATCGCCGGGACGCCGCGATGGCCATACAGGAACAGCCAGTCGAAGAACCAGTTCATCACGCCCGCCGCGATCAGCGAAGACGTGATCAGCAGCACGCGATTGATCGACTGCAGGTAGCGCCGGATCGCCATGTAGAGCATCAAGGGCGGGGTCGACCAGATCAGCGCGCGCAGGTAAGCGTGGGTGCTGGCGAGAATATCGGCGGGCGTGCCGAGGTGCGGCAGCAGCCACAGGCTGCCCATGGCCGCAGCCATCACGATCGGCGTGCCTACCAGCACGATCCACATCGCCTGCATCAGCATGACCACGCACTCCGACCGGTTGCCGCGCCCCGCAGCCTGCGCCACAAAGGTTTCAAGCCCGTTCAGCAGGTAGATCATGAAAAAGACGATCGCGTAGAAGATCGTGTTGCCGAGTGAGGACGCCCCGATCGCGAGCGCCGAGTGCGGCAGGCGTCCGATCATGATGGCATCGACGATGTAGGTCGACATCCAACCCAGTTCGCCGAAGGCGAGCGGAATGCCAAGCCGGGATGCGGCAGCCACTTCCTGGGGGTAGGAGGTTGCGATGGTGATGCCGTACAGCCCCGTGCTGTGCGGTCCGGCTTCGTGTAGCCCGTTGCCGTGCGCTCCGTTGCCGTGCGCACCGATCCCGTGCGAATCCGAACCGTGCAGCGAAGTCGACCGGTCCTCCTGGTATAGCTGTGCCCGCATCCTTCGAGACCTGTTCTCCTGATCTCACCAAGTCTAGACAGCGTGGAGCACGCCGCACGGGTGTCGTTCTATCCAGTCAACAGAAGAGCGTGCCGAGGGGCATTCTGATAAAAGCTGTGTTGCAGAAAGCCTCCATGAAGATGCCCGCCGTCCCTTCGCGCACCGAAAGGAACCTGCGCCTGGTGCACGTCGCAAGGGGGCTCGGCCACACGCGGCGGAAGGCTGCATCCAGCTGCCGAACCCAGGCCCTGCACCCTTCACCGCCCCGCTATAATCAAAAGGCGGGCACTCGTTACAGGACGGGCCTTGGATCATGCGGCGGGCCTCGGGCCTCCCCCCGAGAAGATCCCGACGGCCGCAGACGCATTCAGATGGTTCTCAGCCCCTCGCCACAAGCGAGCCGGTGCACCGACGGAAGGTCCTTGGAAATCCATGGCGAAGACTGAAAAACATCCTCTCGAAACCATCCTCGAAAGCCGGATCGCGATCATCGACGGCGCCATGGGAACCACCATCCGGACCTACGGCATGGCCGAGGTGGACATTCGCGGCGAGCGCTTCCGCGCTTCGACCAAGGACCTGCTCAACAACGGAGATCTTTTCTCACTCACCCAGCCGAAGATGATCTGTGACATCCACCGCCGCTTCCTCGAGGCCGGCGCCGACATCATCGAGACCAACACCTTCGGCGCCACCAGCATCACCCAAAGCGAGTTCTTCGTGGACGATCCGCGCGAGCACGGCGGCCGCAAGGATCCAGACTTCTACCAGAACATCGTCGAGGACCAGGCCCTCGTCAACCTCGCGTGGGAGATCAACGAGCAGTCCGCCCGGCAATGCCGCGAATGGGCGGACCGCGTAGGCAACCAGACCGGCCGGCAACGCTTCGTCGCAGGCGCCATCGGCCCGTTGACCGTGTCGCTCTCAAACTCGCCCGACGCCGACGACGCCGGCTTCCGCGTCGTCACCTTCGACCAGGTGCTCACCGCCTACAAGCAGCAGGTGCGCGCGCTCATCGCCGGCGGCTCCGACCTGCTGCTGGTCGAGACCATCTTCGATTCGCTCAACGCCAAGGCCGCGCTCGTCGCCATCCGCGAGGTCTTCGACGAAGATGCATTGCAGCTCCCGGTGATGATCTCGGCGGCCGTAGGGCGTGGCGGCGAGACGCTCATCTCGGCCCAGACCACCGAGGCCTTCTGGAACGCGGTCAAGCACGTACGGCCGCTCTCGGTCGGGCTCAACTGCTCGCTCGGACCGGACCTGATGTACCCCTTCCTCTCCGAGCTCTCGCAAAAGGCGGACGTCGCCATCTCCTGCTACCCCAACGCCGGCCTGCCCAACCCGCTTTCAGAGACCGGCTTCGATCTCGGCCCCGCCGACATGGCCCGCTTCCTCGGCGGCTTCGCAGAGGATGGCCTGATCAACATCGCCGGGGGCTGCTGCGGCAACACGCCAGAGCATATCGCCGCCATCGCCGGCGCCCTCAAAGACAAGGCTCCGCGCCCGCTCGACTTCGCCAGCAGTCCAACTCGCCAGCCCGCCGAGGTGGCAGCATGAGCAGCATGAGCAGCCTGCCCGATGCCCGCCCGCTGCGCCTCTCGGGGTCGCAGCCCTTCACCCAGCAGGCAGGCGTCTACATCATGCTCGGTGAGCGGACCAACGTCGCCGGCTCGCCCCGATTCGCCAAGCTGATCAAGGAAGGCAACTACGAAGAAGCCGTCAGCGTGGCGCGCCAGCAGGTAGAAAACGGCGCCAACGTCATCGACATCTGCATGGACGAAGGCATGATCGACGGCGTCGTCGCCATGACCCGCTACCTGCAGCTGCTCGCCAGCGAGCCCGAGGTCGCGAAGGTCCCCTTCATGGTCGACTCCTCAAAGTGGGAGGTCATCGAGGCAGGCCTCAAATGCCTGCAGGGCAAGGGAATCGTCAACTCCATCTCGCTCAAGGAAGGCGAAGACAGGTTCCGCCAGAACGCCCGCACGGTCCTCAAGTATGGCGCCGCCGCCGTCGTCATGGCCTTCGACGAACAGGGCCAGGCCGCCACCTACGAAGACAAGATTCGCATCTGTGAGCGTGCCTACCGGATCCTCGTCGACGAGATCGGCTTTCCCCCCGAAGACATCATCTTCGACCCCAATATCCTTACCGTCGCCACCGGCATGGAAGAGCACAACAACTACGCCGTCGACTTCATCAACGCCACGCGCTGGATCAAGCAGAACCTGCCGCATGCCAAGGTCTCGGGCGGCGTCTCGAACATCTCCTTCAGCTTTCGCGGCAACAACAAGGTGCGCGAAGCCATGCACTCGGCCTTCCTCTACCACGCGATCGCCGCAGGCATGGACATGGGCATCGTCAACGCCGGCATGCTCGAGCTCTATGAAGAGATCGAGCCGGAACTTAAAGTGCTGGTTGAAGATGTGCTGCTGAACCGGCGCCCCGACGCCACTGAACGCCTGGTCGAACATGGCGAAAAACTCAAAGGCACAGGCAAGGTCGTCAGCGAGAAGCAGGCTGAGGAGTGGCGCGCAGGCACCGTCGAAGAGCGGCTTTCGCACGCGCTCGTGCGCGGCATCGACACCTACATCGAGCTCGATACCGAAGAGGCACGGGTCAAGCTCGGCCGTCCTCTGCTGGTCATCGAAGGGCCGCTGATGGCGGGCATGAGCGTCGTCGGCGACCTCTTCGGCGCGGGCAAGATGTTCCTGCCGCAGGTGGTCAAATCGGCGCGCGTGATGAAAAAGGCCGTAGCCCACCTCACGCCTTTCATGGAGGCCGAGAAGGCAGCCATGGAGGCCGCCGGCCAGGTGGTCAAGGCGCAGGGCAAGATCGTCCTCGCGACCGTCAAGGGGGACGTCCACGACATCGGCAAGAACATCGTAGGCGTCGTGCTTGCCTGCAACAACTACGAAGTGATCGACATGGGCGTCATGGTCCCGGCCGAGAAAATCCTCGCCCGCGCGAAGGCCGAGAACGCCGACCTGATCGGGCTCAGCGGCCTCATCACACCGTCGCTCGACGAAATGGTGCACGTCGCGAAAGAGATGGAGCGCCAGGGCTTCACCCTGCCCCTGCTCATCGGCGGAGCCACCACCAGCCGTGCCCACACCGCGGTCAAGATCGCGCCGCACTACAGCCAGCCCGTCGTCCATGTGCTCGACGCAAGCCGCGCCGTGCCCGTCACCACGAGCCTGCTGAGCGAGGATGGCAAAGCCGACTTCGTCGCCCGGCACCAGGCCGAATACGCCGCGCTGCGCAGGTCCCACTCCGCGCCCCGGCAGACCATCACGCCGCTCGCCGAGGCACGCCGGCGGCGCACCCCCATCGAGTGGCGCGCCGAAGACCTCGCCCAGCCGTCCTTCACCGGCGTCCGCGTGCTAGACAGCTTCCCGCTCGGCACCCTGCGCCCCTTCATCGACTGGTCGCCCTTCTTCCATACCTGGGGGCTCAAAGGCATCTACCCACGCATCCTCGAGGACGAACGCCAGGGCGCCGAAGCTCGCAGGATCTTCGCCGACGGCAACGCCTTGCTCGACGAGATCATCGCGAAGAACCTGCTCACAGCACGCGGCGTCTTCGGCCTCTTTCCCGCAAGCGCGTACGGCGACGATGTCCTCCTCTTCCGCGACAAAGACCGCACCGATCCCCTCGAACGCTTCCATTTCCTGCGCCAGCAGGCCAACCGCGAAGGCAGCGAACCCTGCCGCTCGCTGGCCGACTTCATTGCGCCGGGCGACACCGGCCTTGCCGACCACCTCGGGGCCTTCGCCGTCACCGCCGGCATCGGCCTCAAGGAACTCGGCGACCGCTTCCGCGCCGAGAACGACGACTACAACGCCATCATGGCAGAGGCCCTGGCCGACCGGCTCGCCGAGGCCTTCGCCGAGTGCCTGCACAAGCGCGTACGCGACGAGTGGGGCTACGGTCGCGAAGAAGGCCTGAAGCCCGAAGACTTCATCAACGAGAAGTACCGCGGCATCCGCCCCGCACCTGGCTATCCCGCATGCCCCGATCACACCGAAAAGGGAACCATCTGGCGTCTGCTCGATGTCGAAGCAAGCACCGGCATGACGTTGACCGAGTCCTTCGCCATGTGGCCCGGGTCAAGCGTCAGCGGCATCTACTTCGCGCACCCGCAATCGCGCTACTTTTCGCTCGGCAGGATCGACCGCGACCAGGTAGCGGACTACGCCGAACGCAAAGGCATGAGCCTTGAACAGGTGGAACGCTGGCTGGGGCAAAGCCTCAGCTACGAGGCCTCGGAACCCGTCTCCGGAGGCCCAGTCGAATCGGAGCTGCTGACCCCCGTGGCCTCTTAGGCGATCGCCTGCGGCAGGACCGACAGGGCCGGCAGGATCAGCAGGATCGGCAGCACAGCGAACCACCAGCGAAGCAGTGATCCAAAAAAGGGAAGCCACCCGCTCCGTCGCAGCCTGCTCTCCCGCAGCCTGCTCTCCCTCATCTGGCCCGGCGGCGCACTCGGCTTCCCCCTCCTGCCCGGAAGGCGACACCTGGTTCGGCGCACGATCGAAGTTGTCACCAGCCGCTTCATCCTTCGCGGCTTCTGGGCGTACCCCGCAGCGGGGGTTCCTGCCCGGCGAACTGCGCAACGCCCTAAACGGTTCAAGCCCACCAGCGCGGCCAGCCCGCCGCCGCGATCATTCCCCCCCCCCCGGCCATGCGGCGTGACATCAGACCGCGACGCGTAAGCGCCGCGCTCGTCGAAGACTCCGAAGGCCTCGCCACAGGCAGATCATGCCAGCCCATCGCTGCACTCTCACGCACGCCCGCCCGACCGCTCGGTTTTTCAAGCCATATGCCAGCATGTAAAGATGTTGGCTTGCACGCGCATCAGGATCTCGACCCTTCCCAGGAGTTTTCTACGTCCATGTCCCCTCGTCTTGATCGCAGGGTCTCGGGAGCCATCGCCTCGGGCCTCATGCTGCTTGCACTCCATGCCGTCTCCGCACAGCTGCCCGTCCAGGAATCTCAGGCTGCGGATGCCAGGCAGGCTGCGGACGCCAGGCAGACTGAAGACGCCAGGCTGACTGAAGACGCCAGGCAGGCCCCCGTCACCACGAAGGCGGCAGCCGCCGCGGACCAAAGGGTCGAAGGCCTGCTCGACAAGCTGACCCTCGACGAAAAGATCGAGCTCATCGCCGGCGACACCCCCTTCCGCACCCACGCAGTTCCACGCCTCGGCATCCCTTATCTCCAGATGGCCGATGGCCCGGTCGGCGCGCACATCCCTGCACCCACCATCGCCTACGCCGCCGGCATCGGCCTCGCCGCATCATGGAACAAAGACCTCGCCGTCCGCACCGGCGAAGAGCTCGGCCGCGACTCCCGTTCACGCGGCGCCGTCTTCCTGCTCGGCCCCGGGGTCAACCTCTATCGCGCACCCATGAACGGCCGCAACTTTGAATACTTCGGCGAAGATCCCTACCTCGCAAGCAGGATCGCCGTCGGCTACATAACCGGCGTGCAGCACGAGGGCGTCTCCGCGACCGTGAAGCACTTCCTCGGCAACAACTCCGAATATCTGCGCCACGACAGCGACTCCGTCATCGACGAACGCACCCTGCGCGAGATCTACATGCCCACCTTCGAGGCCGCCGTGAAGGTGGCGCATGTCGGCGCCATCATGGACTCCTACAATCTCACCAACGGCGAGCACATGACCCAGAACCGCTACCTGAACCAGGAGGTAGCCAAGGGCCAGTGGCACTTTCCGGGCATCATCATGTCCGACTGGGTCGCCACCTACGACGCCACCGCGGCATTCAAAGGCGGCATGGATCTCGAGATGCCCTTCGGCGCCTTCTTCAACAAGGAGACCCTCGTGCCTCTGCTTCGGAGCGGCGCCATCACCGAGGCCGAGCTCGACGACAAGGTACGTCGCATCCTCGGCACCGCCGCCCGCTTCGGCTGGCTCGATCACGCCGCGCTCGACACCAGCATCCCACGCTTCAACCTGCAGGGACGAGCCGTCTCGCTCGAGGCCGCCACCGAAGGCGCCGTCCTGCTGCAAAACCAGGACAACACCCTGCCGCTCGACCGCGGAGCCATCCACACCCTCGCCGTCATCGGCCCCACCGCCGCCCAGACCGTCACCACCGGCGGCGGCAGCGGAGAGGTCGTCAGCTTCGGCACCACCAACCTGCTCGTCGGCATCAGCGAATACCTGGGGGAAGGCACCCGGGTCCTCTACGCGCGCGGCCTGCACAGCATCAACCAGATGGCCGCGCTCACCCGCTTCACCACCTCTGCGGACGGCAGAACTCGCGGCATCACCCACGTCACCTTCGAGCAGGCGGACCTCAAAGGCCGCGCCACCGCGACCACCGTCGAGCCCGTGCTGGTGGTCGCCGGTTCGTCCCGCCGCGAGCCCGAGATCCAGGAGCTGAACGCCCTCACCACGCACCGCGATGCGAGCCCCTATACCCGCACCACCACCAGCGGCAAGTGGACCGGCTTCTTCACCGCCGAACAGCCCGGAGACTTTGCCGTCTTCGCCCAGACCGACGGCCGCTACCGTCTGCTGGTCGATGGCACCATCGTCTTCGACAGCTCCGTGATCCCCAAAGCGGTCCTCAACCAGGCCATTCTGAAGCTCACCGCGGGTCCTCACAAGGTGGAGATGGAACAGCTTTCAACCCAGTTCGCCTCGGTCTCCGGCATGCGCGTCGGCATCGTGCCGCTCGCGACCATCGTAGAGCCGGACGCGCTCGAGATGGCGTCCAGGGCCGACGCCGTCGTCCTCGCCGTAGGCTTCAACGCATCGTCCGAAGCCGAGGGTGGAGAC
>CAXTUS010000101.1:0-816 GCA_964247475.1 uncultured Acidobacteriaceae bacterium | reverse complement strand
GGTGGAGACCGCGGCTTCGACCTCCCGCCCGGCCAGCAGCAGCTGATCGAACAGGTGGCCGCAAAAGCAAAGAAGACCGTCGTGCTTATCACCTCGGGCGGCAGCGTGAACGTCACCCCGTGGCGCAGCCGGGTACAGGGGATCTTCGCTACCTGGTATGCGGGTGAGCTTGGCGGCAAAGCCGCGGCCCGCCTGCTCTTCGGCGAAGCAAACCCTTCCGGCCATCTGCCGATCACGTGGGAAAAGAACGCCGCCGACAATCCCAGCCTCGCCCACTACTATCCCGACCCGGGGACCGACAGGGTCGTCTACCGCGAAGGAATCTTCATGGGCTATCGAGGCTACGAACACAGCCACACCGAGCCGCTCTTCCCCTTCGGCTTTGGCCTCTCCTACACCACCTTCGCCTTTCGCAACCTGGCCGCCGGACCGGTCCAGGACGGGCACGTCTCGGTCACATTCGACGTGCAAAACACCGGCCCCCGCGCAGGTGCGACCGTCGCCCAGCTGTACGTGAAAGAGGCCAGCCCCAGCGTTCCAAGGCCAGCGAAAGAGTTGAAGCAGTTCGCACGCGTAGAACTCAGGCCGGGCGAAACAAAGCACGTCACGCTCGAGCTGAACCCGCGCAGCTTCAGCTTCTACGACGTCGATCGCAAGTCCTGGCATGCCGATGCCGGCAGCTACCAGCTGATCCTGGGGCAGTCGTCCGCCGACCAGCAGCAGACGACCACCCTCAAGCTCGATCATGCACTCACGACGGCAGTCGACCAGTAGAGACCGGGAGGCCGGGGGAAGCGTTGCTGAGAGGAAGCGCTT
>CAXTUS010000100.1:0-12862 GCA_964247475.1 uncultured Acidobacteriaceae bacterium | reverse complement strand
GCTGCGCTCAAGCGGCTCAACAGCCGCCCGCGCGGGGCGGACCACGGAGGAGACTAGATTTTGCCCGAACCGAACGCCAGCCGCGGCAGGACTGGAGCCGCCGACAAGACCGTGCATGCCGACAGGACCGGGCAGCCTGCCAGGCCTGCAGCCCGGTCTGCAGCAAAGGCCGGGCCTGCGCGCTCCACCTGGCAGAGAGTTGCCAAGCGCGTCCGCGTGCCGATGGGGTTCGTGGTGGCGGCCGTGTTTCTCTGGTTCGCGCGGCCTTCTCCGCGTACCCTGGCGCTTTCGCTGCCGATGGTGGCCGCGGGCCTGTGGCTGCGTGCCTATGCTGCCGGATATGTGCGCAAGAACGCCGAGCTGACGACGACCGGGCCTTACGGTTACACCCGGAATCCGCTCTACCTGGGATCGATGGCGATCGCCTTCGGCTTCGGGATCGCGTCGGGCGGCTGGCCGCTGATCGTGCTGCTTGTGCTGCTCTTCCTGGCGATCTACCTGCCGACCATCCTTGGCGAAGAGGAGTATCTGCGGGCGCACTTCATCGGCTTCGACCGCTACTGCCAGAACGTCCCGCGCCTGCTGCCGCGGCTTACCCCCGCGCCGAGGGTGGGCGAGGGAGGAGCGTTCTCCCGGCAGCTCTACCTGCACCACCGCGAATACAATGCTCTAATAGGTGCCGGCGCCATCTACCTTGTGCTCGCGTCCAAATACGTGATGGAGAGCCGCGGGCTCTTCGATGGCCTCGGGCATCACTAGCCGTGGGGCACCACAAGCCAGACCGGGGCACCACAAGCCAGAACTGGGCACCACAAGCCAGAACTGGGCACCAAAAGCCTCTGCACTGACGCTCCAGCCAGCGAAACCTTAAACCCTCCAGGTAACCGATTTGCATAGACCGCACGCGTTTCCTCTTGTCGCAGCCCTTCTGCTGCTCCTGTCTGGCACGGCACAAAGCCCGCGGGCTGGCGCCCAGATCCCGAGCCAGACCCGCACCCGGATGCACACCCTGCTCGACACCCAGATCCACCCCCAGATACTGGGGCTGGGGAAGCCCGCGGCTCCGGTGACCATCCCGACGCTCGAACCGCCCCAGCCCGGCTATACCTTTCCGCCGCGCGAGACGCTTACCTTCTCGGTGGACTGGCGTGTATTCACCGCCGGCACCGCCGTCTTTCACCTTGAGCAGAGCGGCGCAGACATGAAAGTAACCGCCACCGCGGACAGCGTCGGCAACATTAACATGCTGTTTCCGGTGATCGACAAGTTTGAATCCGGATTCAGCACGAAGACCGGCTGTTCGACCGGCTTTTCGAAGCAGATCCAGGAGGGCCGGCGCAAGGTGACGAGCGATCTTACCTTCGACAGCAAGACCGGCAAGCAGCACGAGATCTCGAAGAACCTGGTGAAGGGCACCGCGAAGGAGCAGACGGCCTCGATCCCCGCCTGCGTTCAGGACTCGCTCTCAGCGATCTTCTACGTGGCTTCGCGGCCGCTGGTTGTGGGACAGCAGGTTCGCTTTCCGCTTGCGGACTCCATGCGGACGGTGACGGTCGCGATGAAGGTCGAGGGCAAGGAAGAGATCAAGACGCCAGCGGGCACCTTTCAGACCATCCGCGTACAACCGACCGCGGACGAAGGCATCGTAAAGAACCGGGGCAGCATTCGCATCTGGTACACGGATGACGCCCGCCACATGCCGGTCCAGATTCGCGCGCAGCTCTTCTGGGGCACCATCACCTTTCACCTGCAGACGATTGAAGCCAAGTAGCCCAGGCTCTTCACAGCACAAGCCGCAGGCTTTGCACAGCCCGCAAACAAGCAACAGACCCGAAGGAGCCGGATGGCCGAAGATTCGATCGACAGAGAGTCACAGGCATCGCCTGCGCAGGCTGCGAGCCACGAGCAGCAGGAGGCGGATTCCCGGCACGATCACCGCGAAGACATGGTCCCGGTGGCCGGCTTCCGCGATCCAACCGAGGCGCAGTTCGCGCGCGGCATGCTCGAAGCGGCGGGCGTGGAGTGCCTGATGCAGGGCGAGAATGCGAATGCACTCTACCCCGGGGCGCTCCGTGTCCGGCTGCAGGTGAAGCTGGAGGACGAGCCGGCGGCGCGTGCGCTGCTGTCGGATGCTGAGATCGAGGATGAAGACTGACGGTCGCTTCGGCGCGCTGCTGCGAGGCCTGCTTCCTCCTCTGTAACCGTCTCTGTTCCGCCTCTGCTTCAACTCTGTTCCGCCTCTGCTTCAACTCTGTTCCGCCTCTGCTTCAACTCTGTTCCGGCGCGCCCTGCGGCGTAGACTTGACCCATGTACCCTGATTCCGCAACCTCAAGCCAGCCTGGTCAGTCCCGTCCTCGGGTGGTTCTTTGCCTGTCGGGCGGCATGGACTCCTGCGTGTGCGCAGCGCTCGCGGCGCGCGACTACGATGTTTACGCCCTGCATTTCAGCTACGGCCAGCGCACCGAGCGCCAGGAGCTTGAGTCTGCGACGGCGATCGCTGAGCATATCGGCGCCAAAGACTTTCTGCACCTGCGGGTCGACTTCTTCAAGCGTATCGGCGGCTCGGCGCTGACCGATTCGAGGATTGCTGTGCCGAAGGCCGTCGCCGACGAAAGCCAGCCGGTGCATCGGCCGGGCGACGAGGTGCCGGTCACCTATGTCCCGTTCCGCAACGCCCACTTCCTTTCGGCCGCGGTCAGCTGGGCCGAGGTGCTGGGTGCCGAGAAGGTGATGATCGGCGCCGTGGAGCAGGACAGCTCCGGTTACCCTGACTGCCGGCCGGCGTACTACGAGGCCTTCAACAGGCTGATCGAGCAGGGGACCAGGGCCGGCACCATCCGCGTGGAGACGCCGCTGATCGCGATGCGCAAGAGCGAGATCATCCAGCTTGGAGTTGAACTGGGCGCGCCCTTCCATGTAAGTTGGTCATGCTATCTGGCCGAAGGGGAAGCCTGCGGAAGCTGCGAGAGCTGCGCGCTTCGCCTGCGCGCCTTCCGCGAAGCCGAGGCTACCGACCCGATCCCGTACATGGTTTCGGTCGTCTGAGCGGGCGCCTGAAAAGCAGCACAATGTCACGACAACACTGACAAGTCAGTGTCTTACAGCTTAGAGTAATGACTGGAAAATCTGCTCGGGAGATATGACGTGAAGATGAGATTCAAATCAGGCCTCGGGATTTCAGCAGCTGCGGTGCCGGCCCTGCTGTTCGTGACGCCAACCGCTATCGTTCTGGCGCAGACCGCGCCCGCAACCGTCCATGGAACGGTGAAGGATCCTGGCGGCGTGCCCTTGCGCGATGGCGAGATCAGGCTGTCCACCGACAAGACCTCCGCCGCGAAGGACCGCAAGTATCAGTACACCTTCCCGATCGGCGCGGACGGTACCTACAAGGGCGCGGGCATTGCCCCGGCTGAGTACGTGGCCTTTGTCTTCCAGAAGGACAAGAGCGTCGACTTCCAGACGGTCGTCTTCAAGACGGGCGAAGACAAGGCCGTTGACTTCGATATGTCGCGCGAAGAGTACCTGAAGGCGCTGAGCCCTGAGGATCGCAAGGCCCTTGAAGAGGCCAAGAAGAAGAATGCCGGCGTGCTGGCTGAGAACGCCAAGATCGCCAACCTGAACAAGACCCTGCTGCAGGCACGCGCCGATGAGAAGGCGGGCAAGGCTGACGAGGCCGTGACGGAGCTGCAGCCGCTGACGACCGCCAAGCCGGACGAGCCGGTCATCTGGTCAGCTTTGGGCGAGGCCCAGCTGGCCTCGGCCGATGCCGCCGTGACTGCTGCACGCGCTGCCAAGACGCCCACGAACGATCCTGCCATTGTGCAGAAGTACACCGATTCGGCAACCTCTTACCAGAAGGCTATCGACTTGAACGCGGCGCGTCCGAAGCCGAACCCGGATATTACGTACTCGAGCTACCTCAACCTTGGCCAGGCGCTTGGCCGTTCCGGCAAGACGGCCGAAGCTGCCGCAGCGTATGAGAACGCGGCCAAGGCGACCCCGGCCAACGCGGGTGCAGCCTACTACAACGAGGCCGCGACCTTTTTCAACGCGCAGAAGCTGCCTGAGGCCAACGCGGCGGCCGATAAGGCGATTGCGGCCGATCCGAAGCGGGCCGAGGCCTACTACATCAAGGCCTCAGCGCTGATCCCCAACGCCACCATGGACCCGAAGACAAACACGTTTGTGCTGCCTCCAGGGTGCCTCGAGGCGTACCAGCAGTACCTTGAGCTTGAGCCGACGGGACGGCATGCGCAGGACGTGAAGGAGCTGCTGACCAACCTGAAGCAGCCGCAGAAGAGCAGCTACAAGGCACCCAAGAAGTAGCTTCGGAAGAGCAAAGCAAGAAGGCCCTGGGCGCGTCCGCTCAGGGTCTTTTTATTGAGGATCAGCCGTTGACGGCTGCAGGCGCTCGAGGATTCCGCTGCCGCGCAGGAAGACCTCTCAAACCATTCAGAGCAATCAGGAGACTTATGGGATCTGCACCGACCGCCAACCTGGACTTCGAAGAGGCCGTCGCCCTTGTGCTCGAACATGCGGCGAGCGCTGTCCGCACCCGCCCGTGGCAGTCAGAGAGTGTGCCGCTGCTTGAAAGCCTGGGGCGTGTGCTTGCAAACGGGGTTCACGCGGATCGCGACCAGCCGGGCTTCGACCGTTCAACGCGTGACGGCTTCGCGATCAGGGCAGCTGACTGGGTGGCCGGCTCAACCCTGTCAGTTACCGGTCAGGTCCGTGCCGGCGAGGTCTATGACGGTCCGGGAGTTGCGGCGCATTGCGCGATCGAGATCATGACGGGCGCCACTGTGCCGCGCGGCGCGGACGCGGTGGTGATGGTGGAACACGTCGTGCGCACCGGCAATTTCATCTCCCAGCGTGAGCTGCGTGTCCTTAAGCCCGGCGAAAACATCGTCGCACGCGGCAGCGAAGCCCGGCGGGATGACGAAGTTGTGCCGGCGGGCACGCTGATCACGCCGGCCGAGATCGCCCTGGCAGCCACGTGCGGGCTCGTCCGCCTCGACGTCTTCGTGCGCCCGAGCGTGGCCATTATCGCCACCGGCGACGAGCTGGTCGAGATCGATCGCGAGCCTGGGGCGCACCAGATACGAAACTCGAACAGCTACGGAATCGCCGCGATGGTCGCAAACGCCGGCGGCAGTCCGCAGCGTCTGCCGATTGCACCGGACCGGCAAGCGCAGATCGCCGAACGCATCACGCAGGCCCGCGGCGCGGACCTGATGGTCTTGTCGGGCGGGGTCTCAATGGGAGAGTACGACCTGGTTGAAGAGGCGCTTGTCTCGGAGGGCGCCGAGTTCTTCTTTACCGGCGTGCGCATGCAGCCGGGCCGGCCGGTCGTCTTCGGACGCCTGCGGGGACGCGAAGAGCAGGCGGAGTGCTACTTCTTCGGCCTGCCTGGCAACCCGGTATCGACCCAGGTCACGTTTCACACCTTTACCGAGATCTTCCTGCGCACGCTGGCCGGGGAGAAGGGTCCAGGGCCGCGCTACGCACAGGCTACGCTGCGCGAAGCGATCGGCGCGAAGCCGAACCTGACGCGTCTGCTGCCGGCGCGCAGGGAGGGCATCTTCGTGACGCTTACGCCGTGGCAGGGGTCGGGCGACCTGGCGGCGAACGCACGTGCCAACTGCTACGCGGAGCTGCTGCCCGACCATGCCTACGCGGCGGGCGACGTGATCCGGATACTGCTGCGTTAGCGGGCAGGAACGACGGAGAGCGGGCGCTAAGCCTGGGCGAAGGCTGGCTACTGCATGGGAAGGAGCGCTGGCAGGCATGGGTGGTCGAGGTGCGCGTCAGCAGCTTCCACGTGACTGCTGCCGCGCTTCGTTCGGCATGACTGGTTCCGCGTGACTGGTTCCACGCGACTGGTTCCGCGCTTGCTTCCACGTGACTGCTTTCGCATGACTGCCGCCGCGTGACTGCCGCCGCGTGACTGCCGCCGCGTGAATGCCGCCGCATGACTGCCGCCTGCCCCTCGAACGGCGACTGTTTCCGCGAGGACGCACTTGCCTTGGGCTTTGTTGTTAGGCTGAGGTATGTCGAAGTTGAGTCACTATGACGACGCCGGCCAGGCGCATATGGTGGATGTGGGGGCCAAGAGTCTGACGCGGCGGGAGGCGGTGGCCGGGGCCTTCGTCGAGTTGTCGCCGGATGTTCTTGCCGCGCTGCCCACGAATCCCAAGGGCAATCCGCTGGAGGTTGCACGGTTTGCCGGCATTCAGGCGGCCAAGCAGACCTCGTCGCTGATCCCCATGTGCCACCCCCTGGCGCTCTCTTTCGTCGACGTCCAGGCCATGATCGTCGAAGGTGGCGTCGAGATCAGGGCCACTGCCGCTACCGTGGCCGGCACTGGCGTCGAGATGGAAGCGATGGTCGCCGCGTCGGTCGCCGCGCTGACTGTCTACGATATGACCAAAGCTCTCGACAAGGCGATTCGCATCCGCGACGTCGTGCTGCTGAGCAAGAGCGGAGGCAAGTCCGGGGACTATCGACGCGGGGACTGCTAAGAGCAACGGCAAGCACGTCCGGACGCTCGACCGGCGCCACTTTGTAGGGTGGGAGCGCTGACGCGCACAAGCCCGGGAGGCGTCAGCCCTCGAAAGGCTCAGCTCGCCAGCGCCTCTGCCCCCATGAAAAGGGGCGCCGTCCGCAATGAGGATGTGCTGCTGTCGCTTTGAGCTAGACAGCCTTCGCCAGGGTCACGGCGAACTTTTCTTCGGCATCGATGTAGGTTTCGTCTACCCCGAAGCCGGTGGGTGTGAGCATGTCGGCGATACGGCTCGGCGTGAATTTGTAACTGTTTTCGGTATGGATCGTTTCACCGGCAGTGAAGCGGATGGGCGCCCCGTCAAGGCTCACGGTGTGCGCGTCGACCGATACCAGGTGCATCTCGATGCGTGACTCCGCCGCGTTCCAGACCGCCTGATGCGTGAAGCGGTCGAGCATGAAGTCGGTTCCGAGCTCGCGGTTCAAACGCCGAAGCATGTTCAGGTTGAACGCTGCGGTGATGCCCTGCGCGTCGTCGTAGGCGCTGATCAGCGACGCCACGGTCTTGGTCGCGGCCGAACCCGCGCCGGGTGCGAGATCGGTGCCGAGCAGCAGGCCGTCGCCGGGCTGCAGCTGCGCCCGCAGATTCCGAAGGATGGTGCCGGCTTCTTCCGGAGAGAAGTTGCCGATGCTTGACCCAATATAGAGCGCTAAAACTCGCTGTCCTGCGGGCCTTTCGATCAGGATGGGCTCGGTGATGTAGTTCGCCACCTGTGAGCGTACGGTGACGCCTGGCACATGATCTTCGATGTTGGCGGCGGCTTCATCGAGCGCGGTGGGGCTCACATCAATCGGCTGGTAGAGCACGTCCTGTTGCCGGCTGGCTGCCGCCGCAAGCAGGATGCCGGTCTTGGTCGCGGTGCCCGCGCCGAGTTCGGCGATGGTTACCGGGCCTTCCATGCGCGTGAGGATGTCGCCTGCGTTCTGTTCGAGGAGCGCGCGCTCGGTGCGCGTCAGGTAGTACTCCGGCAGGATCGTGATCTGCTCGAAGAGGTGCGATCCGCGCTCGTCGTAGAAGAGCCAGGGCGGCAGCGTCTTTGGAGTTTGCGACAAGCCGTCACGTGCAGCGGATGCGACCGGGGATAACGCTTCAACAATCACTGGAGCTCCTGAAATCTTTGCAATCTAAACGTCCTTCGCAAGCCGCAGCCCGGAGAACTGCCAGCGCGTAGCCGGCGGGAAGAAGTTGCGATAAGTCGCCCGGATGTGGCTCCGCGGGGTGACGCAGGAACCGCCGCGCAGGATGACCTGCGATGACATGAACTTGCCGTTGTACTCACCGAGCGCTCCGGGCAGAGGCTTGTAGCCCGGATATCCGGAGTAGGCGGACGCGGTCCACTCCCAGACGTCGCCGAAGAGCTGCTGCAGTCTTTGAGCCTCCGGCCGAGGAACCGCATCTGCGTCCGCAGGTTGAACTGCTGCGGGATGCAGCAGGTCCTGCTCGAGCATATTCGCGTTCGCCACTGCAGCCGCAGCCGCCTTGCAGGCGTGTTCCCACTCGAACTCGGTGGGCAGGCGAAAGCCCTTCCAGCGCGCAAACGCGTCCGCTTCAAAGAAGCTGAGGTGGCATACCGGCGTTGTCAGGAGGGCGTCCAGAGGTTGGAAGCCGTGCAGGGTGTAGACCTCCCAGCCTGTCTCTGCGGCGGGGGAACGTCGCCAGTAAAGCGGCGCCTGCCAGCCTGCTGCGCGCATGGCGGACCAGCCCTCCGAGAGCCAGAGCTCCGGCCGGGTGTAGCCGTTGTCGTTGAGGAAGGCGAGGTACTCGAGGGCGGTCACGAGCCGGTCCGCCAGCTGGAAGGGCTCGAGGTAAACCTTGTGGCGAGGCGTCTCGTTATCGAAGGCGAAGGCCTGCGGATCGCCGGGATCGGGTGAGATGCCAACTTCGGTGAGACCGCCTTCGAACGGGATGAAGCGGGCCCCGGTTGCAGCGAATTGGGTTGCAGCAGACTGGGTTGCAGCGGGCTGGGTTGCAGCGGGCTGGGTTAGAGCTGGGGTGGCCGGCGCCGCGACGTAGAACGGATGCAGGGGATTGGTGAACAGCGCGTGCTTGATGTCGGTTGCGATCAGCTCCAGGTGCTGCTGCTCATGCTCATGGCCAAGCGCCATCCGGCGTAAGACCTCATCCTCTTCCGCGCCGAGCTCCGTCGCCAGGAGCGACTCGATCGCCGCATCCACGTGGGCGCGGTAGGCCATGATCTGGTCCAGGCCGGGGCGGGAAAAACTCGACCGCAGGTTCTTCGCCGGCATATCCCCAAGCGACGTGTAGTAGCTGTTGAAGAGCCAATGAAAGTCTGGATGGAACGCCTGGTAGCCCCTGGCATACGGCGTCAGGACGAACGTCTCGAAGAACCAGCTTGTATGCGCAAGATGCCACTTGACGGGGCTCGCATCCGGGCTTGACTGCACCATCAGGTCTTCGGGGGTAAGCGGCGCGGTAAACCTCAGCGTCGCCGCGCGCACGAGGCGAAAGCGCGCAACGAGCGCGCTTGCAACTTGACTCTCGGATTGAACGGGCATACGGCTGGATGTCCTTTCGCTGCCGGGTTGGATGCGCCTGCGGCGGGAGCGGGTTCCCTTATTCCAGGGGCGGAGGCAAAAGCAGGTGCGCCCCGACCGCGGACGTCGACCGCTTCGGGGGGAGCGCTGGCAAGCACGGAGACGCTGAGGCGTGACCTCGAACCCTGAACTCCGCACCCCGCGCTTCCACTCCACGGATTGGGACCCATCCGGCGATCGGGGCGCGATTTGCCGTTGCACTTCTGTAAGATGACGCACATGCCCGATCTCAGCGCTATTAAGACTCGCCAGCAAGCCACCTGGGCCAGCGGCGACTTTGCCGCCGTTGGCAGCACGATGCAGCTCATGGCGGAGCTGCTTGCCGAGGCGCTTGACCTGCGCAGCGGCTCGCTCGTGCTGGACGTTGCCGCCGGCAACGGCAACTCGACCCTGGCTGCGGCGCGTCGTGGCTGCCGTGTGACGTCTACCGACTACGTGCCGGCGCTGCTCGAACGCGGACGCCTGCGCGCCGAAGCCGAGGGCTGGAACGTCAGCTTCGAGACTGCGGACGCTGAAGCCCTGCCCTTCGCCGACGCCTCCTTCGACTACGTGGTCTCGACTGTCGGCGTTATGTTTACCCCGGACCAGCCACGCGCCGCCGCCGAGCTCTTCCGCGTGTGCCGGCCGGGCGGCAAGATCGGGCTTGCGAACTGGACACCCGCGGGCTTGGTTGGCCGCATCTTCAGGATCATGAGCCGGTACCTGCCGCCTCCGCCCGGGGTCCAGCCGCCCTCGCTGTGGGGCACGGCGGACCATCTGCACCAGCTGTTTCCAGGTGCGAGGGAGATCTCGATCGTCCACCGTGAAGCCAACTTTCGCGCCCTTTCGACCAAGCGCTGGCTGACGTTCATGCGTACCTTCTACGGCCCGATGCAGCAGGCGATGGCCGCGCTTGACGAGCCCAACCAGAACGCCCTTGCAGGCGAACTCCTGGCCCTTGCGGATGAGCTCAACCGCGCAGAAGACGGCACGATGGTGGCGCCGAGCGAGTATCTTGAGGTCGTCATCGCCAGGTAAGAACGGGCCACTGCGACTGCGCCCTTACTGCGGAAGCCGGCCACTTCGTGGGGGTGGAACCGCCGGGGTGCGTTAGGCGTCAGGACGCAGCTTCGGCTGCCTATTGCTATCGGTGCTCCAGCAGCCGCGCGAGGCCATACGCCGCTGCGGCCGCGGTGCCGCCGATGAGTGTGGTCTGGATTGCGCTGCGGAGGGCGCCTGTGCCGACCAGCCGGCCCTTGACTGCACCGAAGACGGCGAGGGCTACCAATGTGATCGCCACTGAAAGCGCCAGGGCGTTCCCCCGCGCGAGGATGTAGGGCGCCAGGGGGATCAGGCCGCCCAGGATGTAGCTTACGGCGATGGTGAGCGCCGAACGATGTGCGCGGTTTGAAGCTGGTTCTTCGAGTCCAAGCTCAAAGCGCATCATGAAGTCGACGAAGGCCTTCGGATTCGCCTGCAAGGATTTCAGTACCGGCGTCGCAGCCTCGCGCGACACGCCGTAGCCGGCGAAGATCTCAAAGATCTCCTCGGCCTCGTCGTCGGGGCGCGTGACGATCTCGGTCTGTTCCCGCTTCAGCTCGGACGCGAAGTGTTCGACGTCGCCGCGTGCGGCCAGGTAGCCGCCGAGCCCCATGGCGATCGAGCCTGCCGCGATCTCGGCCAGGCCCGCGATCACGACGAGGTGCGGGTTCGATACGGCGCCGGACAGGCCGGCGGCCAGGGCAAAGGGGACGGTAAGACCGTCGGACAAGCCGATGACGATGTCGCGCACCGTCTCGGTTGACTGAAAGTGCTGCTCATGGTGCACATCATGCATGCCTTATGGTAGGGCATCAACCGCCCGTGGTCACAAACGGCGCACGTTCGCCCGGTCAAAAGACGTTGAAGACACCGCGTCTTTCCCGGGCTGATCGCGTCTCTAACAAGTATCGGCGAGGCATCTGTGTTGACTCGATTCATGACGCGTACTGTGTTCCAGGGAGTGCTGGCGTTCAGCCTCCTGCTTACCGTGCCGGCGTGTGCGCGGGCCGGTCAGGAACCGGATGCCGAGGCTCAGAATGGCCCTGCCGTTGCGATGGGATCGGGCCGCATGGTGCGCGGAACTGTTGCCTCGGTGGCACCCGGCAAGCTTACGATCAAGACGGAAAGCGGCGACACCTGGACCGCTGCGCTTTCCGCGAACACCCGGGTGCTTAAAGGCCGCGAAAGTGTCAAGGCGTCGGACGCGCATGTGGGCGACGGCGTCGGCGCGATGGGCGAGGTGGACCAGCCCTCGAAGACGGTTCATGCGCTCTTCGTCTCGCTGGTCGATGCCGAGCAGGTGAAGAAGATGCGCGACTCGCTCGGCCGCACGTGGATCGTCGGCAAGGTCACTGCGATCGACGAGCTGAGGCTTACGATCCTGCGCAGTGACAAGGTCTCGCAGGTGATCGCCGTTGATGAAGACACGAGCTTCAAACGCGGTGGGCGCGGGATGTCGATGGCCATGCAGGGCGGCGATGTATCGGGGCCCCTGGGCGGTGGCGCTGGCGGTTTTGACGGCGCTGGCGGTGGCCAGGGCGGCAGGCGCGGCGGCGATCCGGGCAACGCGGGCAGCCATGCGGGCGAAAGCATCACCCTGGCGGACGTGAAGGTGGGCGACAACATCGCCGGGCAGGGCGCTTTGAAGAACGGTATCTTCGTTCCGAAGGAGCTTGCCGTCGCCGATCCCGCGCAGCGTCGCCGTCGCCCGGGCGCGCCCGGTGCAGGCATGGGCTCCAGCTCTCAGATCTCCCCGACTCTCCCCATCACCCCCACCAACCCGGAGCCAAAGCGTTGAAGCACCTTCGAGGCCGGCTCCTTGCCCTGTCGACCTTGAGCTGCGCTGTGGCTGCGGGGATGGCCCAGGCGCCAACCCCTGGGACGACGCCCTCCCCGGGACCTGCGGAGGCCCCTGTGCCTGCGGGTTCGCAGGCTCGAACCCTTGCGCCGCCCGCGGGTCCGCAGGTCGCTCCAACGCAAGCTCCGTCCGCGGCCGTCGCGCCTGCAGGCACCAGCGGAGGTACCAGCGGAGGCACCAGCGGAGGCACCATTAGGGGCTCCGTCAAAGCTGGCACGATCCCTCTCCCGGGAGTTGCGATCACCGCCACGAATACGCTTACCGGGAAGAAGTACGCCACCTCGACCGACCTTCTAGGCAACTTCGCCATGACCATCCCGCGTACCGGACGCTACGTCGTGCGTGCGGAGCTCGCCGGCTTCGCGCCGGTTACGAACGAGGTCAAGCTGACCGCCGAGGCTGCCGATCAGACCGCCGCCTTCAGCCTTCTGCTCGCTTCGCGCGCTGCCCAGGCTGAGGCTGCGGCCTCGGCCACTTCAACCGCCTCGCTCGCTGCCGCTGTGGGCCGCGGACTGCAGTCGCTATCGGTCTCAGGGACGGGGGAAGGGGCGCTCGACGCGAGCTCCGGCGGAGCCTCCCCCGGTGCTGCGCTCCCTTCGCTTGCCGGCCTCGGCGATGCCGCCGGAGACTCGGTCGCGGTGTCGGGGCAGACCGGCTCGACCAGCGCTCTCGGCAACATGAGCGAGGACCAGATACGCCAGAGGATCGAAGACGAAGTGGCCCGCGCGCGCCAGCAGGGAGGAGCCGCGGCCGACCAGATGAACGCCGTCGTCGGCATGCTGGGAACGATCATGGGCGGCCCGGGCGGCTTCGCGCCTGGAGGCGGAGGCCGGGGCGCAGGTGGCGGATTTGGCGGCTTCGGCGGG
>CAXTUS010000099.1:0-13005 GCA_964247475.1 uncultured Acidobacteriaceae bacterium | reverse complement strand
CCCCCCGCCCGCCCCCCCCCCCGGCCCGCCCGGGCCCCCCCCGCGGCGAGTAGAGACGGGCCTCAGGCGCTAAGCCAGAAGCTGCGGTCGACGGGCTGCCGTCTCCCCGATCAGCTCACCGAACAGGGTATTCGCCCACGCGAACCATGCCCGGGTGAACTTTGTGGCATCGTTCTTGTTGTACGACTCGTGCATGAAACCGGTACCGGCGGAAGACTTCTTCAGCATCTGGATCGTACTCCGGATCTCCGCATCGGAGGTGCTCGTCAGCGCATACACGGTCTGCGCCATGGGCCAGACGCTGTCGCGCCCGATGTGAGGTCCGCCGATGCCTTCGCCTGCCGTGCCCTTGAAGAACCAGGGATCGCGCTCGCTCCAGACAAAGGCGCGGGTGCGTGCGTACAACGCGGCATCGGGCGAGCTTTGCAGGTAGGGAAGCCCCAGCAGGCTGGGCACGTTGGCATCGTCCATCAGCACCTGTCCGCCGAACCCATCCACCTCGTAAGCCCAGATGGTGCCGCCCGGCCGCGACACTACGCCGTACTGACGCAGTGCTGCTTCGACCTCTTTGGCAAGTGCCTCAGCCTGGCCGGCGAGTGCGGCGTCATGGAGGATCTGGTTTGACATCGCCGCAAGCTGGCGCAGCGAGGTGACCGCGAACAGGTTTGAAGGGATCAGAAAAGGAAAGATGCATGCGTCGTCGGACCCGCGAAAACAGGAGGCGATCAGCCCGACCGGCTTGACCGGGTTGCCGATTCCGTTTACGAGTGAGTCTGTCGGGTTCGCGGCGGCACGCTGGAAGTGGTAGGGTCCCGGTCCGTCCTTTCTCTGCTCGACGCGCATCGTTTCGAGCACCTTCTGCATGGCCTGCTTCCAGGCGGCATCGAACGGCCGGGTATCGCCTGTGCTCTTCCAGTAGCCATGGGCCAGGCGGATGGGGTAACAGATGGAATCGAGCTCGTATTTGCGTTCGCCGACACCCTGCTTCATATCAGTGTCATCTTTGAGGCTCCACTCGAGGGGCGGCGCGTTCAGGTCCGCCATGAAGGCGTTCGCATAGGTGTCGATCAACAAGCATCGCGTCTGCCTGCGGATGATGCCTTCAAGCAGCACGCGCAGTCTTTCATCCCTGGCTGCGAGCGGCAGGTAAGGCCACACCTGCGCCGAAGAGTCGCGCAGCCACATGGCCGGGATATCGCCGGTCAGCACGGCCGTATCCGGCTTGCCCTCGAACGTGCCGGGCTGGACCGTGGTGTCGAGCGTATTCGGGAAGCAGTTCGCGAAGAGCTCGGCAAGCTCCCGATCCTGAATCTTTCGCGCGGTCGCCGCGATGTACTCCTCGACCGCGGTGCTCTCGAACTTGCGATCCTGGGGCTTTGGCCGCTTCGATCCGACAGGAGCGACACCCTGACCAACCAGCGGCCGGGGAAGGAGAGACCATGCGCCTGCCGCACCTGCGCCTAAAACGAGAGACCTTCTGCTTACCTCAGCCATGCGTGCCGTATCCTCAGAGCGAATTCGCCCGTGTGACAACCAGCATAACGAACAACGGCAAGTGCGTCCTAACGCCGGACCGGCAAGCGCGTTCTAACCCCGGACTGGCGCCGCCCCATGGATAGAGCGGCGCCGGCGCGCGTTCGCAGCCGAGGGTTTCGCGCGAGAGCTCGCGCATGGAGGCGCTCCCACCCCCCAAAGCCAGTCGCCTTCAGGGATCAGGACGCGCGGGCTGCTGCATGTTTTTTTTTACGCGGAGCTAAACCGCCGGAAGAGCTTCGACTTCGGTCCGGTCGCGACCGTTCTGCTTGGCACGATAGAGCCCGCGGTCTGAAGCATCGAAGAGCGACTCGAGCGAGTGACCGCTCGGCAGCTCGCAGGTCGAACAGCCGATGCTGACGGTCACGATGTTGCCCAGCGGACTCCTGTTGCGCAGTCTCACATTGCGCAGCGTGGCGGTCATGCGCAGGGCCACCGCCTCGGCGCCGGCGGAGTCGGTATTCGGCAGCACTGCCGCAAACTCTTC
Source organism: uncultured Acidobacteriaceae bacterium (assembly GCA_964247475.1). Classification (GTDB taxonomy): domain Bacteria; phylum Acidobacteriota; class Terriglobia; order Terriglobales; family Acidobacteriaceae; genus Edaphobacter. The sequence goes on along the minus strand of CAXTUS010000099.1, from coordinate 10,985 downwards.
GCCGCCGTAGCGGGCCAGTGTATCGCTCTCTCGCCGCAGCGAAGCCTGCAGCACGTGGGCCACCTGGCGCAGGCAGATGTCGCCTTCACTGTGGCCGAAGGCGTCGTTCAGGTACTTGAAGTGGTCGATGTCGATCAACAGCAGCGACAGCGGCCCCGGCTGGCGGGACAGGCGATTCCACTCGGCCTGCATCACCCGGTCAAACTGCCGTCGATTGGGAATCCCGGTCAAGGGGTCGGTCAGCGACAGGATCTCCATCCGGTCGCGCGCCTCGCGGGCCTCCGCCTGAGCCTGCTGGTAGCGCACCTGCAGCAGCGTCGAACGCACGCCGTAGGCGAACAGCGAGAGTGCGATCGCAGCCATGCCCGTCGTGAAGTGGTGCCGGGCAGCGGCGATGCCGAGGGCGAGCACCGCTGCGGGAAAGATTGCGGGACTGCCGTTATCGAGCAGCAGCGCGAGCGAACCGGCGCTCGAGGAACGGTGAAACTCCGGCAGACGGCGCGGAATGACCAGCGCCATGGCGCAGATGGCGAGGAACGGGAGGTCGACCAGCAGGTCAAACAGGCCGGACTGTCCATTGAGCGCGATGGTGATGCTGTTGTAAGCCGCGCTTGCGACCGCATAGAGCCACAGAAACGTTACCAGGCTGCGGTAGAAGCGTCGCAGATCTTCGCGCAGCGGAGTCGCCAGCAGGCGCAGCGTCGCAGCCACCGCGAGCACCACGTTCTCGATATTGAAGGTAAGAACGACCGCGTTCACCGTCGCCGGTTCCGTCACCTTGAGCTGGAACGGGAGCACGTCGAAGACCTGGACGTAGATCAGGATGGCTGTGATCGCGACCTGGATCCCGTCCAGCCAGAACAGAGGAGAGCTGATCGAGCTTTCGGTCTGCAGCGCGACGGCGAGCAGCAGCGGGATGCCGTACATGAAGTAGACAACCTGCGACGCCGAGCCGGTCCCGGTGGGGGTCTTCAGAAAGAACTCTTCGCGGATCGACATCGCTCCGGCGAAGGTCCAGATCAGCAGACCCGTGGCAAGCAGCGTCCAGAGCAGCCTTGGCCGGGGAGCGCTGAGCCGTGCGCGCCAAAGGCAAACCGCCCCGGCGAGACCCGGGAAGAGCACCAGGAAAGGCGCGACGGGTGCCGTGTGTCCGTGGGCCAGCAGGATACAGGCCGCGTGAAAGGCCAGGACACCCGCCGACAGGCTAATCAGTCTTCCCCGGGTTAGCTGCAGTCGGCGCATGAACCTCTCCAAGCAGGGATAGCACAGCTTCGCATGGAGGTCCATCCCACCCGCCGGTTGGCTCACCACCCCCGAAGTCTGTTTTCGGATGAACCTGCCTGGCTCCTGCGACCCACCCGGGCTGGGTGAACGGCTCGCCTTTCGAGTATCTCCTTTCGTATCAATTACGAGCACAAATTGCGACCTCTTCTTTCCCGTCGCAAGACCCTGCAGGAGGCTCGAGGACGACCCTTCCGGCGGTGACTTCGAGCAGGCTCAATTTAGCTGCAAAGTTGTTCTGAGCAGGCTCTGCGGAGCGCCGGGTGGAGGCTCGGAATTTCTGAGTGGGATCCTGCCGCCGGAGGGTTCGCCGCATCTCATCCTGTACGCACCACGCAACTCATCTCACGCTCATGAGGGAACCATGCCACTCATTCTCATCCTGGTTGTTCTGCTGATCATCTTCGGTGGCGGCGGCGCCTATATGGGCCCTGGAATCGGCTACTACGGAGGTGGCGGGATCAGCATCATCCTCGCCCTCATCATCCTTTACCTGGTCTTCGGCCGTGGCCGCAGCCGCATCTAGCCAGCAGCCTTGCTCCTTCAGCCGGCGGCGTGGCTCATGACGGCAGGCGACACCCTTCCGCTAGCGCCGGTTGTCGGTCGCCGGCTCCGGATGAATGAGCAGCCTTGCAACCTCCGGAGCCGCCAGCTTGAAGGCATTTTCAAGGGCCGTGATGACGGCATGTACCTTTGCCATGGGAAGTTCATCGGGCAGCGTGCAGTGGCAGTTCACCTGGGTACGGTCGTGGTGCCGTGTGACCTGGATGTCATGGATGTCGAGGATCTCCGGGAAGCTCTCCGCGACCTCGCGCAGCATACGTTCGAAGCGGCGGTCCCGCTCAAGAGCGGCCGGCTCCTCGATGGTGGCGGGTTCTGACTCGATGTGGGTCAGGATCGATGCGATCCCGGGAATCTCTGACCGGATATTTGCCTCAAGGCGGGTCACCATCTCATGTGCCCGCTGCAGCGTCAGCTTCTCGTCCACTTCAAGGTGAAGTTCGAGGTGCAGCGCCTGATCATACTGTTGAATCGATACTTCATGGATGGAAAGGTTGGCCCGGGCCGCCACCGCCCGCACCCGGTCGTGCACGGATTCTGCAAGCGTCGCCGTGGGCACCGAGTGCACCACCACGTCGGCTGACGGCAGCACACGTTGCACGGCACGCGTCGCGGCCATCGTGATCTGCTCTGACCGCTGGAAGGTGAGATTGCGCGGCATCGCCAGGGTCAGATCCGCGAAGTAGCCAGGGCCGACCCGTCGCGTTCGCAGACGATCGACCGAGAGTACGCCATCGATGGCCGCGATCTCCTGCATCAGCTTGCGCCGGGTCGCGGAGGCACTCTGGCCGTCCTGTGCCGGGGTCGAGTCGAGCAGCGTGTCGACGGTCTGCCGCGCCAGCCGCCAGGAAACGGTCAGGATGATCGATGCCACGATCAGCGCTGCCGCGGGATCGGCCAGCTCGAGCGCCGGCAGGTGCAAACGCTCACCCAGCCAGGTCGCCGCCAGGCCGAGCAGCACGGCGAGCGATGCCCAAAGGTCGGTCCCGAAGTGCACCGCATCCGCCGCCAGCGCCTCGGAGTGTGTTTCCGCCGCGATCCTGCGCAGGCCGCGCGAGCGTGTGTAGTCGACCGTGATCGACAGCAGCAACACCAGGAACGGCCAGATGGAGATGGGCAGTGTCAGGCCCTTGTGGAAGAGAATGCGTTTAACCGCCTCGAAGATGATCCAGCCCGCCGAGCCCAGCATGAGGACCGTTTCGACGAATGCCGACAGCGATTCGATCTTGCCGTGTCCGTAGTTGTGATCTTCGTCCGCTGGCCGGTCGGCGGCACGCACCGAAAACAGCGTAATGGCCGCCGCGAGGAGGTCGATGCCCGAGTGAGCCGCCTCTGAAAGCATCCCGAGCGATCCGGTCAGCAGCCCCGTGACCAGCTTCAGCAGCGTGATGACGGAAGCCGCAAGAACCGAGAAAAAAGCGGCTGCACGCTTCTCCGCCGCCGGGGTCTTCGGTGCTTTCGCGGGGGCCGCGGTCACGCTCATCTGAAGATGGTACAGGCATCGAGCGATGCGAAGCGGCGAAAGCTTGGGGAAACCGCTGCCTTCGATCGTGCCTCTTCGATCCGCCAAAGAAGCGCGCCGGGCGAGGTTCGCCGCAAAGCAGGATCGATTAGACTTGCCAGATCATGGTCGAGCCTGAAGACGCCACGGACAGAGCAAAGCCGGTCTCCGCCGGAGCCGGTGACGTCGGGTCGGGGGACGTCGGAGCCGGTGACGTCGGGCCGGCAGACGTCGGGCAGGGTGACGTCGGGCCGGCAGGCGAGGCCGGGAATCGTCCGGAGCGAGAGCCGAGGGGCCGCACAGCCGCCGCCACCTTTATCTTCTTCACGGTTGCGCTCGATATGCTCGCGCTGGGCATGATCGCACCTGTTCTGCCGCGCCTCATCGAGGGCTTCCTCCACGGTGACGCTTCGCACGCGGCGCGTATGCTCGGGCTCTTCGGAACTGTCTTCGCGGGCATTCAGTTCGTCTTCTCGCCTCTGCTCGGCTCCCTTTCCGACCGGTATGGACGCCGACCGGTTGTACTGCTCTCAAACTTCGGGCTCGGGCTCGACTATGTCGTCATGGCGCTTGCGCCTGCGCTGGGCTGGCTGTTTGTCGGCCGCATCGTCTCCGGCCTGACCGCCTCGAGCGTCCCCACCGCGATGGCCTACATGACCGACGTGACCCCGCACGAAAAGCGCGCCGGTGCCTTCGGGATGCTGGGCGCGGCGTTTGGCATGGGCTTCGTCCTGGGACCTGCGCTGGGCGGCATCCTGGGCAGCGTCAACCCGCGCCTCCCCTTCTGGGTCGCCGGGGGTCTCAGCCTGATCAATGGCATGTACGGCCTGTTGGTTCTGCCGGAGTCGCTTTCGAAGGAGCACAGGACGCCGTTCTCCTGGCGCCGCGCCAATCCCGTCGGCTCGATCCGCCTGCTTGGCCGTAACACGATCCTGCTCGGGATGGCCGCTGTCCTGGTGCTCGGCTACCTGGCGCAGCAGTCGTTGATGAACGTCTACGTCATCTACTGCGACTATCGCTACCACTGGACGGACCGCACGGTTGGCATCTCGCTTGGCGTCGTCGGGCTGTTCTCCGGGCTCTACGGCGCGCTGCTGGTAAAACGCATCGTCCGGTGGATCGGCGAACGCAAGGCCATGACCTTCGGCCTGGTGGGCGGCGCGCTCGGCTGGGTGATGATGGCCGCGTCCACCCATGGGGCGCTGATGTGGGCCGGCATTCCTTTTCTGAACCTGATGTCGATCGTGTGGCCGTCGGCGCAGAGCGTGATGTCGCGCGAGGTGGGGCCGAGTGAACAGGGACAGCTGCAGGGCGCGGTCAACAGTGTGCGCGGCATCGCGGCGATGCTCGGGCCGGGACTGTTTACTTACATCTTCAGCCGGACCTATGCGAACGCCCCGGGCACGGCCTTTTACGTCGCCGCCGGCATCCTGCTGCTGTCGCTCGGGGTGTCGGAGCTGGTGCGGCCGCCCCATGCAGCGGTCACCGCGTCTTGACGCTTTGCAGGGGGGCGCCGTCCGCGGCTAGGACGCAGCGGCTCCCTCAGGTTTCGTGGCAAGGTACAGCCCGGCGATGCCGAGGGTGTAGCTGGTCCACGAGGCGTGCTCGAAGCCGGCGTTGCGGATGAGCTCGAGCATGCGGGGCGAGCGGGGAAAGCGGGCTACCGAGTGTGGCAGGTAGTTGTAGGCGGTTGCGTCCGACAGCTTGCCCCCGATCCAGGGCAGGATGCGCTTGAAGTAGAGGTTGTAGAGCACGGCAACCAGGCCGTCCGGCTGGTTGCACTCAAGAATCGCCATCTGGCCGCCCGGCTTCAGGACCCGGAACAGCTCGGCCAGACCATCCTCATAACTGACCAGGTTTCTGAAGCCGAAGGCAGCGGAAATCAAGTCCGCAGAGCAGCTGCGCAGGGGGAGATGTAACGCATCACCTTCTATCGGTATGATGCTCTTGGCGCTGAACTTATCCCTTCCAAGCGAGAGCATTCTGTGGGAGAAATCCACAGCAATTAGAGGTGCTGTGGAGGATGTGGAAGGCCGGTGTTTCAAGAGCGACAGGGCCATGTCGCCGGTGCCGCAGCAAAGGTCCACGATCTGAGCCTCTGGCCGCGCGAGAACAGGCTTCAGCACGCGCGCCGCGCGCCACCACCAGGTCTGGTCGATGCCGGCTGAGAGCACGTGGTTCAGCAGGTCGTAGCGGGGGGCGATCGCGTCGAACATGGTCTGGACGGAGTGCGCTGCGACGTCGGGGGCTGCTTGAGGGGATCCTAACGGCTTCGCCCCTGTGTAGATGACCGGTTCTTCTGTGGGAATCATGATTGCGCCTCGGCGAGCCCAGGGGTGGAGCCAAGCCGCTTCATGTCCGCCAGCATCGCTTCGCAGGCAGTCGTGAGTTCAGCGTCGGTGACATCGAAGAAGACCTCGGCTCTGCCGATCGCGGTCGGCAGGACGTAGGCCCGGCGGCCGCTGCGGGTCTTCTTGTCAGAGGCGGTCAGCGCCACCAGCGCAGCTGCGGAAGCGCGGAACCGGGGGAGGGGTCCGTAGCTGAGGATCAGGTTCGCCATCCTTGCAAAATCTTCCGTTGTGATGATCTGCCGCCCAAGAGCCACATAGAGAGCGGCCAGGCTCCCCCAGGCGACAGCCTCGCCGTGGAGAAGCTTCTTGTACCCGGTGGCCGCTTCGATCGCATGGCCCAGGGTGTGGCCGAAGTTTAACAGCATGCGCCGGCCGGACTCCTTCTCGTCCTGGGCGACAATCCCGGCCTTGATTGCGATGGAGGAGGCGATGACCCGGAGGAGAGAAGCGGGATCGCCAGCCAGTACAGCGGCTTTCTTTTGCTCAAGATAACGGAATAACTTAAAGTCCGCGATGATGGCTGCTTTGACGGACTCGGCAAGCCCTGCACGGAGCTCCGCGGCAGGGAGTGTGGTGAGCAGGTCGATGTCGGCGAGCACGGCTCGCGGGTGGTGGAAGCTGCCTACAAGGTTCTTGCCGGCGGCCAGGTTGACCCCGGTCTTGCCCCCGACGGAGGAATCGACCTGGGCAAGCAGGGTTGTCGGGATCTGCACATAAGGCACACCGCGCATATAGATCGCGGCCAGGAAGCCGGTCACATCGCCGATGACGCCCCCGCCGAAGGCGATCAGGAGTGAATCGCGGTCGGCGCCGGCACCGGCAAGCTGCTCGGCAAGGCCTTCGATCGCCGGCAGGCGTTTGTGTCTTTCTCCCGGCGGCAGGAAGAGCACGGTAGGGGATTGAGCCTCGGGAAAGCTGGCGCGCACCTGCGCAGCCCAGAGCTTCCATATATTCGGGCTGGTGATGAGGAAGGGGCGGTACGGCTTTCCTGCGGCGAGCTTGAGCAGACGCGGGTGAAGGGTTTTGAGCAGGCGCTGGCCGACTGTGATGTCGTAGGAGGCGGAGTCGGCGGTGAGGTGAATGATCTTGGCCACGGCAAGACTTATTGTAGGTCGCTCCGGCTGTCGAGCGTATCCAGGACCAGCTGCCCGCCGGTTGGACGCGGTCGCCGTTTTTACAGAAGCAACAGCAAGGGCGTCCTGATGGCAGACCGCCACCATCCCTGCAGCGGATGCTCTGCGCGGAAGCGTAGGATTTTTGGTATGGGTTCGTTTCAGTTTCTTGTAATCGGTGGCGGCATTACCGGGCTGAGTGCGGCAGTCAGGTTGAGTAAGGCAGGCTCGGTGCTTCTCGTGACCAAGGAGGCGCTGGCGGAATCAAACACCAGCTACGCCCAGGGCGGCATCGCGGTGGCGATGGGTGGCGAGGAAGATGTCAAGCTGCACCTTTCGGATACGCTCGCGGCGGGCGACGGCCTGGTGGATCAGCCTGCCGCCGCGCTGCTGGTCGAAGCAGGACCGAAACGGGTCGAGGAACTGCTCGGCTTCGGGACGGAGTTCGATCGCGGCACGAACGGAGAGCTGGAACGGACACGGGAGGGCGCGCACAGCCTGTCCCGCATCCTGCATGCGCATGGCGATGCGACCGGCAAGGAAATTGCGCGGGCGCTGCTCGAGCATGTGAGACACCTGCCCGAAGTGACGCTGATGGAGTGGACCACATCGGTCGATCTCGTCCAGCACGAGGATCGCGTGGTGGGGGTGACCCTGCTGATGAGCGATGGCGAGTTGAAGCAGGTGGAGGCAGGAGCGGTGCTGCTTGCGAGCGGAGGCGCCGGCCAGGTGTACAGCGATACGACCAACCCCGCGGTAGCGACCGGCGACGGGATTGCGATGGCGTACCGGGCCGGGGCGGCGCTCGAGGATATGGAGTTCTACCAGTTCCATCCGACGGCCTTTACTGCGCCGGGCGCGCCGCGGTTCCTGATGTCCGAGGCGCTGCGCGGCGAAGGGGCGCTGCTGGTGAACGCACGAGGCGAGCGCTTTATGCCTGGACTTCATCCTCAGGCCGAACTTGCGCCGCGCGACGTGGTGGCGCGGGCGATCACGAAGGAGAGTCTTGAAGGTCCGGTCTACCTGGACATGCGGCAGGTCGATAAGGATCTTGCCGCGCGCTTCCCGGGGATCTCAGCTTTTTTGCGAGGCTACGGGCTGGAACTTGGCCGCGACCTGATCCCGGTACGTCCGGCGGCGCACTACCTGATGGGTGGGATCAGGACGGATCTGCATGGCAGGACGACGCTGCCTGGTCTTTATGCTGCCGGTGAGGCGGCTTGTACCGGGGTGCATGGAGCAAATCGGCTGGCCAGTAACTCGCTGCTCGAAGGCCTGGTGTTTGGCGTGGAGGCGGCTGAGACGATGATCGAGGAACAACAGCCACCGCGTGCTGACGCCGGGCAGCCGGTGCCGCGCACACCCGAAGTCGCCGACGCGGCAGAGGATGTGGAGGGTTGGATTCGATCGTTGCGGGCGGAGATGTGGCTGGATGCGGGCCTGCTGCGCGATGCGTCCGGGCTGAAGCGGGCACAGGAGGTGCTCGCCACGCTGCAGCAAACGATGCCGCGAGGCATGACGCGGTGTGCGATCGAGGCGCGAAACCTGCACGTGCTGGCCGGGGTGATGGTCAAGGCGGCACTCGGCCGCGAAGAAAGCCGCGGCGCCCACAGCCGGATGGATTTCCCGGGCAGGTGGCCGTCGGCGCAGCACTCGATCGTCGAACACGGAGAGTTGCGGTTTGAGGTCTGAAGCTAAGACAGCAGCAACCGCGTCCTGACGCCGGACGGTCGCCACTTCGGGGGAGGGAAGGCGCTGGCGCGCGGACGATCCCGTGACGGTCTCAGCGTGCCGAGCGCGCTGGCGCCAACACCCCGCGAAGGGGTCGCCATCCGCGTTGAGGATGCAGTTGCTGTTGCCTCTCCTTCAGATCGCCAGCAGCAGGATCGGGATGACGATGCCGGCTGCGAAGAGGGCCGCGACGACTGACTTGCGGCGGGCGTACTTCCACGACATGATGAGCCCGGTGATCGTCGAAAGGATGAGGCCGATCGAGACGATGGCGGCAAAGACCTTGAAGGGCAGGGGATTCGGCTTCTTGGGGCCTTCTGGGCGCTCGCCCTGCTGCCTGGGCGTCGGAGAAGGCGTAGCGCCCTGCGCAGCTGCCGCAGCTGGCGCAGCTGCCGCAGTCGGTGCAGCTGCCGCAGACGGTGCAGCCGGCGGCCCCGGGCGCCGCTGCGGCAGGACGTAGGTGCCCTTCTTGTGAATCTGGCCGAGCGAAACGAGGATTGCGGGCGGTTTGTAGGCGCTGCCGCGACTGGTCTCGTGCAGGCCGAACATCTGCAGGCCGCCGGTGGTGGCGAAGAAGAGGATGGCAGGCGCGAGGAAGACGCCAGAGTAAAGGTGGGTGAGGCGAACGGCTTTCAGGGTTGCAGGCGTCATGTGTCCTTTCAATCTAAAAGCAAATACGTCCTGGCGCCGGAAGGGCAAGACTTCGGGGTAAAAGGCTTCGTGTTCATGGACGCGCGGGCGAGTCGCCGGGTCTACTTCGGCTGCGTCAGGGATGCGGCGATGGTAATCGCCAGGATCCCGAGGATGACGGCCAGCGATGCCAGCGGGCCGACCTCGTACCAGGGCGCGATGAGCATCTTCGCGCTGGCGAAGAGCAGCACGGCGGCCAAGCCGAAGTGCAGGAACCGTAGCTTCTTGAACATGTGTGCAAGCAGGAAGAAGAGCGAGCGCAGGCCCATCACGGCCAGGATGTTCGAGGTGTAGGCGAGGAACGGCACGCGCGTAATCGACAGAACTGCCGGGATCGAGTCAAGCGCGAAGATGATGTCGGTGGTCTCGACCGCGATCAAGGCGAGGAAGAGCATGGTGACCATGCGGCGTGCAGGCTGGCCGGGGGCAGGCGCCTCCCGGGTGAAGAAGCGGTCGGGGCGCATCGAGACGGGATGGATCTTCGAGATCCAGCGGGTCCAGGCGGGCGGCCTCGGCGGAACATCCCCGGCTTCTTCCTCTTCGGGGATCAGCAGGCGCACAGCTGCGATCAGCAGGATGACGGCGAAGACGTACTCGACCCAGTGAAAGCGTTCGAGCAAGCCGATGCCGGCGGCGATGAAGGCACCGCGGAGAACGATGGCGCCGAGCACACCCCAGAAGAGGACGCGTGGCTGCCAGACCTCGGGGATCTGGAAGATGCGGAAGAGCAGGAGGAAGACGAAGAGGTTGTCGATCGACAGCGACTCTTCAATGGCATAGCCGGCAAGGAACTGCGTCGAGTATTGGCCGCCGAGCGTCCAGAAGACGTAAGCGCCGAAGAGCAGGGCGGCAACGGTCCAGAGGATCGTAGCGGCAACTGCATTCTTGTGCTGGCGGGCAGGCTTCTGTTCAGGCGTCAGCCGCTTCATGCCCCAGCGCGAGAAGATGAGCTCGGTGAGCAGAAGCAGCAGCAGCGCGAGGTGAAAGCCGAACCAGCGGCTGAGAGGAATCTGGGGCATCGGGTCTGTGGTAACGATGGTACATGCGGTGCACGCAGGTGAAGTTGCCGCCAGCGGCAGCAATATTCGGCTAGCATGGCGAGGTGAGTGAATCTCGATCTGAGATCAGGAGGAGTGATCCATGAAGAAGTTTGGTTTGATGCTGGCTGGCGTGCTCGCGTGCTGTGCGGGCGGCGCCGTGGCGCAGGCGCCGGCGGGGGCTCCGGCAGGAGCTACGGGTATCTGCAAGGACGGCACCTATTCCACGCAGGCGACGAAAGCGGGCGCATGCCGCGGTCACAAGGGGGTCCAGACCTGGTATGCGGCCTCGGCTGCGACGCCGGCTGCGCCTGCCGCAACCAAGCCGTCTGCCACTGCTTCGGCTCCGGCTGCGACCCCGGCCGCCACCAGGCCGTCGGTTATGCCTGCCCCGACGCCTGCGGCATCGGCTCCGGCTTCGGCCGCCAGCGCGCCCGCAACCGGCAAACGGCTGAGCCCGGCGCAGGCCGCGGCGCAGAAAACAGCCGCCCCCGGCGGCGGCAAGGGCCTGGTCTGGCTGAATGCATCGACGAACGTGTATCACTGCAGCGACGACGCCTTCTACGGCAAGACCAAGTCCGGCAGCTACCTGAGCGAAGCCGACGCGAAAGCCAAGGGAGCCCACGGCGTCCGCGGCAAAGGATGTGCGGGCAAGTAACGAGGCAAGAACAACCGCAACTGCGTCCTAACGCCGGACGGGCGCCGCTTCGTGGGGTAGAAG
>CAXTUS010000098.1:0-13103 GCA_964247475.1 uncultured Acidobacteriaceae bacterium | reverse complement strand
CCGGATGTCGCCGCCGCCGCGGGTCTGCTGTTCGGAGTAGTTGGCGGTGAGGGTCATCTCGTCCTTGCGGTAGCCGGCGCTCGCGTTGTACATGAACTGGTTGGGCATTTCGACCTGGTTCGAAAGGTAGAGCTGGCCGTTGGTGAAGTAGAAGGGCCGGTCGAGCGTGACGTTGCGGCGGTAGGTGTAGGCGAGACCGCCGTTCAGATAAAGCCCGTTTTTGCCCAGGTAGTTCAGCGTCCCGCGCCCGGTGAGCGTGTTGGTGTGCAGGCCGATCGAGAGGGGCAGGTCATCGGGCGTGTAGTTCGACATGGGGATGTGGCCTTCGGCCACGAGGAAGAGGCGGAGGGCGCCCCAGTTGCGGACAGGCAGGCTGACGGCCTTGACCTTGACGGCAAGGTCGGCATCCTGGAAGCCGGACTGGCCGTGGAGGACGCCGCTGCTGGCGCGAGTGTAGACGTAAGGCACGGTGGCGATGACATCAAGGTGGTCGGTGATGCCGTAGTTGCCGGTGTACTCGACGGTGCGGGTGGTGAGGGTGCCAACGTTGGGGTTGCCGCGGAGGTGGGTGCCCTCCCAGTACTGGCGGTAGAAGTCGTAGTCGTAGAAGACGCCGGTGCAGAACTTCTTCTTCGAGATCATGATGCCGTCGTCGGTCGTCTGGGCCTGGAGGGCGGCGGCGGGAAGCGCAAGAGCAAGCAGTACTTTGAGCAGGACTCGGCCGTGGCGGGGGCCTGCAGTAGAGGGGGTCATTGACTCTCCGGAAGTAGGTTAGAGCATAGGCCGGCCTGCGATTGCTTGTGTAGGAAGGGATCGCTTGGGCAACTCGGAGTATACAGAAGGGGTTGTACGGAGGGCCTACATCAAAAGGTTGATTGTTGTTTCGGAGGAAGGGGGGAACTGATTCAGGTGCCGGATGGCGACTCTGGTTCCCGGGCGAGTGGTCGGCCCAGAGGGAGGTGACCCAGGTGCAGGCCGGCGGCTGCAATCAGGGCCACCGATTGCCGTTACCTCTACATCTTGCCGGTGCCGATGTCGCTCGCGGCCGCCGCGGGGTCCGATGCGTCGAGGTACTGTTCGATCACGCGCGCGAGCGAACCCTGCGACTCGAGGATGAAGTCGATCGCATCGCGGCCGGCGCCCTGACCTCCCGGGTGCTCGGTGACGTAGTGGGCTGCTTGCTTTACCTGCGGGCGGGCGTTGGCGGTGGCGATCGCGAGGCCGCACGCCCGCATGATGGGGAGATCGACGATGTCGTCGCCGACGTAGGCGAGTTCGTCGACGGTGATGCCGGCGCGTGCAAGGATGTCGTGCATGGCGGAGAGCTTGTGGTGAGCGCCCTGGTAGATGAACTCGAGCTTCAGGTCGCGGGCGCGAATGGCGACCGTCTGTGACTGGCGCTTAGTGATGATGCCGGTCCGGACGCCCCCCAGGCGGGCAAGCGAGATGCCGAGACCGTCATGGGCGTGGAAACCCTTCACCTCGGCTCCCGAGCCATCCAGCTTGGGGATGATGGTGATGTCCCCGTTTGTGAGGACGCCGTCGACGTCGAAGATCAGGACCTTGATGTTGCGGGCGCGGGCGCGGACGTCTTCGATGGGCAGGAGCGGCATGGCTTTGATGATAGCGCGTGGGGAGATGGTGCGCCTCGGCTTCAGCCCTGGGGCGAGCTGCAGGTCGAGTAAGGCGGCTGCCTGGTAGATGCCTCTTGGGGTAACTGCTGCCGGTGGAAGCGATGGTTACCTATGTTGGCAACAACACGTCAAAAGTGAGTTACTCGGAGGGTCTGAGTCTGCACTAATATGTGTGCAAAGAGGTACAACCCGGGACGCAGGTTCTGGCTTGAGGGGCTCATTCGATGACGGCGATCGCAATTCTGCTGGGTTTCGCACTGATGATTATGTTGCCGTGCCTGGTGACGTTGCTGCGTATGCGCGATTCTAATGTCGCCGAGCACCCCGAGGCCAACGCTTATGCGGACCGGGTGATCGAGACGCGTGGGTATGCGAAGTCCGAAGAGACTTCAGTGTGGCGCGGCCACGATGGCTGGGAAGTTGATCCGGAGCAGGCTGGCGTCTCCGCAGGCGACGGGATGGGCGCCTGGTGGCCTGTCTCAGCATCGCGACGGACGGGTGAGCTGCAGCAGGATTCGAGCAGGCGCTTTGAAGAGGCGGAGCGTGAGGCTCTGCGGTCCAGGCTGTCAGCTGCGCGTGCGCATGCGGATGCCCTAGCCGCGGTGGCAAGGATTGCGGAGATCAAGGCGAAGGAGGCCGCGCACCAGGCGGCGATGCTTGAGGCTGAGCTCACCAAGGCTCTTGACGGAGCGCGCCGGGCGGCCTGAGGTGCTGCCTGTTGCCCGGATCTGGCGGCGAAGCAGTCGTGAGTTGACGGCTCGGTTCTTGCTGGGAGACGCCGAGTTCCCTGGGCATGCCTTGGCGATGGGAGGGGAGAGGTTCTGATGCGTCCTGGCAGGTATTTCTATCGTCTTTTCAGAAGGGTTGGTACAACTTCGAGGGGATGACTCACGGCAGGTTACCGTCCAACTGGGCAGGCAAATAAACGCATCGGATTGAATATGTGGCTGGCTGACTTGAACAGTGTCTGGGAAGGAACGTCGGTGGACGGGGTTCGAGGCACGGAGCTTGCCCTGGGACTTCTGAAGCGGACACAGGATCTGCTTGGCGACGGGGAGTTCTGGCGGTCGGACGCCCTGGCTTCTGATTGGAAGGGTGAGGCGTGCGACCCGCTGTCGGGGCGCGCCTACTACTTCAGCCTGGGCGGCGCTGCGGCAAGGGCACGCTGGGAGATGCGCAATGAGCTGGCGGACGCGGAGGTCAGCCCGGCTGACGTGCAGCAGGTGATGAACGCCCTGTTTGCGGTCGCTCGCGAGTACCGGGGCGGGAGCGGCTGGAGCTTTGCGAGCGCGGTGCTCGATGGCATGCGCTCGGCGCTTGAAGAGTACCGGCAGCAGCAGCAGGGCGATGCGGAAGCCGCGGCTTAGGAAGAGCCCCTGATTCGCGCAGCCCGCGCGAAGTGCCTGGCACCATGAGATGGCCGGCGCTGGCTTGGAGAATTTAGGACTGTGAACGCTCCAGGGGTACGGTGGTGTGCGGTTGATCCTGCTACAGAGCCGGCATCCCGGACGCTGCCTGCGCTTGCGCCAACGTTCCATCAGATTTTTATGGAGCTTCCCTCGGCCGCGTAGGGGTGGCGGATCGATGCGATCTTAGGGGATGCCGGACTGGCTGGTGGGCATGCGCAAGCGTTCAGCCCGACGTCGTCAACGGGCTTGTTGATCGCTAAGATGATCGGATGATTTTTGTTCGTCGAGATGGTATGCCGATGAGGAGGGCGCTTGCTGGATTGATCCTGGCGACCTCGTGCGGAAGCGTCGCTGCTTTGGGCCAGGTGACACCCCCCGGAGCAACCAGGGATGGTGGATCTAAGTTCATCCGCGTGCAGGTGGACGGCGCGCGACCGGGTCTGATGTCGCTGGCGGTGGATTCACTCGGTGCGGGCAGGTTTACGGATGGCGGTCTGCGGAGGGTTGACCGTGATCCTGATCGTGGTCCTGGTCCTGAACGTGGTGGCGACCTTCCGGTCTACCGGGTAGCGACCGCGGCGGGCTGGACACGGTACTTCTCGCAGGGCGCGAAGCGGCCGGTGTGGGAGATCAGGGCAGGAGAGCGGGATCTGGTCTTCCGTTCGCACTACGCCGGGGCCGGCACTGCTGCGGGGGCGCCGCTGGTGTTGGATTTCGACGCTGCGCGCATGCATGCAACCTTGTTGGGAAGAACGGCGAGGGACGGAGGAATCGCGCTGCCAGCCGTGCTGCATCTTCCCGGGATGGGATCCTTGCAGGTGAGCGGAGACGCGGCACACGGGACGCCCGGAACCGGAATGGAATTGGTGTACCACTCCGGGCGAGCCACCCGTCAGTTCGTTACGGTTGCATTTCCCGCAGCAGATTCCGTTCATCCTCTGGTGACTTACCGTATGAAGGTGGTGGCGCTTGCTCCTTCGCTGAAGGATGGGGGTGAGGGGCTGTCGACCGAGGGATTCGAGCGCGACTACCTCGATGGCCTTCAGCTGAACGCAGAGCTGCATGTGCTGGCTAATAATGCAGCGAGTGATCCCTGCCCGTTCACCTTGTACGAGGCGGCGGACATTGCAGTGGCCGCTCCTCCGCTGGCGCCGGGGCTGACGGCGCTCGACCTGGTGCAGGAGACGCTTGACCGCTATGCGAAGGGCTTTATCGGGTACGGCATGCCGGGTTACGAGATGTTCGATCATCCTGGGGAGAAGCCTGCGATTCCGCATACTTTCTCCGATGTATACCCTTCCCTGCTGATCTCGGCCTATGACTATGTGACGGGAGCGGGAGACCGGCGTTGGCTGCAGGCGAACTACGCGGTGTTGACTGGCTGGGCAGAGGCGATGCTGAAGGCGAGTTCGCCAGAGACGGGTCTGCTGATCTATCCCGAAAGCGGAAACTCCGGTTCGTGGACGGAGAAGATCACGGTGCGACCTGCAAATTGGTGGGACACGATCGGCTTTGGCCACGAGGATGCCTGGAGCAACGCATTAGGGTACCGCGCCCTGCGCAGCATGGGGTCTCTCGCTGAGCAGAATGGCGATCATTTAGGAGCTGCCCGGTACCGTCAACATGCGGAGCTGCTCAAGGCTCACTACCGGCAAGCGTTCCTGAACCCCGAAACGGGACTACTGGCCGGCTGGCGAAGCAAAGACGGGAAGTTGCACGATTATTCCTTCCTGTTTGTGAACGGCGCGGCGATCCGTTACGGGCTGCTTGATAGCAGCACCGCCGATGCAGTTTCAGACAAGATGCTCCAGGCACTGAAGCAGGCGCGTTATGACCGGTTCGACCTGGGCCTGCCGGGCAACCTGAAGCCGGTGAGGCGGGAGGATTATGTCGATCTTGACCCGCGGTTCGGAGGTCCGAAGAAGGCGGATGGAAGCGACGGCTTCGAGATCTATGAGAACGGTGGAGCCACAGCGGCCTTTGCGTACTTCACGGTTGCAGGGCTTTACCGCACCGGCCATCGTGCGGAGGCGGACGCGATCCTGATTCCTATGCTGAAGTCGTTTGCGGCACAGGGATTTTCTGGCCGCGGTGCGAGCGGGCTGACCAACGACTGGAAAGACTGGCACGGCGGCGCGCACGGATATGAGGGCTTTCTGGCCGACAACTACTACGCCCTGCTGTGCGCGCTCGAGCGGGAGGGTCGCGGGCCGGCCATTCCATAGCAGGAGAAGCTTGCAGTTCTTCCAAACGCGGAAGGCTGCGGGCTTTGACGTACGCGGTCTCTGAAGCCGGCTGCTTAACCCTTTTCGGGATTGAGGAGGGTCGACCGCCGTGGCGGGGAGAGGCACGACTGAAGCGAGCCTCATCCCCTCCTCGAATCCTTAATCCCAGTCAGTGAGGGTGGCCCAGGTGCTGGATACTTACTTTGCCTGAGCGATCTCCGCCACCAGTTCGGCGAACTTGTCGAGGATCTGGTTCCAGCCTTCGAGTTGACCGCTGCTGGCGGCGTTCTCCATCGTCTCATTGCCGGTGAAGGTGAGCCTGGTACGGCCGTCTCCGAGGTCTTCGAAGGTGGTGACGTCGAAGGCATCTTCGATGGCTTCATGTTCTATGCCATAGTGCTCTGGGTCGACCTTGTTTCCCTGGGCGTCGGCGAAGTACATGGAAGAGACGATCTTCTGGTGCGGGACGATCTCATGGTATTCGCCGGCGTTCCAGAACTCCTGTCCTTCTGGCGATTTCATGCAGATGAGGAACTTGCCTCCGACGCGGAAGTCTGTCTTGTAGACCGGGGTGCTGAAGCCTTTGGGTCCCCACCACTGGCTTGCGATGGCAGGGTCTGTCCACGCCTTCCAGATCAATTCGGGTGGCGCGTTGAAGACTCGTGTAACGACCATCCGCTGTGTTTCGCTAATCGTGTTTTGTGCCATTGTTTGTGTCCGCCTTTTTCATTTGATTTACCACTGCATCCAGCTTGTCGAAGCTCTCTTCCCAGAATCGGCGATAGTTGAAGGCCCAGTCGCTGACGGTCTTGATGGCCTCTGGTCGGAGGGTGCAGACGCTTTCGCGTCCGTGCTTTGTCTTGGAAACGAGCCGCGCCCGTACCAGGCAGGCGATGTGTTTTGAGATCATCTGCTGCGAAAGTGCAAACGGTTCTGTCAGGTGGTGCACGGAGGCTGGACCACGCGAGAGCCGCTCGATCATGGCGCGCCGGGTTGGGTCTGACAGGGCCGCAAAGGTAGTGTCCAATTGATTCACAACCATATGGTAGTGAAATATGAAACGCTGTCAAGGGCGAAATGCGTGTGCCTCATTTTCATTTGCTGCGTTCTTCGGAGAGATGGGGTCGGGTGAAGCGTCTCTCTTGATCGAGGTGTCGTTGAACGCTTCCTGGCCCGGTTGCCCTCCACTGACTGGTTTCGCGAGCGTGCAGCCGCCTACCTATTCCGTGATAATGCGATCGGCCCATTCGACGAGCGAGACGAAGATTGTTGGGTTGCCGAACTTCGCTTTCCACTGGTCCAGGTCGGCTTGCAAGACTCCACGCGCACGGCTGCAGGCGCCACACGCATAGATCTGGACATGCCTTTCCGCGACCTTTGCCATGGTCTGCTCGAGCGGTGGCCAGCCCACCGGCACGACTGCGCTTGCGAGCGATCTCCTCATCAGCGGGGCGGCTTCGCCAAGCAGGAATATCTGGACGCAGTGTCCGGCCTCGGAGAGTGCGAGGCCGTGAAGAAAAGGGAAAGCGGCCCTGGTTGGATCGTCCGATCCCCATGCGCTCTTCATCAGGACGTTCAAGGATTTATGCGAGGTTCCTTGCGCTGACGCATGAGTCACTCCTGCAAACGGCAACGCAATCAGATGGCGGAAAAGTGAGCGGCGCACCATGTAGACCTCCGATGGAGCAGGGCGGGAGTATAGCATCGGGGGGTGCCGGAGCTCGAGAAGTAAACGGTGCTGTCCGCAAAGACGGGGTTGTTGCAGTTTGAGCGCTGCGTTTGACGATGAGGCTCACAGCCCACCAGATGAGATGTTGGTCGGTTGGATGGACGTGATCGCACTCCATCACGGCGTGTATCCGCCAACCCGCCCTACACTGCCCTTCGGGTGCTTGGAATGACGGTGACTCCTGCCCTGCGAGATATACTTCGCACCTTCGGATGCGACCCATTCTTGCCGACACTTGAGGGCTTTCGCGCAGTTCGGCCGTCAGCCTCTGCCTTGGCACTTGATGATCGAGCGGCGGAGGATTCGTAAGCTCCTGCGAATGTATGGTCCGCCGTCTGACTGCAAGGGAAAAGTTGAGGGTGAAGGAAAGTCTGCATCAATGTATCCGGCCTTTGTTGGAGATCGCGTCTCCTGGCCATGATGAGATACGCGCGTATCTGTCCTGCTAAGTCGGTCGGCCGATGATGGCCATTTGCGGGATCAGGTTTCAGGTACGCCGTTGTGACTGTTCTTCCATCCTGCTTATCCGGTGCAGACCTCGGTGGGTAAACTTATACTCGTCCTGGTGGGGTGGGTGGGAAGTGGAAGTCGGAAGGCGTCCTATCCAGGCCCTGTCTAAACCGCCATCAATGTCGGCGTGCCTCGATACTCCTCACCAGTCGAAAGTACCGCCCAAGCAATTCGCGCCAGCTTGTTGGCGGCCGCAACGATCAGCACGTTGCGTGGTGCTCTTGCCTCTAGCGCTGTCACCCACGGTCCGATCGCCAGCCGGTCTCGCTTGCAGACTAGGACGACCGATCGTGCTCCATGGATAAGGATCTTTCGCAGGTAGCGGTTACCTCGCTTGCTGATGCCGGATAGCTTCGCCTTACCGCCGGTCGAGTACTGCTTCGGCACCAGACCCATCCAGGCGGCGAACTCTCGTCCCTTCTGGAACGCTGCCCCGTTGCCGATCGCGGCTACAATCGCTGTTGCGACCAAAGGCCCAATGCCCGGGATCTGCCGCAGGCGGACGCAAGCAGCATCGCTCGAGGCAATCCTCTCTACCTCATCGTTCATCTCGACGATCTGAAGTTCCAAGTCCTTCCACTCGCTCCACAACATCGCGACTAGGTTCCGCATCCTCGGAGTGAGGTTCTCGCGTGCGTTCCCGAGTACTTCGGGAATGGCCTCTCTCAACCGGATCGGGCTCTTCGCAAAGACGATGCCGCGCTCCAGAAGAAAGGCTCGAATCTGGTTGATCACAGAAGTTCTTCGCGTCATCAGACGGTCACGTACCCGGTGCAGCGCCTGCAGGTCGAGTTGATCGTCGGTCTTGATCGGAACGAAACGCATGTTGTGGCGATCCACAGCTTCGGCAATCGCTTCCGCATCGAGAAAGTCGTTCTTGTTCGACTTTACAAACGGCTTCACAAACTGAGCCGGGATCAGCTTGACGTCATGGCCTTGCGCTCGCAAGGCACGACCCAGGAAGTGGGCTCCCGAGCAGGCCTCCATCCCAATCAAAGATGTTTGCAGGTTCGCAGTGAATGCAATCAACTGCTTTTGGTTGAACTTCCTCCTGATCAGCACCTTGCCTTGATCGCCGAGTGCCACAAGGTGAAAGTTCGTCTTCCCAAGATCTATCCCTACCGAGCGAATATGCATGTCGATGATCCTCCTTGAACCTGCCTACACGATCCTCCACCTCACGGTGAAGTTCAAGCGGCGGACCATCTCAGTAGTCGGGATTTTCGGCAAACGCGATCACTTATCAATTACAGCTTTGTCGAAGAACGCCGTGGTTCGCTCGTCTGCATCCCTAACGGTAATTGTGTCGAATCCGTGATGCTGATCAGAGTAAAGGTGGCTATCACATCTAAAATGCTGTAGCTCGCATAATCGCATGAGCTGTCGCGCATTCGCGACGGGAATATTGGTGTCCCTCTCGCCATGTAGAATTAGCAAAGGAGCCATTCCTCGTAGCCGATAGGAAAATGTGTCGGGCAAGCTGCCGTACCATTCGGAAACGGCGGCGATGGATTGATCCTGGCTGGCGACAGAAAGTGCAACACTGGCTCCCAGTGAATAGCCGACGAGAAAAATCTTACCTGTGCTTTCTGATTGGCTGAGTTTGGCAATCAACGACTCAATTGATTGCTGCCACAGAATGTAGTTTTGGTCAGACGGCATTGGTGTCGATGTGGCGTCGAAGTAATGGGGAACTACTACATAGAATCCATGATCAGCGAAATACCTAGCTTGCTGCTGGTACAACTCCATCCCAGGTCCGCTAGCTCCATGAAGCAAGATTAGGGTTCCCTTCTGTGGCTTATTGCTAAGCGTTTCGTACACAACTTTCCGTTTTTCGGCCGTTTCAAAACTGCCGGTACCGGACTGTGAATGTGCGGCATGCAAGCCGAGGAACAATGTCAACTGGAATAGCGAAAGATATTTGAAACCCATTGAGATCATGCGACCCTCTACTATTTGTATTATTCGATAGGGGTGAAACGATGCGCCGCGGGGGGATAGATCCATCACCGGCGAACGACTACCGATACGCACATCAACCATTCTCGCGACCAGCATACGGAACAGGCTCTTTCAACACAAGTCGATCGCTAAGGGAGAATTCCCCAGAGTCGGTGTTTTCGCCAATTTCGGGTGCTAGGGTCGGCGGATCAGGCCCCCACACCGGCTGGTCGGACCCAAGTTGCCTACAATGCCGTTTTGCGCGAAGTCTGCCTTCAGCTACCCTCAGTTAGCGGAGAAAGATCAAATGATCGTTGATCCCTGGCTGTCGCGATTACTCAGAAGTCCCCGCTTGGGCAGGTACCTATTTCTTGGCGGAGCGGTCACTGCACTGGCTTGTTCGATCACAGGATGTGAATACATTCCGGAGTCCATGTTTCGACTGACGAGTGAGTCAAGGCTGCCCAAATGGATCACGCTTCCACCGGGACTGACACGGGCGGATGTTTCGATCACAATGACACTCTACATCGTGCCATGGGGCACTAGGGCGGTGTTCAAAGTGCGAGATGCGAAAGGGAAAACACTTGAGAAGGTATACGGCAAAGATGAATGCGGAGCTCTTCAACTGAAGAGCCCTCCACAAGGAGCTCCGTCACGCTATCCGGGATATGAAGTCATTTCTATCGGTGGCTTGACAGAAATCTTTGAGCAGAGAAGGCCGGAAGACATCATGTATGTAACCGATGAACCTGCTATTTGGAGTCAGTATCGGACGACTGGGTGTGGTTGATGAACCTTTAATTGAAGAAGCGATGCACCATGATAATTTTCGCAAAGTCGCGGTTGTCGGCAAGTTCCCTTCTCTTACCCAGCGACCGGAGGGCGCCGCTCCTTGGATGGGTGCTTGATGCCGCTTATCCGGGCGAACCTGGCGTGACGGTGAAGGTGTGGGTGCCGGCCGGTAGCGGCCCTGCGGGGACCGGCTTTCCATTGAGCGTGTAGTGAGACTGCTGTTCCGGGGTGAGGGTAAAGACGCCGGTGGTGTTGGGCGGAAGGGTGATGGTCCAGGTGGTGGCGTGGCTTGCGTTCGTCTTCCATGCGGAGTGGACGGGGCCGTAGGGCGACTGGTAGGTGAGGTCGAGTGAGCCAAGGCGCTGATCAAAGACGGGATGGAGCGCGATGACGTGGAAGCCGGGCTGGGCGGTGGTGGTGTCGATGCCGGCGGCGTAGCGGTAGATCCACTCGGCGACGGCGCCGTAAGCGTAGTGGTTGTAGGAGTTCATGCCGGGATCTGAGCGCATGGCGTCGCCGTTCCAGCGCTCCCACATGGTGGTGGCGCCGTGATCGACCATGTAGCCCCAGGACGGGTATTGGCGGTTGAGCAGAAGCTGGTAGGCGATTTCCGGGTAGCCGCCGTCGGTGAGGACTTCAAGCAGGTAGGGGGTGCCGAGGAATCCGGTGGCGAGCTTGCCTCCGTTGTGCTCGATGCGGTCGACGAGGCGTTTGGTGGCTGCCGAACGCTCGGCTTCGGGGAGCAGGTTCATGTGCAGGGCGAGGACGTAGCCGGTCTGCGATTCGGTGAGGGGGCCGTCGGCTGCGGGCTTCTTTTCGTTCTTCAAGCCGACGAAGCCGTCTTTGCCGACGAACTGCTTTTCAAAGGCTTTGCGGATCTTCTCGAAGAGTTCGGCATAGCGATGCGCGTCTTCCTGTTTACCGAGCGCGGTAGCCATCTGCTGCATCAGGGTGACGTCGTAGGCGTAGAAGGCGGTGGCGACGAGAACCTGCGAGGTGGTGCCTTCAGGCGAGAGCCAGTCTCCGAACGCGATGCCGGACTTTTCCTTCCAAAGGTGATCAGGATTCAGCCGCGCGATCTCTGCGAGGTAGCGCTGCATGCTGTCCCAGTTCTGGGCGATGATGGTCGGGTCGCCGGTCTGGATCCAGGAGGTCCAGGGAACGATGACGCCGGCGTCGCTCCAGCCGGGTCCGAAGCCGTTGTTGGGCTTGGTGGTGCCGGGGGCGTAGATGCCGTACATGGGGGTGGTGGCCTGGGTGCCCCGGAGGTCTGCCGCATATTTGCGGGAGAAGGCGGCGAGATCCATGTTGAAGCTGGCGGCGCGCCAGAAGACCTGGGCGTCGGCGGTCCAGCCGAGGCGTTCGTCGCGCTGCGGGCAGTCGGTGGGAACGCCGACGAAGTTTGAGCGCTGCCCCCAGAGGATGTTGCTCCACAGCTTGTTGACCATGGGGCTGCCGGTCTTGAGGGTGACGGTGTCGGGTGCGTCGGTATGGAGCTCGATGGCTTTGACGGCGGAAAGCGGGAGCGCGTGGTCGATGCCTGAGACCTCGACGTAGCGGAAGCCGTGGAAGGTGAAGGTGGGCTGGAAGTGCTCGGTGTGGTTGCCGGCGGTTCCCTTGCCTGTGAGGATGAAGTGGTCGGTGGCCTTGGCGTTGCGCAGGTTTTCGATGTAGATGGTGCCGTCGTCGTTGAGCACTTCGGCGAAGCGAAGGCGGACGTCGGTGCCTGGCTTGCCGGCTACATCGATGGATGCGACGCCGGCGAGCTCCTGACCGAAGTCGTAGATGAAGCTGCCGGTAGCAGATCGTTTTACCGTGAGTGCGGGGAGCGACTTGATGGCGCGGATGGGCTGGAAAGACTGCCAGTCTATCTTCAGCTGACCGCCTGCAAATGGGACGGGGGAGACGATGGCGGCCTGCTCCCAGGCCTTGGCGGCGAAGGCGGGCTGATCCCAGCCGGGCTGCTGTTTGCGTGCGTCGAAGGTCTCGCCGTCATAGATTTCGGCGGTGGTGATGGGCGAGTTGGTGGCCTGCCAGGTGGCGTCGGTGTCGATCCATTCGACCGTGCCGTCGGTGTGCTCGATACGAAGCTGGGCGCGCAGGGCGGGCGGGGTGTTGCCATAGTTGTTGCCCTGGCCGACCCATTCGAGAGGCGTCGAATACCAGCCGGGTGCAAGCCAGGCGGCGATGGCATTTTGCTTCCTGTCGGAGCGAAGGAGCGAGGTGACGTCGTAGGCCTGGTAGGTGGTGTGCTGGCGGAAGTCTGTCCATCCTGGCGCGAGGACCTGGTCGCCGACCGGTTTGCCGTTGATGCGGAAGGTATAGGCGCCGAGGGCGGTGGCGTAGAGGCGTGCGGAGCGGACGGGGCCGGCGAGGGTGAAGTCATGGCGGAGGGCGGCGACGGGGTCGGTCTGGAGCGGGTTGCCGAGGGGTTCCACGGCTCCGAACGCGTCTGCCTGGGCGGGGAACGGGACGGCTGAGGGCCATGCAGTGTCCGAGAACTGTGCGCCGTGCCAGTCGCCTTCGACGTTGAGAGAGGCCTTCCATTTTGGATCGTCGGTGGTGATGGTGTGCGCGGTGCCGTCGGCCATCTCGAGGTAGAGCTCGGCGGACATGGGAGTCTGGCTGGCGTCGTGGCCGCCGTAGTGGAGGATGTCAACGGCAAGCAGGCTGGGGGTGCCGGGGCTTGCTCCGGATCTCAGCGCGGAGGTGACGTCGGCGGAGGCGTAGGTGCGCCACGGGGTGCGTCCCCATTTGGGCTGAGGGGCGGCGGTGAGGACCTGCTGGCCGTTGACCCAGGCGCTGGTGGTGTCTTCGCCGGTGACGTAGAGGACGGCACGGTGAAGAGTTGCGGGGG
>CAXTUS010000097.1:0-13184 GCA_964247475.1 uncultured Acidobacteriaceae bacterium | reverse complement strand
GGCAACCCTCATCAACGCGCGCGACCCGGGCAAGCAGATCGGGTCGCCCATGCTGTCTCCGATCCTGGGCAAGCTTCCGGGGCGGCATCTCCCGCAGTCCGGGCAAGCTGCCCCCGGCCCGAGCAAGACCTTCCCCGGTCCCGGCATACCCTTTCCCCGTCCACCCATCTTCTCCCGGCCTGACCTCATCATCACCCCGACCGCGGCCGGCCATATCGAGATCGGCGGAGGCGTACCGCGAGCGGTGCACCGCCTGAGGACAGCCGGCGCCGCGATCCTGCGCGTGCTCTTCTACGGTCCGGGCGAGGGTCTGCTTGAGGATCGTTTCCTCGACGGCGATCAAAAGCTTGTCACTGCGCCGGTCGGCACACGCCAGATCTTCTTCCTGCACCAGGGGACGCTGTCGCCGGTCACCCCTGTTGCTGCCCAGGCGCCAATGACCTTCGTCCCGCTGCGCGGCATCACGGAGAACATCGGCATCGAAGCCGATACGCAAATCACCGCACTCGGTGCCCGGACCTTCGCCGGTCATGGCTGCACGCTCCGGTCGGCCTCTCCGCATGGCTTCGGCTTTGCCCGACCGCCCGCGCTGTTTGACACCATGAGCGGCGCGCAGCTGCTCGGCTCGCTGACCCAGTTCACCCTGCACCTTCCCCTGGTGCAGAAGGGAGCAAGCCTGGTCATGATCGTCGAGCCTGTCACCGCCGACCCCGGGCCTGCGCTTGAGCAGGTGCGCTGGGCCGCCTTCAACGCCACGCTTGCAGGGCTGTCTGCCGTCGTCGGCTCTGACCGTACCGCCTTCATCAGCACGGTTGCGACCGAAGGCGCGTGGCGGTTGCAGGTGGATCTCGGCAACGACTGGCGCATTGCGTCGATCGTCGTCACGGCAGACAGCTGGCGCGCCATCTTCGACCAGCTGCAGCAGACCACCGCATGGGACCTGATCGATGACCGGGTCCAGACCGGCGAAGCCGTGCCGGCAATCGATGTCTTCTTTGAGGTAGCCCGATGAGCGACCAGTCGCAGTTCTTCGACAGCGCTACGCCGCTGATTGACTCCGATCACGATCCGGTCTCGATCAACGTGACCCAGACCTTCGGCAGCGACGTCTTCCTGGTTGCCGAGCCGCAGCCGGTGCTGATCAAGGTGAACGGTCCGCAGACTGAACTCACCCAGTCCGACATCTCGGGCGTTTATCCTGCGCCCGGCAGCACCAACTCGCCCGATGACTACCTGCCGCATATCGCCTTGAACCGGAGGACCCTGCCATGGGAGCGCAGCGGCCCCTTCGGCAAGAAGCCCTGGCTCGCTTTGCTGCTGGTCAATGAGTCGGAGATGAGCGCAGGTGGCGGCGGCTTCGTCGCGAGTGGCCGCCGCCTGATCCGCACCGGCCCCGCGACCGTCTCGGCCGCCGTGTCCGCAGTCCAGGCGCGCGATCCCGAGGGCTTCGCACGCATCATCACCACCATGCCCGCTGCCACGCAGGTGCACCTGCTCTTCCTGCGAAACTCGGTGCTGACCGCGATCCGGCCATCTTTGGCAGAGCTGGCTCTGCTTGCGAATGTGAAGCGTACCAACCAGGGTTCAGGCGACGTCGACTGCTCGATCGTCATCGGCAACCGCCTGCCCGATGCCGGAGGTGCCCAGCCTGAGCTGCACACCGCCTTTCTGGTCTCGCTCGAGCACCGCGACGACTTCTTCTCGCAGGCAAGGATGCTCAATCCGAATGGAGAGATCGGCCTGATCGTGCTGCACTCATGGAGCTTCACCCCCAGCAGGGGAGGAGACTTTGAAGAGGTGATCCGGGCCATCCACATCCGCCCCAACGGTGGCGTGATGCGCTTCGGGAATCTGCCGCAGCCACCTGCCCAGGGAGCCTCTGCGCCCCTGTCCGGCGGCTTCGATGCGCTGCTCGATCAGGATGGGCTCTTTCTTGATCCGCTCTCGCATACACAGGCCGGCAGCGTCAGCTTTCGCGGGCCTCTGCGCCCCTTTACGCCCGCGCCGCGCAGCGCCGGCTTCGCCATCCGCTCGGCGCCCGAAGAGTTCGTCGACGCCCCGCCGGGAACCGCGCTCGACTATTCGAGCGCCACCGCCTTTGAGCTCGGACGCCTGCTCGCGCTCGCCAGCCAGGACATCCTCGAAGGCCTGCGCGCGGTGCGCGGTGTGATCAGGATCATCGACAAGCCGCAGATGGCGATCAACAAGCTGCCGGCCGCGCTGCAGAAGCAGGAGTGGGTGGTCGATCCGGCGTGGGACGCACAGCCCTGGTCACTTGAGCAGAACGGTTCTTTGAACGCCATGGTGAAGCAGGGAAGCGAGTTCGTCGGCGCAGCGCCCGGCGATGTCAGCGGAGTGGGTCAGCAGTTCGGTCAGCTTGGCTCGCAGGTGCAGGCAGGGCTGTCCGGCATGCAGATCGCCAACGTCGCACAGGTCAGCTCGATCGATATGCAGCATGTCGCCGCGGCAGACCTCGACAAGATCTTCGCGCACGTTGCACAGATGGCCCAGGGATAGGAGAGCGAGACATGTACGAGCGGCTTACCATCAGCTCCGGCGTCCAGGCGGTACAGCAGTTCCAGTCCGCCTTCGGCATCGAGTCCTCGACCGATGGCGTGGTCTTCGCCTCGCCCGACAAAAGCAGCATCTTCACCGATGTCTACCTGCCGGACACGCTGCGTACATGGCTCGGCGATCTCCGCCTGCTGCGCCACATCCCGATCGCCTACCTGGTTCAGGACGCCGCGCTGCTGCCCCCCGAGTCGATCCGCTTCTTCAACATCGACCCCACCTGGGTGGACCGCGTGATCGATGGCGTCTTCGCCGCGTCCGATACCGGCACGGTCGATCGCGTCTTCAGCGCAAGCCTGCTTGCCATGTCGCGGCAGGCGCTCGACAGCGACCTGGCCGCGGCCGCCGAGGCGCAGATCCCAGGGAACGGCTGGTCCGCCTCGCACGGACTCACCGGCATGCTCATCCGGTCAGAGCTGGTCAGGCGCTGGCCCGACATGGTCCTCCGCGCTTACAAACAGGTGGTCGACAACCAGCAGGCGCCTCCTGATGTCCCTGTCCTCCGCGCCGAAGCGATCTCAAAGGATCTCTACATCGCCGTCTTCGCCGGTACGCCGGCGATGGTGCATGTGCGCGAGCCAAACGTGGGCGTGCGCTTCGGAGTGGAGGAAGCGGTACCTGGCAGCCTGGTCTGGACCGTGGACGGGCGAAAGCCCGACGGTACGCCCACCGGCGTGCCGCTCACGGTCAAGCCGCTCAATCCCACCCATCGCACCCTTGATGTTCTCGGCCTGGGCAGTCAACTTGGTAACTCACCGAGGATGGTGGGCCTTCACCTGGAGCAGCTGCCCTACGTGCAGGAGTTCAAGAACTCGGTCGACGAAGCAGCCGGCTCGAGACCCCTGTCAGACTTCCAGAACGCCGATGGCTCCTTGCAAACTCTTAGCTTGCGCAGAGGCCGGGTGCTTGACCTCGCCGGGCTTGCCGACCGGCTCACGGCGCTTCAGAACATGTACCCCGGGGAGAAGCTCTGATGGCGAATACGCTGCTTTATCCCATGACCGTTTCGGCCAAAGTGATGACGGCCGCGCTCAAGGTGCCATCGCTCACCGGCGAACCCTTGAACCGCGATGCTCTGCTTGAAGACGGCATCCACCTGCACTGGGCGCTGCCGGACGCCCTGACCGCTTCAAAGGTCATCTCCGGTCAGGGCACCCGCAGCGTCATCTTTCCCGCGGTTCCAGACCAGTGGCTCGTCCTTCGCTTCAACCCGGGCGCGTCGTCGGCAACCCCCTTCGCGCAGCGAACATGGAAAGCCTGGGTGGTTGATTCGATCAGCCAGACTGTGACGCCCCTGCCCACGTGGACTCCGCCCACCGATCGGGATCCAGGCAGGGTGCACACCCTGGCCGGCATGCTGCCGAATGCTTCAAGCATCGGCCAGCCAGGATTCGGACTCTGGGATACGGATCGCACAGCAGCAGGCAACCCGCAGACCTTCGATCCTGCCATGGCAGCCTACTACCCGGAGTCCCGCGGACGCTTCGGCTTCCTCGACGCACGCAGTGAACTCCCGCGCACGGGCAACGTCAGCTACCTCGTCATTGGCTGGTACTGGACCGACCACCACGACCCCCTCGCGGTCTCTGCCTTTCCCGGCAAGGTGCTCGACCGCTGGAAGGCAGTCGCTCATGGCTCGCCTGCAGCCTTGCGCGATATCGCGACCACGGTTGCTCTTCCGCACGCCTTCAATGAACGAGACCGGCAGCTGCCCGGGCACCCAGGCGATCTTCCCCAGGTCGCCGCCCGCCCGGTGTGGGACGCAGGCATCACCGTCGCCGGCGCTCATCCGCCGCCGCCCGCACGGGTCGATCAGCTCAAGCGCAACGCCCAGCGCGTCGGCAGCTTCGATCTGCAGGTGAAGCGGGTCGAACGCATGACGGCAGCCTTCCCCGCTCCTTCAGCCAGCGCAGCGCAGGATGGTCTCTGGGCGCGCACCGCGACTGTCTCCCCCGGCTTGTTCTGCGCCCGTTCCACTCTATGCCACGGCGCCGTGGTGGCAGTGCCCCTCGCCGGTTCAACGACTGCGCCTGTGCCGATCAAGGACGAAAACCTGCAGCTCTACCCCAACGTGAAGCGTGCGCTCGCCGACCTGGCCAGCCGGGGCGGCAATCCAGGCAGCGGCAACCCAGTCAGCGGCAATCCAGGCAGCGGCAACCCAGTCAGCGGCAATCCGGACTGCGTCAACGCAGTCGAGATGATGCTGGCCAATGTCGACAGCCAGAAGTTCTCGACCGGCGGCATCATCGACATGGTGGGCGCGACCCACGCCGCCACCTTTCAAAGCGTGCCCGGCAAGGCGAAGAGCTACGCGCGCATCGACGTTGAAGCCCCAGGGAGCCCCGCCAGTCCCGCTCCTGCCTTCTTCATCAGCCAGAGCGGAGAGCTTGCCGCACGCCAGGCCACCGGCTACTGGCCCACACAGCGCCAACGCTCGGCCGCGATCCTGAACAAGTCCTACATCGCCACCATCCCGGGTCTGCCTGTCATCTCGCCCCCTGTACCGCCCGCGCTCCCGGCGGTCAACGATCTCACCGGCCTGGTCAGCAGCATCCAGGCCGCGTTCGCAACCGCCGTCGCAGCCGCCGCGGAGGACGGGATTCCCCTCGATCCGAAGATGGTCCGCGTCGAGGACAGCCGCAGCAATGCACGCTCCGCAGCCCTCGGCGTCACAACCGACGACAGCGGCAGCGACGGCGCAGGCTGGTGGATCGACATCAGCGACCCCGCAGCAGTCACCCAGCTCCTGACTACCGCCGGCGGCGCCATCGTCTCCCTGCCGTTCGTCGGCAACCTGTACGCCCTGCCAGGGCCGCGCTGGTATCGCCCGTGGTCGCCGCAGCTGGTGCTGTCGAACATCGGTCGTTCGTACAAATTCGGCTTCGACACCCGCTTCAGAACGGATAGCAAGGTCCTGACGAGAATCAGCGGCAACACGCTTACCAGCATGACGGTCAGCAACCAGGTCGCCGTCTTTGGCCACGATCTGCTCACCGCGCCTGAAAGCCTCAACGTCCCCGGCCTGCCCGGGGAGGTTGCCGCACTGGCCAAGGAGACGATCCTGCTCGACCCGGAGAGTGCAGCCGTGATGGCCGCGAACGCAGCAGCCACGCAGGCTGGCGGAGCGCAGGGCGCACCGGCCCTGCAGGCCTCCTACACCAACGCCATTCAGGGAACCCTGCTGGCCCACGACGACCGTTTCAACAAGGCGCTGCTGCTCGCCGTCGCGCTCGATGGCGAGCAACCAAGCCCGCTCTCGGTAAGCCTCTGGCAGGATCCCTTCGATCCATTGTTCCTCGACAGCAGCTACGCGCACCCCCACTCCACACTCGAGCAGTGGAAGCTTGATCCAAGCGACGTCGAGATGACGCCGCTCTCGCCCACCGCCAGCATGCCTGCACAGGGTCCGGTCCCCACCTTTAACGAACGTTCCATGGTGACCGCGAGCGTCGTCAACGTGCTCGAAAGCGCGCTCGTGACCCGCAGCATGTTTGATCCCAGGGGCCGGGAGATCCCCGTCCAGACCATCGATCCCGCTCTCAACAAGCAGATCTTTACCAGGATGGATGTTGTCTCCGCGCCGCTGACGAAGTTCGATGCGCAGCTCTTCGCAAGCGACCTGCGGCTGCGTGCAGGCGCCCTGCGCATCAACAATCTCGAGCTGGTCGACATCTTCGGACTCACCCGGCCCTGGACCTCGGGCGTGGCCGCGGACTCGCCCGCCGGCAACGACCTGTGGCCCTACTGGGTGGCGTTGCCGCCGCGCTTCCCCTGCTGGAGCCGCTTCAACTTCCGTCTGACCTCGGCCACCGATCCCGCCTCCGAAGCCAGCGCGCACGCGCGCCCGGTCTGTGGTCTGCTGCTGCCCGACTTCATCGAGCACGCGCTCGAGATCTTCGACAGCAACGGCACCGGCCTCGGGCAGCTTGCCACCGACATCCCCATCCAGGGCGCGACCGCTGGCGCCACGCTCCACGTCACCTACACCCCTCATCCCTGGCTCGATCCCGATCCGGACCCGTTCCACCACATCACCAATCCCACGCTCAGAGCGTTGGTGCAGTCGGTCGTCGAGCAGCAACTGGTGGTTCCCGCTGGGACTGTGGTCTGGGCTGAGACCGGACTTTCCGCGATGTTGCGAACGATCGACACCATCCGCGGCACCTTCGATCCAACCGCAAAGACAGCTCAGCGCGGCGTAAGCCTGATCGGCGAGCCGATCCTGGTGATGGGTGCAAGGCTCTCCTTCACCGGCACCGCGGCAGACGGGACGCAGGAGCTGTCGGGCGATCCGCCGCTGCTTGCCGCGCCCCCAGACCTGCCGACGCTCAAGGTGCGGATCGGCGATGTCACCCGCCCGGACGACGGCGTGCTTGGCCTCTTCATTCAGGGAGCCACTCCCGCCGAGGGCCGCTTCGCGCCGGTCACCAGAGAGGCTGCCGACAAGGCCATCATCAACAGCCTGGTGAGCTTCGAGGCAGCGGGCTGGGCGCCGGCCACGCACCGCTTCGTGAAAGACCAGGAGAGTCTCGTGGCGCTGCCTGCGAACCAGCCCGTCGACGTGGTGATCCTGGCCGACGTGCGGAACTCCATCTATGCCACCTGTGGCGCGCTGCCACGCAAGAAGATCACCGTACCGAAGGAGTTCGTCGAGCCAGCGGTGAAGAACCTCGAGCCTTCCTTCTATACCGGTCCCATCCTGACCACGACCCAGTACGGTGTAGAAAGGACGCTGCTGCCACCGCCTGACCTTGCAGGCTACACGGCGGAGTTTCTCTACCAGGCGCCCGGCGCCACGTCCTTCGCGAGCACGCAGGTTCCGGCTGCTGCACCGCTCAGTGATCTGCCGAAGTCGCGCGTCCTGTTGACGGAAGGCTGGGTCCGCATGGTGCCCGCGAAGGCCAAAAGCTAGCAGGGTCCGCTTGCTGACGCCGGACGGGTCCAACCAGGTGTTCGCCGTCCAGGATTAGGACGCAGTCGCTGTCGCTGTCAGCTTTTCAGACCCACCCGCCATCGATCACGTAGCTCTGGCTGGTAATCGCCGCGCTATCATCGGACGCTAGGAACAACACCAGGCGCGCGACCTCTTCAGGCTCGATCAGGCGCTTCAATGCCTGCGCCCGCAAAATCTCGGCTTTGTACTCCTCGGTCAGCCAAAGCTGCTTCTGCCGCTCGGTCTGGATCGCTCCGGGCATCACGCAGTTCACGCGGATGTTGTCCTTGCCCAGTTCGTGCGCCAGCGTCCGCGTCATGCCGACGATGCCTGCCTTCGCAGTCACATACACCGGCACCCGCGTCGACGGGATGACCCAGCCGATCGAGCTCATATTGATAATCGCTCCCGCGCCCTGGCTGCGCATGGCAGGGATGACGGCTTGCGTCATGAAGAACTGGTGCTTCAGGTTGACCGCAATGCTCTGATCCCACGTGGCTGAGGTGACCTCCTCGATGGCGTGCCGCGTATCGTTGCCGGCATTGTTGACCAGGACATCTACCTTGCTGAAGTCGCTGATGACCTGCGCCACGGTGCGCTCGAGCGCGCTGATGTCCGTCAGGTCGCAGCCGAAAAAGACCGGAGGATAGCTGGCCGTTGGAGCAAGCCTCGCAACCAACGCCGCGCCTGCGGCGGCCTGCAGATCGATCAACGCGACCCGTGCATGCTGGGCCACAAACGCGGTGACCAGGGCTTCGCCGATGCCGCTTGCGCCCCCGGTGATCAGGACGACGCGCTCGCGAAGACTGGGGTAGATGGCGAAGTTGCCGGGGGCTTCCATGCGTCTTTGATCCTTGTGAACTGAGATCCGATTCAGTGAGACTCCCGCAGTACCTCGGCGCCGCGGCAGCCAACCAGAAAATCAAGATCAGCGCCGTCCGAAGCCTGCATCACGTGCTGCACGTACATCTGCTGATAGCCGCCGTTCAGGACCGGCAGCTGAGCCTTCCATCTAAGACGCCTTTCCGCGAGCGCATCATCCGGAACTTCAAGGTGCAGCGTCCTCGCTTCGACGTCGAGCGCGATGATGTCACCCTCTTCGACCAGCGCAAGCGGGCCTCCTGCGGCCGCCTCCGGGCTTACATGCAGAACCACCGTCCCGTAGGCCGTGCCGCTCATCCGCGCATCCGAGATACGCACCATGTCGGTGATGCCGCGTGCGAGCAGCTTTGGTGGCAGGCCCATGTTGCCCACCTCCGCCATCCCCGGGTAGCCACGTGGACCGCAGTGCTTCAGCACCATCACGCTGTGCTCGTCGATCTCGAGGTCAGGATCCAGAATGCGCGCATGGTAGTGCTCGATGTTCTCGAAGACGACAGCCCGCCCGCGATGCTTCATCAGGTGCGGCGAGGCCGCGGAAGGCTTCAGCACCGCGCCCGCAGGCGCAAGATTGCCGCGCAGCACGGCCACGCCGCCATGCTCGACCAGAGGCGTGCTAAACGGCCGGATCACCTCTTCGTTCCAGTTGCGCGCATCCGCACAGTTCGCCGCGATCGAAGTGCCCGTAACGGTCAGCGCCTCCCCGTGGAGAAGCCCGTGTTCAGCGAGCATCCTGAGCACGACCGGCAGCCCGCCAGCATAGAAATAGTCCTCCATCAGGAAGCGGCCAGACGGCATGAGATCAACCAGGGTGGGCGTATCGTGGCCGATGCTGTCCCAGTCGTCCAGCGTCAGCGGCACCCCGATGCGGCCCGCGATCGCAAGCAGATGGATCACCGCATTGGTCGAGCCGCCCAGCGCACCGTTCACGCGGATGGCATTTTCGAACGCCTGGCGGACCAGGATCTTCGAGAGCTTCAGGTCTTCGTGGACCATCTCGACGATGCGCCGGCCAGACAGATGCGCGAGGACGTTGCGCCGCGCATCGACCGCCGGGATCGCGGAGTTATTCGGCAACGCCAGCCCGAGCGCCTCGGCCATGGCGGCCATGCTCGATGCGGTTCCCATGGTCATGCAGTGGCCGGCGGAACGGGCCATGCACGCCTCAGCCTCGCCAAACTCCGCCTGCGACATGGTGCCCGCCTTCAGCTCTTCAGCAAAGCGCCACAGGTCGGTCCCGGATCCAAGGTCGCGGCCATGCATCTTGCCGTTCAGCATCGGCCCTCCAGAGACCACGATCGCCGGGATGTCGCAGCTTGCGGCGCCCATGATCAGCGCCGGGGTCGTCTTGTCGCAGCCGCACATCAGCACCACGCCATCGATCGGGTTGCCGCGGATGCTTTCTTCCACATCCATGCTGACCAGGTTGCGGAAGAGCATCGCAGTCGGCCGCATGTTCGATTCGCTGGTCGACATGACAGGGAACTCGAGAGGCAGGCCGCCCGCCTCCCACACGCCGCGTTTGACACGTTCCGCAAGGGCACGAAGATGCGCGTTGCAGGGCGTCAGCTCGGACCACGTGTTGCAGATGCCGATCACCGGACGCCCATCAAAGACATCAGGCGGAAGACCCTGGTTCTTCATCCAGCTGCGATGGATGAAGCCGTCCTTGCCGGACCGGCCAAACCACGCGGCAGAGCGGAAGCGCTTGCTTTGTTCAGGCATCGGGGTCAGAGCTCCGGGAGCGTCGGTCTGCGACGCAAACCTGCTATCGATCGGCGCACAGCAGAGAAAGTGCAGCTTCAGACTACGCCCGGGGACCATCGCATCGTACCGGTACCTTGCAGGTGCGTTCCTCCCTGGTCAAGAGGCCGGAGAATGATCCGGTTCAGCGGCCTCGGTACAATCAGGAAGACAAGTGAAGGCAAGAGCAGAGAAGACCGGACAGCGTCACAAAGAGACCGTACAAGATCACGAAAAGACCGGACAAGAGCGGACAATACCGGACAAGAGCGGACAAAGCAGGCAGGAGGAGAAGCGGATGAAGCTGGTGCGTTACGGCAAGGTTGGCCACGAGCGGCCCGGCGCGGTCGATGCCGAGGGCAGGATCAGGGATCTCAGCGGAGTGATCCCCGAGGTGGATGGCAACGTCTTCGCGCCCGCGACGCTGAAGACGCTCCAGTCGCTCGACCTGGCCACGCTCCCCATGGCCGAACCGAATCTCAGGTTTGGTCCGTGCATCGCCGGCGTGGGCAAGTTCCTGTGCATCGGGCTCAACTACTCCGATCACGCCGCGGAGTCAGGGATGGCTGTGCCGAAGGAGCCGGTCGTGTTCATGAAGGCGACCTCTTCGATCATCGGCGCCAACGACGACGTCATGATCCCGCGCGGCTCTGAAAAGACGGACTGGGAGGTAGAACTTGGCGTCGTGATCGGGCGCGAGGCGCGCTACGTCGAAGAGGCCGACGCGCTCTCCTATGTGGGCGGCTACTGCGTGATCAACGATCTTTCCGAGCGCGCCTTTCAGCTTGAAGGAACCGGCCAGTGGGTGAAGGGCAAGAGCGCCGACACCTTTGGCCCCATCGGCCCTTGGCTCGTGACCGCGGATGAGATTCCCGATCCGCAGGCGCTGCCTCTCTGGCTTGAGGTGGACGGTCGTCGCTTCCAGGACGGCTCAACCTCAACCATGGTCTTTGGCGTAGCTCACCTTGTCAGCTACCTGAGCCGCTTCATGAGCCTCCAGCCGGGCGACATCATCTCGACCGGGACGCCTCCGGGCGTTGGACTCGGGCAGAAGCCGCCAATTTACCTGCGCGCCGGACAGGTGATGGAGCTTGGCGTCGGAGGCCTCGGGACCCAGCGTCAACGCGTGGTGCCGTTCGGGCTCTAGGCGCTGAGCCGTTCAGGCTCCAGGCGCTGAGCCGTTCAGGCTCTAGGCGCAGTGCCGTTCAGGAGCTAGGCGCAGTGCCGTTCAGGCTCCAGGCGCAGGGATCCCGATCTTGCCCTGAATCGGGAAACAGGGACGGAATGGGGCACCGCCTGCGCCAGTTTGGGTGGTTTCAGCCCAAATCAGAACCAGTACGCAAGCGCTTCTCCCGATTCCCCAAAATAGGGATTCAAGCTGCGCGCCGCAGTCGCTACGATCGGTTCTCAGGCCCTACGATGTGGCTGTAGCTCCAGGCCCCTGGTCAAGCACGATCTGCGAAGAGAACGCCTCGCGCCCGCGAGTGGAGAACAAGATGAAGGTTTCTAAGTGCGGACCCGGCCGGGCGTTCATGCTGGCGTTGGTCCTGTTTCTTCCGTGCACGTTTCTCCCGTGCGCGGCACAGCAGCCGGCCGGGAGCACGGCTTCAGGGTCTCCCGAAGCGCAGGCGGGAACTCAGAAGAGTGAGCAGGAGGTCGTACAGGAGCCAGCCAAGCCTACTCCGGCAGTCTCGGCAGACGTTGCGCCGCCAGCCGATGCGTCCGTGCCGCCAGCCGAGGCGTCCGTGCCGCCAGCCTTCCTCCGTCGGGTGCCTGGCAAGAAGAAGCCGCAGTACGTCGGCCCCAGGACGGTGGTCGAGATGCCCCCTACGCCCATGCTTGACCAGGAAGGACATCAGCGCGAGGACACCCAGGGCAAGCCCTTGTTCAACCCCGCGGTAAAGCAGCAGAGGGACAAGCACGGCAACCCGGTCTTTGGTCCAGGGGGCAGGCCGATCATGCAGACGGCCACCGACCTTGGATTCGACGAGAAGGGCAAAAAGCTCAAGGTCAAGAAGGAGAAGGCACCGAAGACGGTTGCGGTGGCCATCGAGCGCGGCACTCTGACGGTCGACGGGATGACCGGCAAGGCGGGGCTGAACTACGACATCAAAGACTTCCGCTACATGTACTTCTATGCACCGTGGATCGGCACCACCGTGGTCTCCACCTCTCCCTTCCCCGGGGCGCAGGAGCAGAAGAACGCCTTCAACGACAAGACCCTCACGGTAAGCGTGGCGGATCACACTATCGAGCTTTGCTCCGACCGCCGCCTGCTGGGCAAGAAGCCGCAGTCGGCCTACGTCGCCGTCGATCGGAGCTTCCAACTCGCCTCGAAGTTTCCCGTGGTCGGCTACGGCGCGACGCTACATGCTCCCTACGTGTGGCCGGGTTCGAGGGACAACACCGCGCTGAAGGGTCAGGTCGCTCCGCCCCCTCTGCCTGCGAACCTGCGCGCCGTCAGCCTGGCACAGCCTGGTTCCGCCGGACAAGCACGCAAGGATGCGCCCGGTGTGGCAACGAACAGCCCCGCGGACAAGACGACACCTCCTGTGCCAGGCTCACCCACGAATCTTCCAGCGGAATCTAAGCCTGGGACGTTGCTGCCGGCTTCGGTCGATCCTCAACCCTCGGCTCCAGCCCCGCCTGCACCCTCCGTGCCGCCAGCACAACCTTAGGGTCCGTCTCGGCCAGTAGGCGTTTGCAGCAACGAATGCGAGGAGCCTGGCAGGCAAGCAAAAACGATCCGGCCCGGCGCTGAGCCGTTCTCTCGACGGCTCGGTCAGACCGGATCAAGTTCCCGCGTTGAGGTCGCCAGCCCTTGGGGTGGGTGGCATCCTGACCGGAAGCACGGTTTGGAAAGCCGGTCAGGATGTGAGTGCGGGGACGTCCTGGCCCAAGCAATGTCGCCCAGCACACATAAGGCAGCATCGCTTCTGAAGCTTTTGCGTGTCTGGTCAAAATTGCACACCCCGTGTCTCTCTTTTCATCCCCTGCCCCCGGGAACGGTCCGGACGCCGCCTGCCCATGAAGCCATCTTACCCATGGGCTTCAAGGG
>CAXTUS010000096.1:0-13258 GCA_964247475.1 uncultured Acidobacteriaceae bacterium | reverse complement strand
GTGCTGATCTACACCGGAGACGGCGGCAACCTGGGCGCCTACCGCAACCAGGCCGAAGCCAGCTGGGCACGCGACCGCTTTGACCTCCTGGGAGCCTTTTCCCGGTTCGACATCGCAAACTCAAACCCCCGCGCACCCTTTCACCTGGTCACCTGGGCGGCGGACGTCGGCTACCACATCACGGCCGGCACCTCGCTCCGCTTCAGCGGTCGCTACGACCGTTCCGCAGCGCCGCTGGCAAATCCTTACCAGCTCTTCCTCGTCACCCCGGACGGACGAGACGCGGGCCAGAACCTCTTCGCCTCCGCAACCTACGAGACGCGCACCGCGGGCCAGTGGCACAACCTGCTGCGCTACGGCATGGCGCGCACCCGCTCCCAGGTCTTCAACTACCTCACGCCCCCCACCGGCCTGCCGGTCACGCTCGCCGGCGCCGACGGAGCCTCCGCCTCAGGTACGGCAGCCTTCAACCCCCTGCCCGCCCGCGAAGATGCAGCCACCAACCGCGACGAAGCCACCTACCAGACCGACTTCGGGATCCGCCAGGTTCTCAGGATCACAGGCGAGTTCCGCTACCAGGACGAACGCGCCGCCGACATCCTCCCCAACCTCCCGGCCAACAAGATCAGCCTTGGCCGCACCCACCTCTCGGTCGCCGCAGGCTTTGCCGGCCAGCTGCATCGCCGCCTCTTCTACCAGGGCTCCGGCTTTATCGATCACTCTCAGCTCTACGGCTTCACCGGCGCCCCCCGCCTCGGGCTCACCTATGTGCCGGTACGGCCCGGCGCCAGGAAGTTCCGCGGTACCACCCTGCACGCTTCAGCCTCGACCGGCACGCGCGAGGCATCCCTGCTCGAGACCGCCAGGGAGCCGGCCGCCCACGAACTCCCCGTCAGCCGCAGCTTCGACGCATCCATCGATCAAAACCTCAT
Source organism: uncultured Acidobacteriaceae bacterium (assembly GCA_964247475.1). Taxonomy (GTDB): domain Bacteria; phylum Acidobacteriota; class Terriglobia; order Terriglobales; family Acidobacteriaceae; genus Edaphobacter. The sequence continues at coordinate 12,326 of CAXTUS010000096.1, read as the reverse complement.
CGGCGAGAAGCTCACCCTGCGCGCAAGCTACTTCCACTCGCAGTTCGCACACGAGTTCGAACCGGCCGCGCTCTCAGCCATCGCCTCGCAGCCGCTGCTCGATCAAAGCCTCGCCCTCCGCACCCAGGGGCTTGAAACCGACCTGCGCTACCAACCCTTACGGCGCGTGCTGCTCGAGGCAGGCTACAGCTACCTCGCAGCGCTTACAGAACAATCCGCTGCAGCCTCGGTCTTCAACCCAAACCTGCCCGCAATCCCCATCGGCGGCCTGACAGCGCTCGCCGGCCAGCGCCCCTTCCACCGTCCGCCTCACTCCGGCTTCTTCCTCGCGGAGTTCAGCGGCACCCGCCTCCATGCCGCCTTGAAAGGCGCCATCGTCTCACGCTCGGACGCATCAACCAACCTGCTGCAGAGCCCTTCGCTGCTGCTGCCCAACCACAACCTCTCGCCCGGCTTCACGTCTCTCGATGCAAACATGTCAATCGTTCTTACCCGGCACTTCACCGCATACACACAGCTTTCGAATCTTTCAGACGACCAGCACATCGCACCCTACGGCTTTCTGTCGACACCCTTCGAGGCCCGCGCCGGTCTGCGAATCCGCATCGGTGGAGAGTAGCCGGACCCGATCTAAATGCAACTATGCGCAGGATTTCGTGTCTAACCAAGCAAGGAATACACGATGACACGCAACCCGCTCGCAGCTGCAATCCTCACCTCCTCACTCCTGCTTCCACTCGCCGCCGTCGCGCAGAATGAAGGCCTCCTCCCCACCCAGGCCCTGGTTCGCGCAGACTCGAAACAGAACGTCATCCCGACCGCCGAAGCGGTCACCCTCGAGCTCAACGGCAAGCACGCCGCGCTTACCAGCCTCACCCGGGTCCCGGCCAACGGCGCCCAGGTCGCTCTCCTCATCGACGACGGCCTCAGCCGCTCCGCCGGCGTTCAGCTTGACGACCTCAAGAACTTCGCATCGAACCTGCCCGCCGGCACCGAGGTCTTCGTCGGCTACATGCGCAACGGCACCGTCGACCAGGTCGTCCCCTTCACCACAGATCGCGAAGAGGTCGTCTCGAAGGTGCGCCTGCCGCTTGGCTCCCCCGGCATCTCGGCCAGCCCCTACTTCTGCCTGTCGGAGTTCGTCCGCCACTGGCCAGGCGCCTCAACCGCCGATGAAGCAAGCCCGCACAAGGCACGCTTCGTCATCATGATCACCAATGGCGTCGACCCGTACAACGGATCAACCTCGATCCTCAACCAGGACAGCCCGTACGTCGCCGCCGCCGCGGTCGATGCCCAGCGCGCAGGCGTCGCCGTCTCCTCCATCTACTACTCGGACGCAGGCTTCCGCGGCCGCGGCTCCTTCAGCGGGCAGAGCTACCTGGCGCAGGTGGCAGAAGCAACCGGCGGTGTCCTCTACAACCAGGGCACCATCAACCCGGTCTCGCTCAAGCCATACTTTCAGGAGTACGCGAAAGACCTCTCCGAAACCTACATCGCAAGCTTCGGAGCAGACGCCGGCAGCGGCGGCCGCGAACACCTGGTGCGGTTGAAGCTCTCCACCAGCCTGCCCAAGCTCAAGCTTCGCGCGCCGGACAACGTCCGCCCAGGTAACCTCGAATCCGCAGCCCAGTAGCACCGCGTCACCTGCACCTGCTCAACAGGAGCGAAACCACTCTTCGGTTTCGCTCCTGTTTTGTTTTCACGACCTAATAGCTGAAACGGTAGCGGACCTCCCCGTAGATCTCCCGCGGATCATTGAAGTGGAAGCCGCCGAAGGTCAGGCTGTTATCCAGCAGCACCCGCCGGTTGGCCACGTTCAGCGCAGTCACCGACCACGTCGTCTTCGTGAACGTTTTACTCAGCGAAAGATCAACCGTCGTGTGCTGCGGCAGGTAATCGCCGGGGTAAGGAGTGGCCGGATCAGGCGTCCCATTTACAAAGCCCGACCCGTAGTAAACGTTTGTCGAAGCCGCCATCCTGAACGGCAGCCGCGCATTGAACCCGACGTTCAGCGTATTCCGCTGGTCATGGTCGACAGGCTCATACCCGGGCGCGACGTCGCACTGCGCAGAGTCGGGCGGCGAGCAGATCAGCCCGCCGGTGATCGCGCCGCGCTGCTTCGCAATCTGGTTTGAATAAGCAAGGTGTGCCTGCCCGAACTTCCATGTGCGCGGCGACCGCAGCGACAACTCCCACGCATTCATCAGCGCCCCATCCACCGTGACTGGGAAATAAATACTGGAGTTCCCGATGTTCGAGTGATCGAGGAAGTTATTCACGCGGGTCTTGAACGTGTCAGCATCGAGCAGCCAACCGCGAAAGGAAATCTGCACCCCGAACTGGTGCTCTTCATCGCGTTCCCCGCGCAGGGGAGCAAACGCCGTACCGGAAACATCCGCCAGCTTGCTGAGCGTCCCGCAGGAGTCGGCCGCCGCCCGGCCTGACCCGCCGCAGCCAAAGGTGAGCAGAGGCGGAGGCTGGTAGTAACGTCCATACGATCCGCGCAGCACCCAGTTCAGCCTTGGTATGCGCAGCGCCACCCCGAACCGCGGCGACGTCACATCCTCCGTCACCGCAGATTCAAAGTGAGTCTGCCGGACGCCGGCGATCAGCGTAAGCCACGGCGTCAGCTTGAAGTTATCGGAGACATACGCGGCCACCACCCCGCCCGCCGCATGGTCCGGGACACGGAACGGTGAGGTCCCGCTGCCATCGTTGAAGATCGCGCCAAACACATACGAGTCATGCTGGCCAAACGAAGAAAGCCCCGCCTGCAGCGCGTTGCGCTTTACCTCCGTCGTGACCCCCACCTGCGCGCCCGCGTACGTCGAAGCGCGGTTGTAGGTCGTAGCCACCGGCGTATCGCTCGCGTCCGACCCATAGTCCACCTGGTTGAAGTGGAAGAAGGGCGACACCTGCAGCACTGTCGATTTGTTGAACGTATGCAGCCACGTGAAGTCGCCCAGCACATCGGTCTCGTGCTGACCATCCCGCAGGCCGCTCGAATCATATTGCGCATTGCCGAAGCTCAAAGGATCAGGATCATACGGGATCTGGAAGTAGTCCGCGCGCGCCTGCGCCACCACGCGCAGCTGGTCCTGCGGCGTCTTGTTGAAGATCAGCGACGAAAAGCCGCCGACCCCATTTGCCGCATCATGCACCGCCCTGCTTACCGGCGGCGCCAGGCCATAGTCACTGCGATTGCCGGAGACGCTCGCATAGTAGGCGAACCTTTCCGTATGGTCACCCAGGCTCAGCTGATCGTTGGTCTGAAGGAAGCTGCCCGCGCTCAGCACGAGCTCGCCCTCACGATCGCGTTCAAAGCCGCTGCGCGGAACCACGTTGAAGATCCCATACGTCCGGTCGCCCAGGTCGGCCGTGTAACTGCCACGTTCTACCTCAAGCGCATCAATGTCTTTCGGATCGATCTGCGCGCCCACGTTGCTCGCAATGTTGGTGTTCGGGATCTCGACGCCGTCAATCTGCCAGCTCACCTGGTGGCCACCGCGCAGGTGCAGCATGTCATGCGTCATGTAAGCGCCCGGCACGTAGTCCGTGATCATCGCCATGCTGTTCGTGCGATCCGCCCCCGGGGTCAGCGCAATCTGCTCCCGGTCGATCAGCGTGGTCGACGTCGCCGTATCCACGTTGCCGCCGTCAGGCGTCGTTACCGACACGGCTTCGTGCGCGCCCTCCACGTTGAGCTCAATGTGCAGCACCGGCGAAGTATCGCTCGCCAGCCGCAACGCCTGCTGCTGCGCGGCAAAACCCGGGCCCGTCACCTCCACCGTGTAGTCGCCGAGCGGGATTGAATTCATACGGAAGCTGCCGTCAGCCTCCGTATCGCGGTTCAACGTCAAAGCCGAGTGAGCTGATCTCAGAACAACATGCGCCCCTGCAACAGGCCTGTGCTGGCTGTCATGCACAACTCCCTGCACGGTGCCATAGATCGAAGCGCAGGCGGTCGAGCCTGCGAATAAAGCAATTCCAAGGGGAACAACAAAACGTCGCATCGGGTGCGGCCTCCATCACCACGCAAAGGTGGTGACCGAAATAAGAACAGCAGCGTGAGGCTCTCGTGCGCCCACCTGCCACAGCGACAGGGACACGGCCCCGCCGCAGCGTTCAGCTCGCTGTTCTTTCCTGGGGAGGTCCACGTTTTTGCCAGGCGCGCCCCTGGGAGATGCGAAATCCTGCTTCCACCTGGCCCGCGACGAACGACTCGACCACCGCCGCATCAGCCATGGCTGGCGTCGCCGTGAAGCTCCACCCACCCGTATGAACCTGGCCCAGGCTCGGCGGATAGGCCGTGCACGCCATCCGCACCACCGGCCGGTCGCCCGACCGGGGCATGCTCATGGTCCCGGACATGGCGCCGGACGCGTCGCTCATCCCAGCGCACGCATGTGCGCCTCCTCGCCGGCAGCAAAGCGGCAGCCGCGACTCCGCCTGCGCGCTGCCAAAGACCGAGGCAAACAGCGGCAGGCTCAGCACCAGCAGCAACGTGATGGAAAGGAGACGGCGCATCTTCCGACTTCAGCTTATCGCAAGCAAAGTTCAAGCGGCGGTCAGGGAAGAGGACAAAATACTTGCCGGCCCAAGCTGAATCTGCAGCGTGCCGCCCGCGTCTCGTTTCGGAACACCATGAAGTGCAAGCCGCACAGACGACCGGGATCGACATCGCCTTGCCTGCTACCTGGCGCTGCTATCCTGACGCTGCTACCTGGCGCTGCTACCTGGCGCTGCTATCCTGGCGCCAGATGCCAGCCTTCTACAGAGCACCCCTGGTCGCATTCATCTCCTCGTCCGATAGCGAACTCACCGGCCTGCTGTCGATCGCGTACGCCCGCGATGGCTACACCGATCAGAAGTCGCGACAAACGCTTGCCTGGGCACAGGATCTCTTCCACCTGCGTGAGGCGTTTGTCAGGCTGGTCGATCTTCGGCCTGATGCAATCCATTGGACGGTGCTGCTCGAATTCAACATTCCACGCAAGATGCGGCGCATCGATGTGGTTCTTCTCGCCGGCGACCACGTCATCCTGCTTGAGCTCAAATCTCACGCGGCCACCTCGGAAGACTGCGTTCAGGCGGAGGAATACGCGCTGCTGCTCCACTACTTCCACGCACCTTCAGCGCAAAGGAAGATCACTCCGATCGTTGTCTCTCCGGCCCCGCACAGCGAAGAAGCTATCCGCCAGCGCGAGCTGCCGTTCCTTGAAACAGCAGCCTTCTGGATCGCACCGGTTGCGCGCGTGCACTGGCAGGGGCTGCCCCGTCTGCTTCTTACCCTGCCCATCGAAACCCAGCATGCCATCGACGGAAACGAGTGGGAGCATGGCGAGTACAGACCGGTCCCCGCCATCATCGAAGCCGCTCTCGCGCTTCAATCCGGCCTCGATATACGAGAGATCGCACACTCCCGCGCAGCCCGGCACGACGTCGACCAGCTCACCATCTTTGTTCAAGGCATCGTCGAAGATGCCAGAAAGCACAAGCGTCATGCAGCATGCTTCGTCACCGGTGTCCCCGGTTCGGGCAAGACGCTGGTTGGCCTGAACCTCGCCTTCAGCAGGCAGACCGCGAACCAGGCGATCCACTTCATGTCCGGCAACGGACCTCTGGTCAAGGTGATCCAGGCAGTCCTCGCGCGCCACCAGATGCGGGATGGCGTTCGCGCACTCGATGCGAAGCTGCACGCCCGGACCCTGATCGAAAACGTCCATGTCTTCGCGCGAACCTACACCGAGGATCATCAGCAGCGTGCACCATCAAACCACGTCGTCATCTTTGACGAGGCGCAGAGAGCGTGGAACCGCGCGCAGAATCTTAGCAAGTTCAAGCGCGCCTATTCAGAGCCGGAGATGCTGTTAAGGATCATGGAGCGGCACCAGGACTGGGCCGTCGTGATTGCCCTCGTAGGCGGCGGCCAGGAGATCAACAACGGCGAGGCTGGGCTCGACGAGTGGGGCGCGTCGCTCGCGGCCGCGGCCAAACCATGGACGATCTATGCCTCGCCCGAAGCGCTTGCCGGCGGCACCTCCGTCGCCGGCGGCAGGCTCATCACACAAGCCTCCTCCTCGTCGCTCGAAGTCATCTCCGAACCGCAGCTGCATCTTGACGTCTCGGTGCGCAGCCTCAAGGCAGACTCCTACGCACGCTGGGTGAACTACGTAGTCGATGGAGACAGTGGAGCAGCGCACACCATCAGCCTCGACTCCGAGTTCCCCGTCTATCTTGTGCGCGATCTCGCGAACCTGCGTAGAACCCTGCGCCAGCACACCCTGGGCCTGAGTCGTGCCGGCCTGGTAGCCTCATCGCAGGCCGCCCGTCTGCGCGCCGAAGGCCTCGAACCGGACTCAAGCTTTCACGGCGGCTATCCCTGGGAGCATTGGTATCTTGCAGGATCCACAGACGTCCGCTCAAGCTCCCAGCTGGAGGTCTTCGCCACCGAGTTCGAGATCCAGGGTCTTGAACTGGACTGGGTAGGCTTGTGCTGGGGCGGCGACTTCATCTGGTCCTCCACGCGCGACGCATGGCTGATCCGAGCCTTCCGCGCGGGAACCAGCAAGTGGTCTGAGGTAAAGCATCCTGAGCGGCGTAAGTTCCGGCGCAACGCCTATCGCGTACTCCTGACACGCGCTCGTCAGGGCATCGTGCTCTACGTTCCAAGGGGCGATCCAGAGGATGGCACCCGCAGCCCGGAGGAGTTTGCAGCGACAGCCGCATTCCTGAAGAGCTGCGGCGCACGTTCCGTCGACGATCTATCCCGCGCTTCTGGCCGTGAGCATGACCCTCCCGCGCCCACTCTCTTCTAGCCAAACAAAAAGCCCCGAGCCGCAGCTCGAGGCTTTTCTGTCTTCTGCATCTGCCGGAGCAGGGAACCGAAGGCCTAGTACATGCCTTCCATCCCGCCGCCGCCATGGTTATGTCCGCCGCCCGCTGCTTCCTTCTTCTCGGGGATCTCGGAGATCATGGCCTCGGTCGTCAGCATCAGGCCGGAGATCGATGCCGCATTCTGCAGAGCAGTGCGCGTCACCTTCGTCGGGTCGATAACACCCGCCGCAACCAGGTCCTCATACTTGCCGGTGCCCGCGTTGTAGCCGAAGTTCGGTTCGGTCGACTCGTGGATCTTGCCGATCACCACCGCACCCTCTTCGCCCGCGTTCATGACGATCATGCGAAGCGGCTCCTCGATCGCGCGACGAATGATGTTCGCACCGATCTTCTCGTCGCCTTCAAGCGTCTTCAGCAGGTCATCGACCGCAGCAGAGCAGCGGATCAACGCCACACCACCACCCGGGACGATGCCTTCCTCAACCGCCGCACGCGTCGCATGCATGGCATCTTCGACACGAGCCTTCTTTTCCTTCATCTCGGTCTCGGTCGCCGCGCCCACCTTGATCACCGCAACACCGCCCACTAGCTTGGCCAGGCGCTCCTGCAGCTTCTCACGGTCATAGTCGGACGTGGTCTTCTCGATCTGCGCGCGAATCTCCTTCACGCGACCTTCAATCTTCGAGCCCTCGCCGCCGCCATCAACGATCGTGGTGTTGTCCTTGTCGATCGTGATGCGCTTCGCCGTGCCCAGGTCCTCAAGCTTCACACCCTCGAGCTTGATGCCAAGATCCTCGGTGATCGCCTTGCCGCCGGTCAGGGTCGCAATGTCCTCAAGCATCGCCTTGCGACGATCGCCAAAGCCAGGTGCCTTCACCGCAGCCACATTCAACGTGCCGCGCAGCTTGTTCACCACGAGCGTCGCGAGCGCCTCGCCGTCCACATCCTCGGCAATGATGACGAGCGGCTTGGCCGTGCGTGCAATCTGCTCAAGCAGGGGCAGCAGGTCCTTCATCGACGAGATCTTCTTCTCGTAGATCAGCACGTACGGGTTCTCCAGCGCGGCTTCCATGCGCTCGGCATCGGTCACGAAGTAAGGCGACAGGTAGCCGCGGTCGAACTGCATTCCCTCGACCACATCCAGCTGCGTCTCCATCGTGCGCGACTCTTCGACCGTGATCACGCCATCCTTGCCGACCTTGTTCATGGCCGCGGCGATGATGGTGCCGATCTGCGCATCCGAGTTCGCCGAGATCGTACCGACCTGCGCAATCATGTCGCCCGAAACCGGCTTCGAGAACGCAGCCAGCGCTCCGCCGATGACCGCGCCATGCTCATCGCGCTTGCCGATGATGGCTTCAACCGCCTTGTCGATGCCGCGCTTCAACGCCATCGGGTTCGCACCGGCGGCAACCGTCTTTACACCCTCACGGTAGATCGCCTGCGCCAGCACGGTCGCGGTGGTGGTTCCATCGCCGGCCACGTCCGAGGTCTTCGACGCAACCTCACGCACCATCTGCGCGCCCATGTTCTCGAGCGCGTCCTGCAGCTCGATCTCCTTGGCCACAGTCACGCCGTCCTTGGTGATGGTCGGCGAACCGAACTTCTTCTCGATCACAACGTTGCGGCCCTTCGGACCGAGCGTCACCTTGACGGCGTTCGCCAGGATGTTCACCCCGCGCAGGATCGCCTGACGCGAGTCTTCTCCATGCAGAATCTGCTTTGCCATAATGCTTTGCTCCATGTGCCGGACATGCCGGCCAGTAATCTGAAATCTGTTTGCAGGTACAACAGGGGGCGGTAAAGACCGCGAAAGAACTTACTCAAAAACTACTTCGAGACGATGCCCAGGACTTCCTCTTCACGCATGATCAGCAGCTCTTCGCCATCCAGCTTGATCTCCGTGCCCGAGTACTTGCCGAACAGGATCGTGTCGCCAGCCTTCACGTCGAGCGGGAAGACCTTGCCCTCGTCATTCGACTTGCCCTTGCCAACCGAGACTACTTCGCCCTGCTGGGGCTTCTCTTTTGCCGAATCCGGAATGATAATCCCGCCGCGAACCGTCTCACCCTCTTCAGTCCGGCGCACCAGGATACGATCGTGCAGCGGCGTAAACGTCGTTGTTGCCATAACTTACATCTCCTTGAAGAACTTCGAAGTAGCCAACCGGGGAGGCGCGCTTAGCACTCAACCCCTTCGATTGCTAACACTATTCTCCCGGTATGCGCATGTCAACCCTGGCTTGATGAAATATGAGTGAATGTCACGCAGGTCTCGTCCGGACCCCGGATCAGCCCCCATCGACCAACCTGGTTAAAACGTCGTAAACTCCTCGCATGTCACTGCATCAGCGCATCATGGCCGCCTTCGCACTGTCCGCCTGCCTGGCCAGCGCCTCTGCTGCCACCTCGCAGGACGCACCCCGCCGCGGACGCAAGTACAAAGCTCCACCCGACACCTCGCACATCGAGGTAGAGGTTCTCCGCGGTTACAACGGCAAGCCGATCGCCAACGCCGCCGTCGTCTTCCACTCGATCAAGGACGGCAAGGACGAGGGCAATCTCGAGGTCAAAACGAACGACGACGGCAAGGCCACCATCGACGTCATCCCGACCGGCTCGAACGTCGACGTGCAGGTGATCGCCGCCGGCTTCGCCACCTTCGCCGAGCAGTACACGGTCGCTGAAAAGGAACGCACCATCGAGATCAGGATGCTGCGTCCGCGCGCCCAGGTCTCGACCTACACGGATAACTCCGGCAAGGCCGCGACGGTTAAACCCGGCATCCAGGAACCCGGCAAGCCACACTCTGACCCGGTCATCGAGCCGCCGCAACCCACCAACCACACCAGCGACCCGAACCCGCTCGCACCCGTCACCGGCACCTCGGGAAGCACCCAGAATCCCACCCCCAAGCCCCAGTGATCGCGCAACCTCTGCTCGGCAAAACCGCCCTCGTCACCGGAGCCGCAAAGCGCATCGGCCGCTCGATCGCACTCGCCCTGGCCGAAGCCGGCGCAGACGTCGCCATCACCTACCGCGGCTCAGAGGCCGAAGCTGCGGAGACGCGCCGGGCGCTTGAGGCCCACGGCGTTCGCGCCCACGCCGTCGCCTGTGACGTACGCGACGAGCGAAGCGTAGAAGACGCGGTTGCCGCCGTCACCGGCTCCTTCGGCGGCCTCGACCTGCTGGTCAACAACGCCGGTGCCTTTGAAACCACGGCTCTCGAGACCCTCTCCGCCGAGGCCTGGGACCGCATGTTCGAGACCAACACCCGAGGTCCCTTCTTGGTCGCCAGGGTAGCCTTCCCGGCTCTCAAAGCGGCCCACGGACGCATCATCAACATCGGCTCGCTCGGCGGCCTGCATCCCTGGGCCACGCATGCCCATTACTGCACCTCGAAGGCCGCGCTCCACATGCTGTCCCAGACCATGGCCAAGGCATGGGCGCCCGAGATCAGCGTAAACTGCATCGCGCCCGGCATGATCGTCAACGGCGAGGTCGGCGCAGGCTACGAAGCCTTCGCCGAAAAGACCCCGATGCGGCGCAACGGTACCTCCGCCGACGTAGCCGCGGCCGTGCTCTTCTTCGCCTCCGGACCCCACTTCATCACCGGCCAGCTACTCGCTGTCGATGGCGGCCTGGGCCTTTAGCTCGCCCGGCCGCCGAGCAAAGCTCACTCCATCTCACCCCAGCAACCGCTTCCACCACGGCGGATCCTGGTCAGCCTCCGCCGACTCCACCGGCTCTGCAAACGGTTCAACCGCTTTGCCGTCGAAGACTGCGCGAGGGTTGGTCACACTCAGCCGCTCCGCATAGGCCGCGCCGTACTTCTTCGCCACCAGGTCTCTCGCTTGGCTCAGCCGCGGCGGACGCGACTTCATCCCGTGCGCATCGGTTGCCAGGAAATGCACCCAGCGCCGCTCGAGCATCGCGTGCGCCATCTTCTGCGCCGACCGGCCCATCCTGCCCGTCACCGAGTCGCCCGTCACCTGCACCAGCAGGCCGGCGCGCAACCACTCCGCCAGCCGTCGCGAGTCGGCCTGCAGTGTCGGGTTCCGCTCCGGGTGCGTCAATACCGGCGTCAAGCCCACCAGGCGAAGCTCGAAGAAGGTTTCCATCAGCCCGGGAGGCACCCCGTAGTCAGGGATCTCGACCATCAGGTAGCTCAGCCCATTCACGCTGTACCTGCCAGGATTTTTTTTGGCGTCCATCACGTTGTCGTACGAAAGATGGAAGTCGCAGCCCAGTCCCAGCTTCAACGAGACGCCATCCGCATCGAGCCTCTGCTCAAGCTCCGCCATCTTCCGTGCGCAGGCATCGCGATCGAAGACAAACTGGCTGTTGGCGTGCGGCGTGCAGACCACATGGGTGACGCCGTCGAGCGCAGAAGCTTTGGCCATTGCGACCGAAGTTTCGAAGTCTTTTGCGCCATCGTCTACGCCCCAAAGCAGATGATGATGAATATCAACCATGCTGAACCCCAACCATCCCTGGAACGCAAAGACGAAGACGAAGACAAAGATAAAGACAAGAAATAAAACAAATTCGCAAACAAAAAACAACTACAAGCAAGCGAAGCCCAACACCCCACGAAGTGGTCGCCGTCCGCGATCAGGACGCACCTGCACCTGCCTCTAAGCAACCGCACCTGCACCTGCCTCTAGCAATCGCACCTGCACCCGCCTCTAAGCGACCGCACCAGCCAGCGACTCAGCCATAGCCCGGAAGAGCCGCAATCCATCGGACGACCCCAGCAGCTCCTCGCTCGAACGGTCCGGGTGCGGCATCATGCCAAGCACATTCCGCCCTTCGCTCAGCACGCCTGCAATATTCTCAATCGAGCCGTTCAGATTGTGCTCGGCCTCGGTCAGCCCATGCTGATTGCCGTAGCGGAATGCGATCCGGTCCTCTGCCTTCAGCTGCGCCAGCGTCTCGGCATCGCAGAAGTAGTTGCCCTCCATATGCCCCACCGGCATCTCGAGCACCTCGCCCCGCGTCAGCCCGTGGGTAAACGGCGAGTTCGTCGTTTCCACCTTCAGGTGGACCTGCCTGCAGATGTAACGCTGGTTCGCATTGCGCATCAGCGCGCCCGGCAGCAGCCCGGCCTCGGTCAGGATCTGAAACCCGTTGCAGATCCCCATCACCAGCCCTCCGCCTTCCGCGAACTGCTTCACCGGCTGCATGATGGGCGCGAACTTGGCGATTGCGCCCGTGCGCAGGTAGTCGCCATAGGCGAAGCCGCCAGGAACCAGGATCGCATCGCAGCCTTCGAGATCGGTCGACGCATGCCAAAGCATCGTCGCCGAAGCCCCCAGCACGTTGGCCAGCACGTTGTATGTATCGTGATCGCAGTTGGAACCAGGGAAGACCAGCACACCGAATTTCATGGCTTTAGTTTAGATCAAAGGCAACCGCAACCCCGACACCGGACGACCACCCCGTCGCAGGGTATCGGGCTTCGCAGATCACGCGAAGCGTCCAATA
>CAXTUS010000095.1:9902-13332 GCA_964247475.1 uncultured Acidobacteriaceae bacterium | reverse complement strand
GGTAGAGGTGTCGTCAGAAAAATTAGTCTTGTAGAGATCGATGTGGCCGTCGCCGTCGTAGTCGGCGGCGGTTGAGCCCATCCCGGCCTGTTCGCGGCCGTCTTCGTTGAGCGCAGCTCCGGCATCTCCTCCCACATCGGTGAATGTTCCATTGTGGTTGTTGTGGAAGAGGATGGCGGGGGTGGAGTCGCAGGCGACATAGAGGTCGGGCCAGCCGTCTTCGTCGTAGTCGAGGGTGGTGACCGAGAAGCAGTAGTGGCCGGTAGCGCGTTCGATACCGGCGGCCTTTGAGACGTCGGTGAAGTGGTACTGATGCGTTTTGGGGTCGGGCCCGTCGTTGTGAAGCAGCGTGTTCGGAGCGTAGGGGAGTCCACGCGGTCCGCACATGACGGGAACCCCCTTCCAGATGCAGCCTGCCGCCTGGCCTGGGATGGGGGTGGTGGCGAGATCGAAGTGGACGTAGTTGGCGACGACGAGGTCGAGGCGCCCATCGCGATCGTAGTCGACGAAGGCGCAGCCTGTGCCCCATTCTTTGCCGGAGCCGGCGGTTCCAGTCTGCTCGGCGACCTGTTTGAAGGTCCCGTTGCCTTCGTTGTGGAAGAGCCGGTTGTGGCCATAGCCGGTGACGTAGAGGTCTTCAAAGCCGTCGTTGTCGTAGTCGCCGACGCATGCGCCCTGGCCCCAGCCGGTGGAGGTGAGCCTGGCTTTGGCGGTGACATCGGTGAAGGTGCCGTCCTGGTTGTTGTGGAAGAGGTGATTCGAGGGAGCGTCTTTTTTCTGCTCGCTTTCGACTTTCTGCTCGCTTTTGAGGCTTGTGCCGTTGACGAGAAAGATGTCCTGGTAGCCGTCGTTGTCGTAGTCGAGGATGGCGACGCCTGAGCCGGTGGCTTCGAGGATGTAGCGCTTCTGGCTGATAGAGCCATTCGTATTGAGGAGGGTAATTCCGGCTTTGGCGGCGACGTCGACAAACCAGGCGGGGGTAGGGTGGTCGGCGGTAGGCGGGTAGGGCTGCTGGGCGGTGAGCGGGAGGGCGAGCAGGGCGAAGATGAGGAGGGTGCGCAGCATCGAGGATCAGTTTACGGCGTGATGCGACGGCAAGTGCTTTCTTGCGCGGTATGGCGCTACTTCGTAGGTGTTCGGCTTCGCGTCGCCTCGCGAAGCGCTGTGCTCTACGAGGTGGTTGCCGCCCGCGATCAGGGCGCCTTTGCTCTTGCTTGTCGCCAAGGCGTATTTTGGGTTGGAGGATCTATGGCGCGCTGGTGGCTGATCTGGTTGCTGGGGGTTGGGATGGCCGCGGGCCAGGTTGCGACGACGCCGGAGGCTGCGCAGCGGCTGGTCGATCGAGGGCATGCGGATGAGGCCTTGACGCAGCTGGCAGCGCTCGATCAGAAGGCGCCCGGGGTAGCGCAAGCGAAGGGGCAGGCGTTCTACGCGCTCGGACGGTATGCGGAAGCGGAGGCGGCGTTCGCGAGCGCGGCCGCGCAGGACCCGAAGGATCTGCAGGCGATCCAGATGCGGGGGCTGAGCCTGTTCCGGCTGGGACGGCCAGCGGCGGCGATCCCGCTGCTCGAGCAGGCGCAGCAGTTCGGCCCCGAAACCAGGGTCGATCCGGCTTACGTGTTGGCGCTTTGCTACCTGGACACGAAACGGTATGAGGACGCGCGACGGACGTTTGCACTGCAGTACGGGTTTGCGCCCGAGAGCGCGGGAGCTTACCTGCTGGCGGCGCGGATGCTGCTGCGCAGGGACTATGTGCCGATTGCGGCTGAGTATGCAAAAAAAGCGCTGACGATCGATCCGGCGCTCCCGCTGGCACACTTGCTGCTGGGGGAGGTGGCGCTCTATGGGAATCACCTGGAGGAGGCGACGGCTGAGTTCGAGCTGGAGCGGGCTCGCAATCCTCTCAATGGTGCGGTTTATGACCGGCTGGGCGATGCGTACTCGCGCGCGGGGGAGTACCAGAAAGCAAGCCAGTCTTTGCAGCGAGCGCTGCTGCTGGAGCCGACGGCGACCGGTCCTTACCTGCTGCTGGGCAAGGTGCTGCTGAAGCAGGGCGCGCCGGCCAACGCGATGATGTACCTGGAGCGTGCGCGGACGATGGATCCCGGCAACTTTATGACGCACAACCTGCTTGGGCAGGCATACCGCGCCGTTGGCCGGACGGACGACGCGCGACGTGAGACCGAGCTGGGGGTAAAGCTGCAGGCGCAGGCGGAGCCGAAGGTGAGTGCGGGGGCGCAGGCTGGGCAGGGTGCAGCGGGCGTGGCGCCTGCACTTAAAGATGTGCAGTAATGCTGGCGCGGTTGCTGGCGGGGATTTCGGGACTCGGGCTGCTGTTAGCGGGGCTGGCGCCGCAGCCATCGCCGGCCCTGCCGGCCGGGTCAGTCGCTGTCAGTGCTGATCCCGACCAGGCCTGCGCGGGTTGTCACCGCGAGATCTACGAGAGGTACGAGCGGACGCCCAAGGCGCGGGCGAGCGGGCCGGCTGCGGACGGATTGACGCCGGCGATGATTGCGGCAACTTTTCGTCACCAGGCTTCGGGCGTCGACTACCGGGTGTATCTGCGCGACGGTCAGCCGGTCATGTCTTTCACGCGCACGGGCGCACCGGCGCTCAGCGGGGAAGAGAAGCTAGCGTACTTCGTGGGTTCTGGAAAACGCGGGCGAACCTATCTCTACCAGGTGGATGGACGCTGGTTCGAGGCGCCGATCAACTTCTATCGCGGCAAGGGCGGATGGGATATGGCACCAGGCTTCGGCTCGGTGACCGCGATGCCGAACGACCTGATGGTCGAGGCGAGCTGCCTGCGCTGCCACACGACAGGCGTCAAGGCAGCGCTGCCGGATGCGCGGAACCATTATGCAGGCGCACCGTTCAGCCGTGGTGGGATTGGCTGCGCTGCATGCCATGGCGACCCATCGGCGCATCTTGCGAGTGGAGGCAAGACGGAGATCCTGAACCCGGCTAAGATGGCTCCGGCCGCGCGCGACAGCGTGTGCCTTCAGTGTCACCTTGAGGGAGAGGCCGCAGTCTTCCGCAAAGGGCACTCGGCCACAAGCTATCGCATAGGGGAAGACCTGGCGAAGAGCGCGGTTTACTTCGTCAGAATGAGTGCGGTGGGTGGGCAGGAGCGCGCAGTGAGCCAGTGGGAGGCGCTGCTGCGGAGTGCCTGCAAACGCGCCAGCGGCGACCGGCTGACGTGCACCAGCTGTCATGACCCTCACGAGGTACCGGGCGAGGCGGACCGTGTGCAGTACTTCCGGGCGAAGTGCCTGCAGTGTCATGCAGTGCTCGCCGTGGGGCATCACTCGGAGCAGCCGAGCTGTTCAAGCTGTCATATGCCGCGCCGCAGCCCGAAGGATGTGGCTCATGAGCAGTCGACCGACCATGACGTTGAGGCACGGCCGGTCCCGACCCAGGCCAAGGCGTC
>CAXTUS010000095.1:0-9892 GCA_964247475.1 uncultured Acidobacteriaceae bacterium | reverse complement strand
GGCGTCGGGGCCTGTTGAACTGGTACCTGTCGGGAAGGTAGAGGCGGGCGAGCGCGAACTGGGGCTGGCGTATGCGTCCTTCGCCAAGAAGGGCGATCAGGCGGCGGGGGAGAAGGCGTTGACGCTGCTGCGGCGGGTGGCTGCCGAGGGTGATGTGGAGGTACAGGTGGAGCTTGGATTCCTGGAGCAGATGTCGGGAGATCTGCCGGCCGCAGCCCGGGCCTATGCGGAGGCGCTCAGGGCCAACCCGTACGAGGCGAGCGCGTTGGGAAACCTCGCGGTGATCGATGCGCGTACTGGGCGGGTGGAGGCGGCGGTGGGGCTATTGAAGCGCGTGGTGAGCGCTGATCCTACACAGACGGCGGCAGGGTTGAACCTGGCATTTATCGAGTGCAGGACCGGAGACGCGGCCGGGGCACTTGAGACTCTCGGGGAGTTACGGCGGTTTGCCCCGGATGATGCGGCTCTGCGGCGGTTAGCCGAGAGGGGCGAGTACGGGGGGCAGCGGTGTGGGCTTGGCACAGGACAGTCAAAGGAACAACGCTGAGGCGAGGAGGTTGCGCTCTGGTCAAAGCGGCTAGACCCGCTGGTAGACTGCGGGGATGGTAAACGCTTTGGGGCTGGTGGTAATGCTTGGCTGCGTGACTGCTTTGGGACAGGTAAATGTATTGAACGCGCACACGTCGGCGGGGCTTCGCGGAGTGGACGCGCTGAGTGATCAGGTGGCCTGGGCGTCGGGGTCTGACGGTACCGTATTGCGAACGACCGATGGTGGAGCCAGTTGGAAGACCTGCAGGGTGCCTGAAGGAGCGCAGAAGCTCGATTTCCGCGGCGTGCAGGCGTTCGATGCGGAGACCGCGGTGGTCATGGCAAGCGGCAAGGGTCCGCTGTCAGCGATCTATCGCACAAGGGACGGCTGCGCGACCTGGAAGATGGTCTTCCGCAATCCGGATGCGCTCGGTTTCTTCGATGCGTTGAAGAAGGTGACGAGCCGGCAGATGTACCTGTTGGGCGACCCGGTCGATGGAAGGTTCGCCATCTTCCACTCCGCCGATCAAGGCGAGACCTGGGCCATCGCTGATGACCCGGGCCGAGAGGCACCGCAGGATACGGGTGCCTTCGCGGCAAGCAACTCATCCTTTGCCTCTTTGGGAAATACGCTGATGTTCGGCACCGGGGCTACCGCTAACGACGCGGCGAGGGTGTACCGGACGCGTGCAAAGTGTCCGGAGAAGCCAGCCCCCGGACAGGAGGTAAGTTGCCCGATCGAGTGGCTGTATGCGCAGGTGCCGGTCGGTGCGGGCGATGTGTCGGCCGGAGTGTTCTCGCTTGCTTCGCGGGCGGCTTCAAACCAGCGCGGGCAGATGAAGACGATCGTGGTGGCAGTGGGTGGGGACTATGCGAAGCCTGACGCTGCGGGCGCGAATGCGGCAACATCAATCGATGGTGGGGAGCACTGGACGGCGGCGGCGAAGGGACCGGCGGGTTACCGGTCGGCCGTGGTCTATGACCAGGCGAAAGCCCGGTGGATCGCGGTGGGTCCGACCGGGGTTGATGTTTCAAGCGATGACGGGAAGAACTGGAGCCCGGTGCCGGGCGCTGGCTCCGGGTGGAATGCGGTTTCGTTGCCGTTTGTGGTGGGGGCTAAGGGTGCCGTCGGAGTGCTCAGGTAGGGCAACTGCAACGGCTCCCTGACGCCGGGCGGGCGCCACTTCGTGGGGTATTCGGCTTCGCTCGGGTTAGCTACGCTCCGATTGCCGCGCCTGGGCTATAGATCGGGGCAGGAAGCAGGTACTGGTTCGCGTAAGCTGCCAGCACCTGGCTGGTCTCGGGTGCAAGGCCTACGATGCGCGCGGCGAGCCATGCCTGAGGAGTGATCGTGATCTCGGCGCGTCCTGCCTGGGCGGCGCTGTAGATGCGGCTCGCGGCATGGTCCACGCCGGCCGCGATGATGGGCGTCTTGGCGCCGAGGTTGAACCACGCCTGTTCCTTTTCGACGTTGCCAGTGAAATGCGCATGGTTCTCGCCGCCGGTGCGCATCAGGCCCGGGCAGACTGTCGTAACGCGGACGCCCTTCAGGCGCAGCTCGGCATGCAAGCCTTCAGAGAAGCCGGTCAGCGCAAACTTCGCCGCGACGTAAGGAAGCAGGTGGGGGACCGGGATCTTGCCGCCGATGGATGCGATGTTGACGATGCCGCGATGCGCAGTGCCTGCGGGCGGGGTAAGCAGGTGCGGGAGCGCGGCGTGGATGGTGTAAAGAGCCGCGAAGAAGTTGGTCTGCATGGCCTGTTCGAAGTGCTCGAGCGGCTGGTTCTCGATGGGGCCGACGGTGATGATCGCAGCGTTGTTGATCAGGAGATCGATCCGGCCGAAGGTGCGGATGGTGTTTTCTATCAGTCCCGCAGCCTGCGCCTGGTCGGAGACATCGGCTTCAACGAGCAGGACGTCGTCTTCATGCTGAATGGAACGGGCGCGGAGCAGGCCGTCGCGCGCGAGCTCAAGCTCGTCTGCGTCGCGCGCGGCGAGTACAAGCTTCATGCCGGCCTGGCCGAACCGGTGAGCGAGTGCGAGGCCGAGGCCGCGTGAGCCTCCGGTGATCACGGCGACCTGGCCGGGGTGGTAGCGCTTCGCGCTGGGGGAGAGAGCGTAGGCGGCTGCGGCGGCGACGAGAGCAGAGGCGAGAATCGGCAGCTTCATGGGCTATCAGATGCACAAGCAACGGCAGATGCGTCCTCATCGCGGACGGGCGCCCATTCTTTGGGGTGGGAGCGCTGGCACGCATGGATCGAGGATGCTAAGCTCGGCATTCTCCGCGCGCGGCGCTCCCACCCCACGAAGTGGTCGCCTTCCGCGACAAGGAAGCGGTGGCTGTTGCCTTGAGGTATAAGGATATCCATGGCTACGAAGCGGAAATCGCGTGGGGGGTACATGATCTCGGTGGTAGCCGAGATGTATGAGATTCATCCGCAGACGCTGCGCCTGTATGAGCGCGAAGGCCTGCTGCGGCCAAGCCGCTCGGACGGGAACACGCGGCTTTACACGGATGAGGATCTCGAGCGGCTGGAATTCATTCTGAACCTGGCGCGAGACCTTGGCGTGAATATCGCGGGCATCGCGATTGTGCTGCAGATGCGTGAGCGCATGGAAGAGATGAACCGGCAGATGCAGGGCTTTGTGGACTACGTGCGTGAAGAGATGCTGACGCGCATCAACCAGCAGCAGAACCCGGGCGCCGGCCTGGTGCCGTTCAAGCGGGTCGTGGTCCCGGCTGTAAAGACGAAGAAGGCAAAAACGCCCTGAATCGCGGGCGGCGACTATTTCGTGGGGGTGGGAGCGCGGGCGCGCGCAGGCTGCATATGCCAACCTCTGCATCTTCCGCACGCCAGCGCTTCCACCCCACGAAGTGGCGCCCGTCCGGCGTCAGGGCGCAGTTGTCTTTGTCGTCTTCACACCCGCGATTAGACTTGCTTTGAGGCATTTGCGCGATGCGTGTGTTGTTCTGGCTGGCGGTGGTGGGGTCGGTAACGTCTTCTATCTATTGCCTGATGGTGGTAGCGGCTGCGGTGCGGTTTGGTCTGCGCAAGCGTGCCGATGAACGGGTGCCGGCGGACTTTGTGCCCGCCGTGAGTATGCTGAAGCCTCTGCACGGGACCGAGCCCGGGATGGAGCAGAACTTCGAGTCGTTCTTCGAGCAGGAATACCCGGGCGAGTTCGAGCTGCTGTTCTGCGCACGGCATGAGACGGACGAGGGGCTCAATCTGGCGCGTCGCGTCGGTGCGCGCTATCCGCAGGTCGATGCGAGGTATGTGACATGCGGCGAGCCGATGCCGAAGTTTCACAATGCCAAGGTGTACTCGCTCGCGAAGCTCGATACGGTGGCGAAGCATGCGCTCTATGTGACGAGCGACGCGGATGTGCGTGTGGCGAAGGACTACCTGCTGCGCATGGTGCAGAACCTCAAAGATCCGAAGCTGGCGATTGCCTCGTGCGTGTACCTGGGGACGGCGTACGGGGGCAAGCAGGCGAGCTTCGCTGCAACGCTCGATGCGGTGGGCAAGAGCGTCGAGATGACGTCGGGTGTGCTGGTGGCGGATATGCTCGAAGGGACCAAGTTCGCTCTCGGGGCGACGATGGCGCTGCCGCGTGGGAGCTTCCAGGCGGTGGGTGGGTTCGGGCTGCTGGGCGAGTTTTATGCCGACGACTTCGAGCTTGGCAACCGGCTGGCGAAGCAGGGCGCGGGCGTCAAGATGGCGACGCATGTGATCAAGCTCATGGTGCAGGATCAGCCATTCTGGATCTCCTTCCGCAATCAGCTGCGCTGGATGCAGAGTACGCGGCGATCGCGGCCCTGGGGGCACCTGGGTAGCGGGCTGACCTTTGCCATGCCCTTCGGTCTGCTGGGCTTGCTTTGGGGTCTGCTCGCGGGACGGCCGGTCCAGGGCCTGGTTTGGCTGCTTGCGATGGTGGCAAACCGCTGGCTGCAGGCGGGGGCGGTCCTTGGGGTTCTCGGTGATCCTGACCTTCTGCGGAATGTGCTGGTTTATCCCCTGCGCGATCTGCTGGGTAGCCTGCTGTGGCTGGGGAGTTACGGCGGAGAGCAGTTTTACTATCGCGGGAAGGTCTACAAACTCAAGCCGGGCGGACGGGTGGAGGCTCCGGAGTAGAGTTTTGCCTTGCCCCGTGCAGAAGTAGTGACTCTACACAATGCTCTGATGCTGCGTTTCTCGCGAAACTTTGCGGCCGCTATACTGCCGCAATGAAGAGAGTCTTGGCGGGGATCCTGGGATTGATGGTGATCACAGGCGTCAGCGCGTACGGTCGCGGACAGGCAACTACGCCGCTTGCGCCGTCTGCCGCGACGAAGTGGCCGGTGAACGATGGAGTCTACCGCATCAGTAACTTTCGCTTTGGCACGGGTGAGTCTCTGCCTGAGCTGAAGCTGCACTATCTGACCCTGGGGACGCTGCACCGCAATGCCGCGGGACACGCCGACAACGTAGTGCTGCTGCTGCATGGGACAGGAGGCGATGCCACCTCGCTGCTCAACCCTGCCTTTGCTGACGTGCTCTTCGGGCCGGGTCAGCCGCTTGATAACGCGAAGTACTTCATCGTGCTGCCGGACGACATCGGTCACGGAGAATCTTCAAAACCTTCGGACGGGCTGCATGCGAAGTTCCCGGCTTACGACTACGACGACATGGTGCGGTCGCAGAAGGCCATGCTTGAAGACGGCCTGAAGGTGGATCACCTGCGACTGATCCTCGGCACCTCGATGGGCTGCATGCAGTCGTTCGTATGGGGCGAGACATACCCGGGTTTTGCCGATGCGCTGGCGCCGTTTGCCTGCCTGTCGGTGCCGATCGCGGGCCGCAACCGCATGATGCGCTACATGGCGATCCAGGCAGTGAAACAAGACCCGGCGTGGCTTGGCGGCGAGTACAAGACTGAGCCGGTTCAGGGCCTGAGGACGGCGAGCGAGATGCTGCTGGTCATGGGTTCAGCACCGCTGGTGATGCAGAAGGCGGCTCCGACCAGGGCGGAGGCTGAGGCTTATGTAGACCGTTTTGTGGAGAGCGCGGAGGCTTCGACCGATGCCAATGATCTGATCTACTACATGAACGCGAGCCGCAACTATGACCCGAGCAAGGCCCTCGACAGGATCAAGGTGCCGGTGCTGTGGATCAACTCGGCGGATGACTTTGTCAATCCCCCGGAGCTTGGGATCGCGGAAAAGATGGTGGGGTTGATGCCCAAGGCGAAGTTCATGCTGGTGCCGATCTCCGACAGGACGCGGGGCCATGGAACGCACACGCAGGCAGCAGTGTGGAGGGATGAACTGGTTGAGCTGATGCGAAGATCTGAGCCTAGATGAGCGCGGACGCGGGAGGAACGCTATGCCGCCCAACGCAAGCAGAGGAGCGGCGACAGGGCGTTGCGGTCCGGAAAGCTAGCTTCCAGCCGCAAACGCGCATTCACAGTCGTTGTTGTACTTGAGGTAGGCGAGCACCACAAAGTCAAAGAGCAGCAGCGTGTGGATGGTGCGCACTTCAACCTGCGCCAGCGTCGGCATGGTGAAGACACCGACCTGGTACTCCACATGGCAGAACCATAGCAGCAGGGTTGTGGCGGCTCCGAGGGCGAGCGAATTGCGTGCCCATCGGCGAAGCTTCCAGAGACCTACCCCGGTATAGATTGCGTACACACCGAGCAACAGGGGCGCCACCCCGCGCGGGTCCTTGCCGTGAGACGCGAAGAAGACAAACTCGCGCAGGTGCGGAATGTAAGCAAGGCTGTTTTCGCTGGCCGCGATGGGGATAGCGACCACGGCTAAGAGGATTGCCGCCTTGAGGAACTGCACGCAGGCGATCAAGGTGACAGCCAGAGGGCGCCCAAACGGAGGTGTCGCAGGTAGCGCGTAGCCGGTAAAAGCGATGTCTTCGAGAGCAGGAGGATCCTGAGACGCGTTGTGCACGGTTGATCCGATCATAGGGCGGTGGCACGCATCCTTCGCTCCCCTGATGGTGTTACCCGGTGCGCATTTGGCCGCGACAAGGTGCGGGATGAGAAAATAGTGAAGTGACCGAGGTTCCGCAGTTCGCAGAAGAAGATCAGAGCGAAGCGCCCGAGACCATCGCGGTAGCGATGAGCGGCGGGGTCGATTCCTCCGCCGTGGCCGCGCTGCTGCAGGCGCAGGGATACACGCTGGTTGGGCTTACCCTGCAGCTCTGGAACCAGCGCCGACTAGCCGGGCATGAGGGCATGCCCGAGGCGGTGCAAGGCAGGTGCTGCTCGATCGACGATGTCTACGACGCGCGGCGGGTAGCGGAGCGGCTTGCGATTCCGTATTACCTGGTGAATCAGCAGGAACGCTTCGAGGCGGATGTCGTGAAGCCATTCGTAAACGAGTACCTGGCCGGGCGCACGCCGATCCCGTGCACGCTTTGCAACAACCACCTGAAGTTCGACCAGCTGCTGCTGACCGCACAGCAGATTGGTGCTGACCGGATCGCAACCGGACACTACGCGCGCAACCACTACGACCCCGAGCGCGGACGCTGGATCCTATCGCGGCCCGCAGATCGCAGCAAGGACCAGACCTACTTCCTGTTCGGACTTACCCAAGAACAGCTTGCCAGAACGATCTTTCCGCTGGGCGAGATGCAGAAGCCGGCCGTGCGCGTCATGGCGGGCGAAGCAGGGCTCGAGGTGGCGGCCAAGCCGGACTCGCAGGAGATCTGCTTTATTCCAGGCGGCGACTACCAGGCCTTCCTAAGGGCTTACCTCGACGAACAGGATCAGGAGTTGCCGGACAGCTCAGGCGAACTGGTGACCTCATCAGGCGAGATAGTAGGGCGCCACACCGGCATCCACAACTTCACAGTAGGGCAGAGAAAAGGTCTTGGACTTACGTCCGCCAATCCTCTTTACGTGCTCAACATCCATCCCGAAAGCCGTCAGGTCACAGTAGGCAGCGATCAGGAGCTCTGGACCTGCGAGTGCCGTGTGAACCGGCTGAACTGGATCTCGATCGCGGAACTAACCGAGCCCCTCCGGGTCACGGCGAAGGTCAGGCACCGTCATGAGCCGCAGTGGGCTACCCTATCCCGAGGGCAGGAGCCCGGGACTGCCCTTGCAATCTTTGATGAAGTGCAGCGCGCGATCACGCCCGGACAGGCAGCCATCTTCTACCAGGATGATGAGGTTGTCGGCGGCGGCTGGATCTACTAATCACAAGCCGTCCTGATCGCGCACTGCGACACGGACGGCATGTAGGGTTAAAGGAAGCTGGCTAGAACTTACGGGTGGGGGGAGCAGGAGGTGTATAGGGGCGCCTGCCGACCGGGGCACCAGACCCGAAGGCCTTCGCCCCACTCAGCAGAGTGTCAAGACCGACCTTCAGCCCTGAGATGACGCCGGCAACCTCACGTCCCGGAACCGTAATGCCCTTCTCGATGGCCACTCCCAGGCGCGCCGTTGCGTCGAGTGCACTCGATACCATTCCATTGACGCGGCTGACCTGTTCCCGCGTCCTGCGATTTGCATCCTGCGCAGTCTGAGTGGCCTGGAAGACCGTCTGGTTCGCGGCTGAGATGGTCGGTGAAAATTCCTCAGCCTTCTGCTTGGCAATGTCCGCGATATGCTCCACATGCGCGGTAATTACGTTCACCTTGCGACTGATGTCCTTGATCTGCGGGGTCAAGTCGTTGACCAGGGTGTGGGAGGTTGCGATGAGCGGCATGGCCTTCGCTTTGATCTCGCCTATGTGAGCCATGAGCTCTTTCTGCGCCTTCATCAGGCCGATGCCGATGAAAACGACGACCAGTGCCTGTGCCAGCAGTGCAATGGCTGCGATGGCGATGAAGAACATCAAGAGCTTGGAGTTGCCGCTGTTGATGGAGTCCTGAGCCTGGAAGGAGGCGAGAGTTGCGAGCGGGTTCGAGGCGATCTGCCCTGCCACGATGGTCATCAACATGTCTACTTAGTCTCCGTGTTGCTGGTCCGGATCGAGGACACTGGTCGCGACCGCGAACCCAGCTTACTCGAACTTGAACACATCGTGTAAGTGACGTCGTCTGAACGCGAAAGGATGTATGTTGCGCGTCTCAGGCGGCATGATCGCGGCAGCGGCCGGCAAGCAGCAAAGAAGAGGGCGAACCCTCGATCGGCATGCGATCCGGGTCCGCCCCTGGTGTCTCTGCTGGTTCTGACCTGACTTCTGCGACAGGCTGCTAGCTGACGTGCTCCTCGACCTTGCTCGCGTAGGCATCCTTGCCGGCATTGATGGCTGCCTGCACCTTGTCCTGCTGATCCTGAACGAGGCCTTTACCCTTCTCGACGTACTCAGTCCACTGCGACCGACCCTTTTCGTAGTACTCCTTGCCACGATCCACGTAGTCGCCGGCAACCTGCTTGCCCTTGTCGACGTAGTCGCCAGCCGCCTGCTTGCCCTGCGAAACGAGGTCGTTCGCCTTGTCGATACCCTGCTGCGCGTAGACCGAAGCCTTGTCCTTTGCATCGAGGGACGCCTGGACGATATCCTCGCGCGTCTCCTTGCCGGACTTCGGGGCATAGAGGACGCCGATGACGGCGCCTACGCCGAGACCTGCAAGGAACCAACCAAGTCCAGTACCATTGTCATTATCAGCCATTGAGTTCTCCTTTTCGTGTCAGGTTGAGATACAGAAATCTAAGCTGCTGCGGCTTGTGCGAATAGTCGAGCAGTGAGCCCAACCAGTGGAACGCCGCATCGAGCGGTGTGCCTCGAGCGCAAAGCCGGTTCTGCGCGTACTAGGGGAGATGCCGCGCCGCAGACGGGGGTTGCTGACCACACCCCCTTTTGTCTCAGGAGCACAAGGAACGAGGCAAGTTCCCTGAAATACTACGGCCTTGGTGGACGAGGCTGCCGCTCCCGTCGTCTAACCACATGTGTAAACGAACCTTAGGAGTTGCGGACATGAAGTTTAGCTTTATGACAGCAAGCGTACGTACCTTGAGCTTGAGTGCCGCGGTGGCAGTCGGGCTGGCGGGCTGCAAGTCGGCGCCCCCGGTTACAGACCAGTCACTGCAGCAATCCATTCAGACCCAGCTGGCGTCTGACAGCGCGATCGCGGGGCAGCCGGTTAGCGTCGCCGTCCAGAATGGCGTCGCTACCCTGAACGGTCAGGTGGCAAATGACGCGCAGCGCACCATTGCCGCCCGGGATGCAGCAGGTGTAGCGGGTGTGAAGCAGGTCACGAACGCGCTGCTGGTTCAGGCAGCCAGCGCGACCGCGACGACCGCTCCTCCACCGATCGAACCCGTGAAGCCATCGGCCGGCACAGCTGTTGCTTCCTCAGCTGCAGAGACTCGGGCGGCACGCGAGCAGGCACGCCGCGACCGCGAGGCACAGGAG
>CAXTUS010000094.1:0-13346 GCA_964247475.1 uncultured Acidobacteriaceae bacterium | reverse complement strand
TCATCCAGTCTTTTATAGCCCGCTTCATCCAGTCTTCCAAAGACCGCTGCGTCCGGGGACCACTTCGAAGGACGTTAGGATTGATCCATGAACCAAGCACCAGGCAAGCACGAAGGCACGGTCCTGCTCGTCGAAGACGACCGCTCCATCCGGCGCGGGCTCTTCGCCACGCTCTCCGCCCTCGGCTTCATCCTCGGTGAAGCAGAGTCCGGTGAAGAGGCCTTGACGCGGCTCAGGACGGCGGCCTACGAGGTCGTCCTGATGGACCTCAACATGCCCGGCATGGGAGGCATCGAGGCCTGCCGCCGCGTGCGCAAGGAGTACCCGCAGATCGCGATCCTGGTCGTCACGGTGCGCGACCAGGAAGAAGACAAGATCGAAGCGCTTGACGCGGGCGCCGATGACTTCATCACCAAGCCCTTCAAGATGGGCGAACTCACCGCCCGCATCCGGTCCGCAGTCCGCAGGCAGCGAACCCCGATCACGGTCGAGAAGACCATCGAGGTTGGCGTCTTTACCCTCATCCCCGACCGTCGCCTGCTGACGAAATCGGGCAAGGAGATCAAGCTCACCCCCACCGAGTTCGACCTGCTCTCCTACCTGATGACCCACGCCGGCCACCCCATCATGCATGCCAGGCTGCTCAGCACCGTTTGGGGGCCGGAGTACGGTGACGAACGCGAATACCTCCGCACCTTCATCCTGCAGCTGCGGCGCAAGATCGAAGACGATCCAGCCAGCCCGGTCTACCTGCGCACCGTGAACTACGTCGGCTACGTCTTTTCCGACCGCGAGCTCGCCTTCCCGCATCTTTAGGCAGCCGCCCTTATGCCTTCCTTATGGCTCAGCCCCCACAGTTGATCCTGTATCCGCGTCCCTTCGGCGTAAACGTTCCGGCTGAAGCCGCGGCAGACCCTTGGAGAGTTCAACATGTGGGATGTTCTATGCATCACGGCCGGCGTGGGCTTCTTCCTGATCGCCATCGCCTACACCTACGGGTGCGAGCGCCTTGGGATCCGGCCAGGCGCCCCGCTAATCGACGGCGCAGGAACCGGTAACCCAGCATCCGGTAATCCAGGAACCGGCGGCGCAGGATCCGGTGCCCCAGGAACCGGTGACCCAGGAACCGGTGACCCAGGAACCGGCGACCGGAAAGCAGGCAGCTGAATGCTTGAACTGATCCTGCTCGGCCTCGTGACCCTCAGCCTGCTGGTGTACCTCGTCTACGCCCTTCTGCAACCCGAAAAGTTCTAACGAGGAAATCTTCAACATGACCGCCAATGGCTGGTTCCAGATCTTCTTTTTCTTTGCGCTTGTGCTGGTCAGCGCAAAGCCCATCGGCGTCTACATGGCACGCGTCTTCGAGCGCGAGCACACCTTCGCCGACGTCCTCCTGAGGCCCATCGAGCGCGCCCTCTACAAGCTTTCGGGCATCGATGAAAGCCACGAGATGCGCTGGACCGAGTACGCGGTCGCCATGCTGCTCTTCAGCCTGGTGACCATGCTGCTGACCTACCTCATCGAACGGCTGCAGCAATGGCTCCCCCTGAATCCGCAGCACCTGCTGAACGTCGCGCCCGACCTCGCCTTCAACACCGCCATCTCCTTCACCACCAACACCAACTGGCAGTCCTACGTGCCGGAGACCACGATGAGCTATCTGACCCAGATGCTCACGCTGGCCTATCACAACTTCTTTTCAGCCGCGGCCGGCATGGCGCTCGCCATCGCCCTCATCCGGGGCATCGCGCGCCGCGAGTCGAAGACACTCGGCAACTTCTGGGTCGACACCACGCGCGCCTCGCTCTGGGTGCTCTTGCCCGGCTGCTTCATCTACGCGCTGCTGCTGGTGTCGCAGGGCGTCGTCCAGAACTTCCGCCCCTATGACCAGGCCCGGCTGGTGGAGCCGATGACCGTGACCTCCACCGGCACCGACGGCAGGAGCACCACCCAGACCATCTCCACGCAAACCATCGCCCAGGGCCCGGTCGCCTCGCAGGAGGCGATCAAGATGCTCGGCACCAACGGCGGCGGCTTCTTCAACACCAACAGCGCACACCCGTTTGAAAACCCAACGCCGCTCTCGAACCTGCTGCAGATGTTTTCCATCTTCCTCATCCCCGCCGGCCTGACCGTCACCCTCGGCCGCATGACCAGGCGCCCCGCGCACGGCTGGGCTGTCTTCGCGGCGATGGCTGCGCTCTTCTTCGTCGGCGTCTTCGTGGCCTACTACGCTGAAGCGCAACCGAACCCCGCGCTCCACGCCTCCGCCCTGCACATCGATCAGCAGGCCTCCGCGCTTCAACCCGGCGGCAACATGGAAGGCAAGGAGGTGCGCTTCGGCATCGCGAACTCCGCGCTCTTCGCCACCATCACCACCGACGCCAGCTGCGGCGCCGTCAACGCCATGCACGACTCCTTCATGCCGCTCGGTGGCCTCGTGCCGCTCGTCAACATCATGCTGGGCGAGGTGATCTTCGGCGGCGTCGGCGCAGGCCTGTATGGCATGTTGATCTTCGTGATCCTCGCAGTCTTTATCGCAGGGTTGATGGTCGGTCGGACGCCCGAGTACCTGGGCAAGAAGATCGAGTCGTTCGACGTGAAGATGGCCATGCTCTACACGCTCATCTTTCCGCTCTCGATCCTCGGCTTCTCCGCCGTCTCGCTGATGATGCCGAATCTCGGCCTCAGCGCCCTCGCCAACGGGGGGCCGCACGGGCTGTCCGAGATCCTCTACGCCTTCACCTCCGCAACCGGCAACAACGGTTCCGCCTTCGCCGGCATCAGCGCGAACACCCACTGGTACAACCTCTCGCTCGGCGCCGCCATGTTGATCGGACGCTTCCTGATGATTGTGCCCATGCTCGCCATCGCCGGCAGCCTGGCACAGAAGAAGCTCGCACCGCCGTCGCAGGGCACCTTCCCGGTAGATACTCCGCTCTTCACCGTTCTGCTGATCGGCACCATCATCATCGTCGGCGCGCTTACCTTCTTCCCCGCACTCTCGCTTGGCCCCATTCTCGAGCACCTGCTCCTCAATGCCGGCAAGTTGTACTAAGGACCCGACACATGGCAAACACCAGCAAGCGCTCTCTCTGGGATAGCAAGATCATCAACCGTGCCTTGGGCGACGCCTTCGTCAAGCTCGATCCGCGCACCATGATGAAGAATCCTGTGATGTTCGTAGTTGAAGTCGGCAGCGTCATCACCTCGATCTACGTGGTTCGGAACCTGGTCGCCGGTCATCACTCGCTCGGCTTCGATCTGCAGATCACGCTCTGGCTCTGGTTCACGGTGCTCTTCGCAAACTTCGCCGAAGCCATGGCCGAGGGCCGCGGCAAGGCGCAGGCCGACGCGCTGCGTAAGGCGAAGTCCGAAACCACCGCCGTGCGCCTTACGCTGAACGGCGTAACCGAAGACGTTCCCAGCTCCGACCTGCGCTCGGGAGACGTCTGCCTGATCGTCGCAGGCAGCATGATCCCCGGGGATGGCGAGGTGATCGAGGGCGTGGCCTCGGTCGATGAATCGGCCATCACCGGCGAGTCCGCGCCGGTCATCCGCGAAGCAGGCGGCGACCGCTCGGCAGTCACCGGCGGCACGCGCGTGCTGTCGGACCAGATCAAGGTCCGCATCACATCGAACCCCGGCGAGACCTTTCTCGATCGCATGATCGCGCTGGTTGAAGGTGCCGAGCGCCAGAAGACACCGAACGAAATCGCACTCAATATCCTGCTCGCGGGGCTGACCATCATCTTCCTGCTGGCCGTCGTCACGCTGCAGCCGATCGCGCTCTACTCGAACGCGCCGCAGTCGGTGTTCGTGTTGATCTCGCTGCTGGTCTGCCTCATTCCGACGACCATCGGGGGCCTGCTCTCGGCCATCGGCATCGCGGGCATGGACCGGCTGGTGCAGTACAACGTCCTCGCCATGTCGGGCCGCGCGGTGGAGGCCGCAGGCGATGTCAGCACGCTTCTGCTCGACAAGACAGGCACCATCACGCTCGGCAATCGTCAGGCATCGGAGTTCATCCCGGCGCCCGGCGTAAGCCGCGATCAGCTTGCCGATGCAGCCCAGATCTCATCGCTTCCCGATGAAACGCCCGAGGGCCGCAGCATCGTCGTGCTGGCAAAGGAAAAGTACGGCCTGCGGGGACGCGAGCTCGCGGAGCTGAAGGCGGAGTTTGTGCCCTTCTCCGCGTTGACCCGCATGTCCGGCATCGATATGGAAGGGCGCTCGATCCGCAAGGGCGCTACCGATTCGATCGCCGCCTTCATCAAGCAGAACGGCGGCACCATGCCGGACGAGGTGCGCGCCGCGGTCGAAACAGTGGCCCGCGCCGGCGGCACGCCGCTGGTGGTTGCAGAGAACGGACGCGCGCTCGGTGTCATTCACCTGAAGGACATCGTCAAGGGCGGCATGAAGGAGCGCTTCACCCAGCTGCGCGCCATGGGCATCAAGACCATCATGATCACCGGCGATAACCCGCTGACCGCCGCAGCCATCGCGCGCGAAGCCGGGGTCGATGACTTCCTGGCCGAGGCCAAGCCCAAGGACAAGATGGATCTGATCCGCCGCGAGCAGGGCGACGGCAAGCTGGTTGCCATGACCGGCGACGGGACCAACGACGCGCCCGCGCTCGCCCAGGCCGATGTAGGCGTCGCCATGAACTCCGGTACGCAGGCCGCCAAGGAAGCCGGAAACATGGTGGACCTCGATTCAAATCCCACCAAGCTCATCGAGATCGTCGAGATCGGCAAGCAGCTGCTGATGACGCGCGGCGCACTCACCACCTTCTCGATTGCGAATGACGTTGCAAAGTACTTCGCCATTCTGCCCGCGATGTTTGCCGCTACGTTCCCGGTGTTGAACGCGTTGAACATCATGCAGCTAAAGACACCGCAGTCGGCCATCCTTTCGGCGGTCATCTTCAACGCGCTGATCATCGTGGGGCTGATCCCGCTCGCGCTGCGCGGCGTCGGCTACAAGGCGATGTCGGCAGAGGCGCTGTTGCGGCGCAACCTGCTGATCTACGGAGTGGGCGGCCTGATCGCGCCCTTCCTCGGGATCAAGATCATCGATCTGCTTATCACCGCCGTGCACCTGGCCTAACTGTTTGCCCGGCCTGAACATCAGGAGGCCGAAGAGGTATCTGTCATGCGTCCGAACCTGCTCATCTCGCTTCGCTTCACGCTGGTCACCACGCTGTTGTTTGGCCTCGCATACCCTGCTATCGTCACCGGCGCTGCCCAGCTTCTGTTCAAAGACAAGGCCAACGGTCAGCTGATCGAAAAGAACGGCACGCTGGTGGGCTCACGCATCCTGGGCCAGGCCTTCTCGGGCGCTACCTACTTTCACTCACGTCCTTCAGCCGCGGGCAATGGCTACGACGCGGCCAACTCGAGCGGCTCGAACCTGGGTCCATCAAGCAGGAAGCTGTTGGACAGGATCGCTGTCGATGCAAAGGCGGCGCGCACGGATCATGCTGAACTCGGAATACCGGTCGATCTTGTGACCGCATCCGGCTCAGGCCTCGACCCGCACATCACGCCCGCGGCCGCGGCCTTCCAGGTCGCACGCGTGGCCGAAGCCAGGCATGTTCAAGAGGACGCCGTGCGGCAGGCCGTGCTGAAACACACCGAGGGTCGCCAGTTCGGCTTCCTCGGGGAGCCGCGGGTAAACGTGCTCGAGCTGAATCTGGATCTCGACGGGTTAGCATCAGAGAAGACGCGAGATCGCTGAGCTCCTGAGCTGATAGTCCAAGCATCCCAACCATGCCTCCGCTACCCGCCGGGCACTGATTTTCAAACAGTACCGATCGTTTCTGACCGAGATCCCGGAGCAGGCAGTCGATGACAAGGCGTCACCCAGTTCTTCGTACAGCTTCTGTTACAAATCTGCTGGCGCTCTCTGCCACGCTGCTGCTGACCGCGGCGTGTGAAGCTCGTGCTCAGGACACGACCTCCGCAACCTCGCCTTCACCTGCACCTGCATCCGCGTCCGCAACCGCGCCCGCATCCGCACCTAAGGGCTTTCGAGAACGCCTCAAGACCTTCTACTACCAGGATTGGACCGGCACCGCGCCCGCCAGCCCGAACCCTCCACGGCGTGGCCTGCCGTCTCCACTCAGCTCGCCTCCTTTCCCCAACGTCGACTGGTCCTATGGTGGATCGCCGACGATCGGCGAAGCGGACACCAACGTCTACCCCATCATGACCGCCATCAACGGTGCAGCGGGCCGCACCAAGATGTACGGCTGGTTTGAGCCGTCGTTCAATCTCAGCACCTCGCGTGACCGAAACAGTCCCGTCTCCAATGCCATCTTTTCAAACCGGGTCGAGCTCAACCAGTTCGTTGTCTATGTAGAGCGCTTGCCAGACTCCGTGCAGCGGGATCACATCGACTGGGGTTTTCACCTCACCTCTTTCTTCGGCACCGACTACCGCTTCACCACCGACAAGGGTTACCTGAGCACGCAGCTGATCGATCATGACCGTCAGTATGGCTTCGATCCGGTGCTCGAGTATGTGGACGTCTACTTTCCGCATGTGGCGAAGGGGATGAACGTGAGGGCGGGAAGATACATCTCGATCCCCGGCATCGAAGCCCAGCTGACCCCGAACAACTACATGTTCAGTCACTCGCTGCTCTACTCGGTAGACCCCTTCACCGACACGGGCGTGCTGGCCACGATCCAGCTCTCGGATCAGTGGCTGGTACAGGCCGGCATCAGCGGTAGCCACGATGTTGCGCTGTGGACGGCGGACGCCAAGCCCTCCTTCACCGGCTGCGTAAGCTATACGACCAAGTCAGTGAACGACAACTTCTATCTTTGTGCCAACGGCATCAACGATGGCAAGTACGCTTACAACAACCTGCAGATGTACGACGGCACCTGGTATCACAAGTTCGGCAAGACATGGCACATCGCGACCGAGGCCTGGAGCATGTACGAGCGCGATGTGCCAAGCATCCACGGTACGATCACGCCCGAAAAGGGCACCAACGGCGCCAACTGCCGGCCCGGGGTTCAAACCTGCCTGGCGCCCGAGTGGGCGATCGTGAACTACCTGAACAAGCAGGTCACGCCGCATGATTTCGTCTCGTTTCGCAGTGATTTTCTGAACGACAAGAAAGGGCAGCGAACCGGCTACTCCACGCGGCTGAACGAGGGCACGCTGATGCTGAGCCACTGGATCGGGTCGACGGTCCAGATCCGGCCGGAGATCCGCTTCGACCATGCTTGGGACGCAACCGCGTACGACAAGGGCACGCGACGCAACCAGTTCACGTTTGCGAGTGACCTTATCGTTCACTTCTAAATGCGTTGTTCGCTCAGCCCGCCAGCGGCAGAGTAAAGGAAAAGACTGAACCTGAACCCAGCTGGCTGGTAACGCTCATCGAGCCTCCATGCGCTTCAACAAGGGTCTTCGCGATTGCAAGCCCCATGCCTGTTCCCTGCACGCGGGAGCGCTGACCCTTTCCGCGGTAAAACTTGTCGAAGATCATCAGCTTTTCGATATCCTCGATCCCCGCGCCGCGGTCTGCAACACTGACTGTTACAATCTCGGGCGTGGCCTCTGCACTGATGAAGATCGGCGAGCCTGCGGGCGAATATTTTACGGCGTTGCTGAGCAGATGTCGCAGCACCTTGCTGATGCGCTTCACATCCATGCTGACCGGCGGCAGGTTCTCGGGCAGCCTAATCTCCGGCGTCCGGTCCGCGGGTAAAAGGTCCGGGCTGCTCAGCGCAAGCTGCACCACCTCGGCGATGGTATGCAGCTTGCGATGGAGCACAATCTCCTGCGATTCAAGCTCCGCCATCTCCATCGACTGGCTGACCAGGTAGCCCAGCCGTTCCGACTGGACCTCGATCGATTTGAGGTCGGAGGTGGCCTGGTCGCTGAAGCGCTGATCGCCTGCTCGTACCCGCCTGATCGCATGAGCGATCACTTCAAGCGGCTCCTTGAGCTCGACCGTGACCGAGTCAAGCAGCGCGTTGCGCAGGCGTTCACTCTCGCGCGAGGCCTCTGCCTGGGTCACTTTCTCGATCGCGCTTGCACGTTCGACGGCAATCGCCGCAAGCCCGCAGATGGCGTCGAGCACCTCTGACGAAAGGTTGTCGCCGAGCACGGCAAGCGCGCCCAGGGTGCGGGTTCCCAGCAGGATCGGTACCAGCGTGAGCGCGCGCCCGGCCTCGACCTCGACGATGTGATCGCGGGAGAAAGCGGCGTCGCGCAGCATGTCCGGCTTGCCTTCAAGAAACTCCGGGCGGGAACGGTAGACGCGTTCGCCGGCCAGCAGGTAGACCGCGACGGCATCGAGATTAAAAGTTGTCTCGATTCTGCGCGGCATTGAGTTCAACAGGTCGACCGTGCTTGCCGCAAGCAGCATGGTCTGCGACAGGTCGTAGAGCTTCTCAGTCTCGCGCTGGCGTCTACGCGCATGTTGCGCTTCCTCCTTGGCACGCTCGGCAAGCTGGCTTCCAATTACGCCCGAGACCAGGAAGGCCACCAGAGCTATCCAGTTTCTAGGGTCGCGCACGGTAAAGGTGAAGACCGGCGGCAGGAAGAAGAAATTGAAGGCAATCGAGGACAGGACTGAAAGGTAGATGGAGTGGCGCAGGCCCCAGCGCGCGGCCACCAGCAGGATCAGCACGAGGAACGTGAGGGCTACCGTTGTTTCATTGACGTGCAGCCAGCGGAAGTATAACCATATGACCAGCGCTATGCTGGTGGTCGAGGTGACGTAGTGGGCGACAATCCGGCTGCTGATCTTCATGGCTGACGCGTCCCTGTTCTGTGCACTGCCCTCTGCTTTCTGCGCGAAGCGATCGTTCTAGAATTCTATGCCCACTTCAAAGACAAGCTGCAGCACGAACCGGGTTCCTGCGCGTACACCGGAGCAATGGCTGGACAAGGTTGCGCCGTCCGAGAAGACGAGGGGCACCTTCAAGCTCTTCCTCGGCTATGCCCCGGGTGTCGGCAAAACTTTCAATATGCTCTCGGAGTCGATCCGCAGGCGTGAGCGCGGCGAAGATATCGTGATCGGCGTGGTTGAAACGCATGGCCGTCCGAGAACCGCGGAGCTCGCCCGCGAGCTTGAGCAGGTTTCGAGGAAGACACTTGAGTACAAAGGCGTCACCTTTCAGGAGATGGATGTTGAGGCAATCCTCGCCCGTCGGCCGGATATCGTGCTGGTCGATGAACTTGCCCATACCAACATAGAAGGAAGCGTGCACGCCAAGCGGTATGAGGACGTGATGGCGCTGCTTGAAGCGAAGATCGACGTGCTGTCTACGATGAACGTGCAGCACATTGAAAGTGTGTCGCCGACGATTCACAGCGTCACCGGCGTCGAGATCCGCGAGACGGTTCCGGATTGGGTGGTGCAGCGCGCCGATGAGATCGTGATGGCGGATCTTACCCCGGAGGCGTTGCAGACGCGCATGCGCCGCGGCGATATCTATCCTGTAGAAAGATCCGAGGCCGCGTTGCAGAACTTCTTTCGACGCGGCAATCTGATTGCGCTGCGTGAGCTTGCCCTGCAACATGTAACCAAAGCGGTCGATCGCAATTTGACTGCCTACATGGATGCAAAGCAGATCGATGCGAAGTGGGCCATCCGGGAGCGTGTGCTGGTGTGCATCAGCGAGAACCGCGAGTCGCAGGCTTTGATCGCGCGCGGCGCCAAGGTGGCGGAAGGGGTCGGGGGAGAACTGTTTGTGTTACATATTGAGGTCGGGCGCTCCCCCAGGGCCACGGATGAATCTTCGCTTGCGGCCAACCTGCAGTTCGCGCGTACGTCGAACGCGCAGATCTTCGTGCTGCCGGGCGAGAACGTGGCCGAAAGCGCCGCCGCCTTTGTGAGAGAGAAGCACATCACCCAGATTGTGTTTGGACGCAGCGCTGTGCGCGGCTGGCGACAGTATCTCTACTACTGGTCGATTCAACACTTTCTGCGCGAGTCGCCCAACGTGGACGTGCATATCGTGACCCAGCACAGGGCACGGAAGTAGGCTCAGCGTGTGAGCGCCTGCTTCCGCTTGAGGCTGGCTGGGCTCGGGGTAAAACGCGCCGGATGCTGCTTCCCAGCCGGACGATGTGCAGGGCCAACGCGCAGGGCCAACGTGCAGGGCTAACGTGCAGGGCCAACGCGCAGGACCAACGCAAGCGTCATGGTCAGTCAGAATCGTCGTTCGCTTCGCCGGCTGATGACGAAGGCGATGCGATGGTTTGTGCTCGATATCTGCTGGCTGTTTGGGGTATCTTGACGTGCCTGCTTCGCGTGCGGTCGCCGGGCTCGGCCTGAACCGTATAATCGAACCCTATGATTTCAGTGACACCCCTGGTAGGCGTCGTCATGGGCAGCCGCAGCGACTACGCCGTCATGCAGGCCGCGGTGGCTATCCTGCGTGAGTTTGAGATCCCCCACGAGGTTCGCGTGGTGAGCGCGCATCGCACACCCGACCTGATGTTCGACTATGCGAAGACCGCCGCGGACCGTGGGCTTCGCGCAATTATCGCGGGCGCTGGCGGGGCCGCGCACCTGCCCGGCATGATCGCCGCACTGACCGTGGTGCCGGTGCTCGGCGTGCCGGTAGCCGCGACCGCGCTGCAGGGTTTCGATGCGCTGCTTTCGATCGTGCAGATGCCGAAGGGCGTGCCGGTGGCGACGCTTGCCATCGGTGCCTCGGGCGCTGCAAATGCCGGGCTGCTGGCAGTAGCCATGCTGGCTACGACCGATAAGACCCTTCAGGCGAAGCTGATTGCGCGACGCGAGGCTGCGCGCGATCTTGTGCTGTCAGAGACCCTTGAGGAACAGCTGGAGGCTGCGCAATGACCGCGCCGTTGTTGCCCGGCTCGACCATCGGCATCTTTGGCGGAGGCCAGCTTGGCCGCATGATGGCGATGGCGGCGCGTGCCATGGGCTACCGCATCCTGGTGCTTGACCCCGATCCGGGATGCCCCGCGCGCTTCATCGTCGATGGATGCATAGAGGCCGGCTGGGACGATTCTCGCGGGGCTTCCATGCTGGCGCGCGGCTGCGACGTGGTCACGCTCGAGATTGAACAGATCGGCGCCGACTCGATGGCGGCTGCCGCTACCTTCTGCCCGGTGCGACCGGGCGGCGCGATGCTTGCCATCATCCAGGACCGGATCGAGCAGAAGAACTGGCTGCGCAAACATGGCTTCCCGGTAGGTGAGTTCCGTGCGGTTCGATCGCTTGATGAAGTGCGTCGTGCGATCGATGAGCTTGGCGGCAGATGCTTTTGTAAATCCGCCACAGGCGGCTACGACGGGCGCGGCCAGGGCAAGGTAGGGTTTGGCGCCGGGGTGGTGGGTGAGGCTGAAGTCCGCGGTGCTTGGCAGGCGCTCGGTGAAGGGCCGGGCGTGGTCGAAAGGGCAATCGATCTTGAACGTGAGATCTCTGTGATGGTGGCGCGCAGTCCGCGCGGCGAGGTGAAGGTATACCCCGCGGCCTGGAATCATCACGAGAATCAGATCCTTGACTGGAGCGTGATCCCGGCGCCGGTTGCACCTGAGCTGGAGGCTGCCGCGCGCAAGATCGCGGGTGAGATCGCGGATACCTTTGCGCTCGAAGGCCTGCTTGCGATCGAGTTTTTTGTCAACACCAAGGGTGAGCTGCTGATCAACGAGATGGCGCCGCGACCGCATAACAGTTATCACGAGAGCGAGCGCGCATGCGTCACGTCGCAGTTTGAGCAGGCGATCCGCGCGGTGTGCGATCTGCCGCTGGGCGATGTGGACGTGGTGCAGCCGGCGGCAATCGCCAACCTGCTGGGCGATCTTTGGCTCGACGAAAACGGCAAGGTGCGCGAGGTCTGCTTCGACAAGGCGCTTGCGGTGCCGGGCGTGAAGCTGCACCTGTACGAAAAGCTGAAGCCGCGCAAGGGCCGCAAGATGGGCCACCTGAGCGCGATCGGCAGGACGCCCGAAGAGGCGGTTGAGCTGGTCTTGCGGGCCAAGGCTGCGCTCTAGGGACAACGCCGAGCGGCGCGGCATCCAAGCAGGGATGTCGAAGAAGAGTCTCTTGGAAGCGGGCCGGGCGGTTGAAGGGGAACTACGCAGCTACGAGCTGCCGTTGAAGGGCCAGCTGTTGCTGGTCTGCGGCAAGTGTCAGCGCAAGCTGAAGCATGGGGATGATCCCGATGGTCTGGCTTCGCTGAAGCAGCTGCTGAAGCGCGCGAGCAAGGCAGACGTGGACGGGATGCGGCTGCATGTGCTGAAGGTGCCATGCCTGAACATGTGTCCGAAGGCCGGGGTGACGGTGTGCACCGCGGGGCAGGTGGCGCGGCATGAGTGCTCCGTCCTGCGCAGTGCTGAGGATGCGGCTGCACTCTATGCGCAGTGCAAAGCGGAGTACCTTGCTTCGTGAGTCTGCGGTCTGCGTCAGTGCTTTGCGGCGCGCACCTCGCGATGCCAGGAAGAAAGCGGCGAACTCTTGATGAGTTCGCCGCTGGTTTTTGGTTTAAGCTGCGGTCGACATCTTCGGCAGAAGCCTAGCCGATGTCTTCGGTCCAGTCCTGCAGGTAGTTTTTGAAGTCCGTCATGAACTTGCCTGCGTCCGCGCCGTCGACGATGCGGTGATCGAAGCCGAGCGTGAAGCGCTGGACCGAACGGATGGCGATGACGTCCTGACCATCCTTGTCGGTCATCACCAGCGGCTCCTTGTTGAGGCCGCCGATGCCGAGGATCGCGGCCTGCGGCTGGTTGATGATGGGCGTGCCGAACTGCTCGCCGAAGATGCCTGCGTTGGTAAGGGTGAAGGTACCGCCTGAGACCTCGTTCGGCGCGAGCTTCTTGGTGCGCGCGCGTTCGGCGAGATCGACGATCGAGCGGGCCACGCCGAGGAAGCTCTTCTCTTCACACTGCTTGACGACGGGGACGATCAGGCCCCAGTCGAGCGCGACCGCGATGCCGATGTTGATGTCGCGGTTATAGAAGATGGCGTCGCCCTGAATGGCGGCGTTGACGACCGGGTGCTTCTTGAGCGCCTGGACCGCGGCCCGCGTGATGAAGGGCATGTAGGTGAGCTTGACGCCGTTGCGCTGCTCGTACTTGTTCTTCTCTTTTTCGCGCAGCTTGACGATGCGGGTCATATCGACCTTGAAGACGGTGTGGACGTGCGGGCTGGTGTGCTTGGATTCGACCATGCGCCTGGCGATGATGGAGCGCATCTTGGTCATCGGCACCAGCTCTCCGGCCTGCTGAACGCCGCCTGCGGCCTGTGCCGGCGCGGTGGTTGCGGGCGCGGACTGGACGGCCGAGAGCGAGGCCTGGATGGCGCTTGAACCGCCGGCTGCACTGACTGCCGCTGCGGTCTGC
>CAXTUS010000093.1:0-13507 GCA_964247475.1 uncultured Acidobacteriaceae bacterium | reverse complement strand
GGGGGGGTTGTTGGCTTCGGCGCCTGGGCCGCCGCCCCCCCCCCCCCCCCCCCCCCCCCCACGAAGTGGCGCCTGTGCGGCGTCAGGACGCGATTGCGGTTGCCTCTACCGGAACAATCCTTGCCAGTCCTTCAGCAGCAGGATGTACCAGAGGACGGGCGCGGCCAGCAGCAGCGCATCGATGCGGTCGAGGATGCCGCCGTGGCCGGGCAGCATGGTGCCCGAATCTTTGACGCCGGCGCCGCGCTTGATGGCGGATTCGAGCAGGTCGCCAAGCTGTGCGGCGATGTTCAGCACGATCGCCAGCAGCACCATCTGCCAGGCAGGGATGGCGATATGCAGCGCTGTGAAGCCGCGGCCTGCGAGAAAAATGCCCAGGTAGAAGATGCCCATGCCGCTTGCGACCGAGCCGAGGACCGAGGCGATCGAGCCTTCGATGGTCTTGTTCGGGGAAAGCCTGGGCGCGAGCTTGCGCCGGCCGAAGTTCCTGCCGATGTAGAGCGCCGCGATGTCCCCCATCCAGACGCAGACAAAGAGGAAGACCAGCAGCCCGGTGCCATCTTCGTGGGCCTTGATCAGCGGCAGCAGGGTCAGCGGGTAGACGACGTAGATGAGTGAGAAGAGGCCGAGCGCGGTGTCGAGCAGGACTCGCGAAAGCGGCGCGCGAAAGCCGGACCAGGCGAGCAGGATGAAGGTGACCAGCGTCAGGACGGGCAGTTCGAAGTCCGGCAGGCGCAGGGTGAAGAAGAAGATGAGCGCGGTGGACGCGAGCAGCCACCACAGCGGGATGTAGACGTCCTTTTGGTGGGCGAGCGTGCGGTACTCGGTGGCGGCGAGCGCGGCGACGATCCCGGCAGCGGCTGCCATGAGCCACAGCGGCCCGAGGAAGACGATCGCCATGACCGCAGCGATCAGCACAATTGCGGTGAGGATCCGTTTCATCGTCCGGTCAGCGTCTGGCCAGCTCGGCGGCGATGGATTCGGGCGTTTCGAGTGCGTCTACCTTGCCTTCGAAGTGCTCATCCGAGCCCTCGCCGAGACCGCCAAAGCGGCGCTCGCGCTGTTGGAAGTTGTGGATGGCTTCGAGCAGGTGGATGCCGCGGAAGTCCGGCCACAGCCGGTCCGTGACGAAGATCTCAGCGTAGGCGATCTGCCACAGCAGGAAGTTCGAGATGCGCTGTTCGCCCGAGGTCCGGATGATGAGATCGGGGTCGGGCATCTCTGCCGTGTAGAGGTGCGCGGCGAGCGTGGTCTCGTCGATCCTTGATTCGACGCCGTCTACCTGCAGCAGGTCTTCAAGCGAGATGCCGCGCCGGTGGGCCTCTTCGATGAGTGACGAAACGAGGCCGCGGGTGGCATCGACGATCTCTGCCCGGCTGCTGTAGTTGAGCGCGAGGGTGAGGGTGGTGCCGGTATTGCCGGCGGTCTCCCCGGACGCCCACTGCATGGTGTCCTGGATCTCCTGGGGCAGGCCGGTGGTTTGTCCGATAT
The DNA here is from genome assembly GCA_964247475.1 of uncultured Acidobacteriaceae bacterium. GTDB lineage: Bacteria > Acidobacteriota > Terriglobia > Terriglobales > Acidobacteriaceae > Edaphobacter. The sequence goes on along the minus strand of CAXTUS010000093.1, from coordinate 12,016 downwards.
AGCGTACGCGGACGTTGTTGTCGTTCATCCGCTTGACGTTGCCGACCAGGTAGCTCTTGAGCAGGGTCATCAGGAAGCTGACCTCGGACTTGGGCCGGCGCAGGTTGTTTTCAAGCGAAAAGGCGTAGAGGGTGATCCACGGAAGGTCGATGCGCGAGGCGGTTTCGACGACGTACTGGACCGATTCCGCGCCCTGCTGATGCCCCAGGAAGCGCTTCAAGGCGCGCTTGCCCGCCCAGCGGCCGTTGCCATCCATGATGATGGCCACGTGCTCCGGGATGCGTGCTGGATCGAGCTGCGTGTAGATCGCCGATTCTTCGGGCGAAAGCTCACCGAGGCGGCTGGGAAGCCGGGACGCACGCGAATTTTTAGCGTTTACCGAATGCAGCAAGTCAAGCCTCGCAGGTGCTCTGGTAAGCATACTAGGAGACGGCAAAGTTCGTGCTGGGCTGGGGTCTTCGCGGCACTCGTCGCGGCACTCGTTGCTGCAGTCGTCGCTGCGGTCTTCGCTGCAAGCCGCGGGGGATGGAAGAGGGAGAGGGCCGCGCCCTTTTTCAGAGCGCGGCCGCAGAGGTATATTTCCGGCCGGGAACCTGAAGCTATGCTGTCCTGCGGCGCCCGGCCGCGAGCTCACGCACGTGGTTCAGGAAGATCGCACGCTGCAGGGTGTCGAGCTTCGAGGTGTAGGCTGCGATCTCGGCCAGGAACGGATCGGCCGTCAGCATGGACGTCTCGTTCGAGTGGCGCGTGTTTGCATCGCGCAGCAGAGCCGACATGTCGACGTCGAGCGCCTTGGCCAGGCGATCGAGCGACGAAAGCGTCGGCATTGCCTTGCCGTTCTCGATCTTCGAGATGTAGGTGCGAGGCACGTTCATGCGGGCAGCGAGCTGACGCTGCGAAAGATTGCGAACGTGGCGGAGGTCACGTACGGCGGTCGCGATCTGGATGCCCTGCGGAGTCTCTGCGAGAGCAGGAACGAGGGCGAGAGGGGCGACGACGGGCGCCGGCTTCTCGACCTCGAGGCTTCTTTTGCAGCGCCTGCAGGCGATCGAGAGTGTGCGGAACTGCACCAGCTTGCAGTGATTGCAGCGCAGCACCTCGCGCGGAGCGTGTGCCTGGACTGCAGTCTGCACGACCTCGTTTGGTCCCAGGGGAGCCATCATGGTTGCCATAAGTTGTGTTGTGCGGGCGGCTGCCAGAGCAAGGAAGCCGCGGCGCAAGCGTCCGATAACGGAGACCTGCGATGTGCCTAGAGTGACACCCCGGAACCGGTGAGTCAAGGCGGATTGCAGACGTTAGCCCAGGAAAACCGGACAAACCCGAAGTGGAACCAGCGGAGTTAATAGCCCGGTTGGGTAGTATGAGGAGGAGGTGGAGGGTGTGATGGCTAAACGCGCGGAGGCATTGAGGTTGATGGAGGAGTGGACGGCGGGGGAGAGCCTGCGCAAGCACTGCTTGAGCGTCTCCATCTGCTGCGAGGCGTATGCGAGGCGCGAAGCCGAAGATTTAGGGCTTGACGCTCAACAGGCTGAGGAAGTGGTGGACAAGTACGCCGCAACCGGGCTGCTGCACGACTTCGATTACGAAAAGCACCCCACCCCGGCTGAGCACCCGTTTGTGGGTGTCAGCTACCTGCGCGAACATGGCTGGCCGGAGGAGATGCTGCACGCGATCCTGGCGCACGCCGATTACTCCGGCGTGGAGCCCGAGACGCACCTGGACCGCACGCTCTTTGCCTGTGACGAGCTGGCCGGCTTTCTGACCGCGTGCGCGCTGGTGAAGCCGACCAAGGCGATCGCGGAGGTGGAGGTGAAGAGCGTCGTCAAGAAGATGAAGGACAAGGCCTTTGCGCGCGCGGTCAATCGCCAGGACATCATGCGCGGCGCGGAGCTGCTGGGCGTGCCGCTTGAGCAGCACATCGCCACATGCCTGAGCGCGATGCAGGCGCGCGCGTTGGAGCTGGGCCTTTAGCCCGAGGCCGTCGACATTCCGCCAGGTTGCTGCGGGCGTCAGGGTAGGTGTCGGGGCTTGATGCTGCGCGCACCTGCACGCAAGCCTGCGCGACGGCGGCTGCTTGCTCCGCGACGGCGGCTGCTTGCTCCGCGACGGCGGCTGCTTGCTCCGCGACGGCGAGCACCCGGCACGCCCCCAGCCATTGGGAGGAAGGGTTCAGGGTCGAGCCAGGAAGTCGGCCTGCCGGATGGGCGTCAGCACGAGGTTGGCGCAGCCCTGCTGCTCGGCTGAAAGGGTTGCGAAGATGCGGCCGCGCACGCGGGGATGGGCCGAGCCCAGGGTTGCGTCCGCTTCTGACCCGGTCCGCTTCTGACCCGGTCGCCTCTGACCTGCCCGCTTCCGACCTGTCCGCTTCCGACCGGGCGGGCGCGAGCGCGAGGCGGTGAACGTCCGCGACGGTCACGGCGCTTCCTTCTTCTGGTAGAGGATGCGACCTCCGCGCAGGGTCAGGCGCACATCGGCGAAGTTGGTCACGTTCTCTGCCGGGTCTGATCCGAGCAGCACCAGATCTGCCATCTGCCCCTGGGCCACGCGTCCCTTGTCCCCTTCCACGTGGAAGCGGCGCGCCGGGTTCAACGTCAGCATGCCGAGGATGTCCATCGCGTTCAGGCCGGATCTTTGAAGCGCGGTGAACTCCTCCACGGTCGAGTAGTCCGTCATGTAACCCACGTCGGTGCCGAAGAGCAGCTCGCCGCCAAGCCGGTGAAACTGGTTGACCTCCGCGTAGATCGGATCGAGGTACGAGGCCTTCGTGGTGACTGTCGTTTGAAACATCTTGAGCGTGGGCACCATCGCCATGTGGTGGTCGACCAGCGACTTGAGCACCTCGGGCGTGACGCCGTCGGTGTCGTCGGCTGCATGTGCCAGCACATCCACGCCTGCGTCCCGCGCAACTTCCACGCCCGCTCGATTTGAAGGATGGGCGAAGACCAGCTGGCTGTGGCGATGAGCAACCTGGACGGCGGCCAGCGCATTCCTGATCGGCATGGGCCTGACTTCGTTGCGCTCAACGTAGGAGCCGGTGAAGAGCTTGAGGATGTCGGCACCGCGCTCGATGTTCTGCTCCTCGGCGGCGGCTGCAGCCTGGGGCGACTCCGGCTGCGGCTGAAGCTGCTGAAGGAAGAGCGGCTGATGTTCACGCAGGTAGAAGGGCAGCCCGTGCGGCGGATACTGCGCCGCGCCGGCTGTGTAGATGTGCGGCCCGAGGACCCCGCCGGTCTCGATCCTGCGGCGCAGCGAGACGGTGTCGAAGGGATTGGAGCCGGTGTCGACGACAGTGGTGAAGCCATGGCTGGTGAGCATGTCCTCAAGGCTGCGTTCGAGCGACGGCATCGAGCGGAAGGTCGCAAGCGCCCACTTCAACTGGGTGAAGTGGACGTGCGCATTCCAAAAGCCGGAGGTTACGACGCAATGATCGCAGGGGAGCAGCTGGGCGTCGGCAGGGATCGCGATTGCAGCGCCCACGGCCACGATGCGGCCATTGCGGATCAGCACCGAGCCATGTTCGATTGCGGGTTCAGTGGGTGAGGGATAGATCTTCGCATCGCGGATGGCGAGTGTGCCGTCGCCGAGCGTGACCTCGGGATGCGGGTTATGCAGCATCCATCCGAACGCCGCGTAAACCCCGGCAGCCACCCCAAGGATCACCAGCAAAGCCCAGCCCAACCAACGACGCCGCATGCTCACTCCAGTCTGTTGCGCACCATCGTCACAGGTTAGGGGAGTGAATGGCAACAGCAGGTGCGCCCTTGTCGCGGATGGCGACCACTGCGCGGGGTTGGAAGCGCTGGCGCGTGCAGGCAGTCGAAGTCAGCCTCAGCTGTTGATGCGTTTAGCGCATCCACCCCGCGAAGGACTGCCGGCCTGGCGCTAGGGGCGCGCTTGCTGTTGCTCGGCTCTAAAGCAGCATCGACACAATGGCCGCGGACATGAGGTTGGCCATGGTGCCGGCGAGCATGGCGCGTACGCCGAGCTGGGCCAGGTCGTTACGCCGTGCCGGGACCAGGGCGCCGATGCCGCCGATCTGCATCCCGATCGATCCCACGTTGGCGAAGCCGCACAGCGCGAAGGTGGCGATCGAGAAGGTTCGGGGATCGAGCGAAGCCTTGAGCTGCCCGAGCCCGGTGAACGCCACGAATTCATTGATCATGGTGCGCGTGCCGAGCAGGTTGCCGATCACCTTGCAGTCTTGCCATGGGATGCCGATCAGCCACGCCACCGGCGCGCCGACCACGCCCAGGATGGCGTTCAACGAGTGCGGAAACGGGATGTGCCCGTGCGCCCAGGTGAAGTTCGAGATGCCCAGCATGATCGCGTTGAAGAGGCCGACGAGCGCCACGAAGCTGATCAGCATGATGGCCACGTTGAACGCCAGCTGTCCGCCGTCGATGGTGCCGCGCGCCACGGCGGCGATAAAGTTTTCGTTCTGATGCTCTTCGTCTTCGGGCATGTGGACGGTACCCGCGGTTGCCGGAATCTCCGTTTCGGGAACAAGCATCTTCGCGACCAGGATGGTTCCGGGCGCGGTCATGATGACTGCCGACAGCAGGTCCTGCGCGTTGATGCCGAAGCTGATGTAAGCCGCCATGATGCCGCCCGAGACGTGGGCCATGCCGGAGGTCATGATCGTCATGAGCTCGGAGCGGGTGGCGCCTGCGAGGAAGGGACGAATGGTCAGCGGGGCCTCGGTCTGCCCCATGAAGATGCTGGCGGCCACATTGGTCGATTCTGCGCCCGAGGTTCCCATCGTGCGCTGCATGATCCACGACACCCAGCGGATGATCACCTGCATGAGCCCGATGTGGTACATGATCGCAAAGAACGCCGAAACGAAGATGATGGTTGGCAGCACGGCGAACGCAAGCACGTGGAGCGAGCTCGCAGGATCGCCTAAAGGCCCGAAGACCAGCGAAGACCCGTCCACGGAGTGGCTGAGCAGGCCTGTGATCTCGGACGAGATGGAATGCAGGATGGCCTGCCCGGTGTGCCATTTGATGACCAGGAAGGCGAACAGGATCTGCAGTCCAAGTCCCCAGGCGACCGTGCGCCAGCGGATGGCCCGGCGGTCGGTCGAAAGCGCGTACGCCAGCACAAGGAAGACGATGAGACCGAGAAGTCCGGTGAAACGGGCCAAAGAGAACGCTCCTTCGGGGTGCCTGGGTGCTTGCCTGTTACCTGGTTGTCATCTTTCACCTGAGTGTAACCCGCGCGCGATGTACAGTAGGTGCGAGGAGAATCCCGCATGCCCCTTCCGAACGACGAGAAGTTGATCGCACTCGGCGATGCCCTGATCGCCCAGTTTGACGCCCTGTTTGGCCTGCATCCCGGCTTCCGGCCGGCCCATGCGAAGGGCGTGCTGCTTACCGGCACCTTCGCGCCGACCGCGGTCGCCGCTGGTCTTTCGAAGGCGCCGCACTTCGCGAAGACAAGCACACCTGTCACTGTTCGCTTCTCCGATTCCACCGGTCTCCCGACGATCCCCGACAACGACGCCAACGGGAATCCAAAGGGCATCGCCATCCGCTTCCATCTCGGCGAACGCGTGCACACGGACCTCATCGCGCACTCTACCGACGGCTTTCCAACCCACACCGGCGAAGAGTTCCTGGAGTTCCTGAAGGCGGTAGGAGGGAGCGGCCCGGATGTTCCATCACCCAAGCCGATCGAGCAGTTCCTCGGCTCGCACGCCGCCGCGCTTGCCTTCGTGCAGGCTCCCAAGCCGTTTCCTGTGAGCTTTGCGACCGAGGCGTTCTATGGCGTGACCGCCGTCGAGTTTCTCAACGATGCCGGCCAGAGCCAGTTCGGGCGCTACCAGGTCGTGCCCGACGAGGAGCCCGCGTATCTTGCGGACGAGGAGGCGAAGGCAAATGGCCCGAACTATCTCTTCGACGAGATCAAGGAGCGTGTTCAAAACGGCTCGGTGAAGTTCGATATCAGGCTGCAGCTTGCTGAACCGGGTGATGTGGTTGATGACGCGACGGTATCCTGGGGTGCGGACCGGAAGGTCGTTACCCTCGGCACCGTTGAGCTCACCGGCCTGGTCGCCGATGATGCGGCGGAACAGAAGACGATCATCTTCGACCCGATCCCGCGCGTGGCCGGCATCGAGCCTTCGAACGACCCTCTGCTCGAGCTCCGCGCAGCAATCTATCTGATCAGCGGCCGGCGGCGGAGGGCGGCCCAGGCAACAGCGTAGGGGACGGCTCAAGAAGAGGCAGCAGCAGACGCGTCCTGACGCCGGCCCGGCTCCGTACCGGCGTCACTTCGTAGGGATGCCGGTGTTGGCTGGGTATGCTGCCGGGACTGCCGGCGGGTTTGTCTCCGTGATCTTCGCCCGGCTTTCAGGAGTCAAGCCGGGTAAATCTTCGCTTGGTCTCCGGCCCGGCGTAATGGATCGTCGCATCTCGCGTTGACCCTCCAACCAGAGCGGCCACCTCTTCGACTACCTCGAGCAACTGATCGGAGTTCGCCTTCAGCTCGACCACTGACGATGCGCTCTGAAGCGCGGTCGCGGCGTTGGCCTGGGTCATCGATTCCATCTGCTGGATGGCTTTCGCCACTTCGCTGACGCCGCGGCTCTGTTCCGAGCTGCTTGCGCTGACGCTTTCGATCAGTCCCTTCAGCTTCACGGAGTCGCCGGCCACCATGTGGACCGCGGCGACCATCTTTTCGACCGTGGCCCTGCCTCCACCCACGCGACCCATGGCTTCTTCAATCAGGGTTTCGGTCTCGAGCGCGGCCTCGGCACAGTGCCGTGCCAGGCGCCGGACCTCTTCCGCCACAACCCCGAAGCCAAGGCCGGACTCGCCGGCGCGCGCGGCCTCGACCGCGGCGTTCAAGGCAAGCAGATTGGTCTGGAAGGCGATGCCATCGATGATCTTGATGATCTTCGAGATCTGCCCGACGCCATCTCCGATGCCACTCATGGCGCCGACCATCTCGTTGAGAAGCCTCGTAGTCTCTTCGAACTTCGATTGCGAATCGCGGACGAGCTGCGAGGCGGAGCGCGAGTTGTCGCCGTTCCGCTCAGCCATGGAGCGTATCTGCTCGCCTGCTGAAGCGGTCTCCTCGAGAGCCGAGGCCTGGTTCGATGAGCTGCTCGCAAGGGAGGCCGAGGCTTCGGCCAGACCTGAGAGATTGTGGGCGATCTGCTGGCTTTGCCCGAGCACACGATCGGACATCGAGCGCAGCGACCGGGTGGCATTGCGTACCACCCAGGTTGCGGTTCCGAACGACAGCAGAAGAGCGAACGCGGTGAAGGTGAGTGCGATCAGGCGCTTGCTGGCGAGGTCGTCGATGCGGCGCTCGAGCAGGACCTCCAGCTCTTCCGAGCTGACTGTCCAAAGGTCGAAGGCTGCAGCGCGCGCTGCCGCCGCCGCAGCTTGAAACTGGTACGCGGTTACCGGTGTTGTTGCCTGGGGATCGAGCATCTTCGCGACCAGGTCGATCAGGAGCTGATTCTTCTGCCGGTAAGCCTCCGTCGCAGGGGGCAGGTTCTTCTGCAGCGATGGACTGGTGCCATGGAAGTCTGGATCTTCCTTGAGCGAGGTGTCCACGTCGCCGAGCAGGTGATCGAGGTCGGCCTGTTTGAGCATCGCGGCAGCGACGGCAAGATCACGGCCTTTTTTCCCGGAGATATTCTGTGCGGCAAGGAGATCCTCGCCGAGACGGGCGATAGAGGCGAGACGATCCTGGGTCTGGGGGAGGGTGGCGAGCGTGACGTCCACCAGATAGTAGCTGTCGAGATCGCCGTCGAGGATCAGGTTCGACGTGTCCCCGGCATGCCCGATCATGCCGCGGATGTCGGCGGTGAGCTGATCGTGGGCAGCATCCGAGGCTGCGACCTGATCCGCCGTTCCACCCTGAGAGACGGCCTTGAGGGCGAGCCACTCGGACCTGACCGTGCTTGCCTGGAGACGTTCGCGCTTACGCTTCGCAAGTCCTTCCGGGGTGAACTCAAGGGCAGGGCCGAGCTGATGGTCGACGTGACCGAGACGCTCGAAGGCGGCATCCACCTGCGCTGCAAGGCGGTCGAGGTCAGCCGCGGCAGTATGGTCTCCACGCAGCAGCCTGCGCGCTGCGAGTTCGTGATCGGGGACGGTGCTCAGCAGCGCCTCAAGTGGTCGGAGATACCTGTTACCGTTCTGCTCCGCGACGGCGATCGAGATGTCTTTCGAGAAGCCCTGCGAGATGAAGTAAAAGAGCGCCACTGCGACCGTGATCAGGATCAAACAGCCTGCGAGGCTGATGCGCTTGCCGAGTGTCATCTGCTTCATCGTTGCGTTCCACCGTGTGGGGTTATCTGAGGCGCGGGAATTCAACGACGTACTGCAGGGACGTGACTGCTAAGACGTCACTGCAAGGTCGGTACTGCAAAGGCGAGACTCACAGGAGAAAGACCGCGGCGCGGCGCTGAGTCCTTTGAGGGCGGGAGCCGCTTACGCCCTTCCCGCGCCTTGTCGAACTCTATCGGCCGCGTTTGAACAAGCTTTAGTTTGTCTGCGCACTCTGGCCGCATCTGGGACATCGACGACCAGAAAGGGAAGACGCCACCACGAAAGTTTGGAAGAAGACCTCCGCGCTCCCGTTTGCGGGGTACGCTTCTAGTTGTCACGCGGTCTTTTCTGACGCAACGATGGCAACGATCGGAGGATGGATGCGGGCAGGTGGGCTTTGCGGACGTTTGTGGGGTTTTGCGGCGATGATCTTCCTGGCGACTCTGCTGTTGCCAGGGAAGGCTCAGACGGCAGCGTCAGCGGCCTTGTGGAATCAGCCGCAGAAGCCGTTCCGCATCTTCGGCAACAGCTACTTCGTTGGGCCGCACGGCTTGAGCTCGGTGCTGATTACGTCGACCGAAGGCCACGTGCTGATCGATGGTGCGCTGCCCGAGTCGGCGGGGATGATCGCTGCGCACATTCGCGAGCTTGGCTTCCGGGTGGAGGATGTGAAGTTGATCCTGAGCTCGCATGTACATCGCGATCATGCAGGCGGCATTGCGGAGCTTGCGCGGATGAGCGGGGCGCAGGTGGTGGGCAGTGCCTGGAATATCGCGGTGCTGAGCCGGACGGGGGTCGGCAGGGACGACCCACAGTTTGGCGAATTGAAGCCGGTAGCGCTGGTGCACAACGCGCGGGCCGTCAAGGATGGGGAGACGGTTAAGGTCGGGCCGATTGCTGTTACGGCTCACGTGACGCCGGGGCATACACCGGGCGGCACGAGCTGGACGTGGAGGTCTTGCGAAGGGTCCGTCTGCAGATCGATCGTCTATGCAGACAGTGTGACGGCAGTTTCTGCCGAGCGATACAAGTTCACGCAGCATCCGGAGATGGTGTTGGGATTTGCGAAGACGTTTACGTTCCTCGATGAGGCGCCCTGCGATGTGCTCATTACGGCGCATCCTGAGGCGAGCGGGATGTTTGAAGGGCGAAATGCGGACGGACAGGGCTGCAGACGCCTGGCGGATGCTGGCAGGGCAAGCTTGAAGGAGAGGCTGGCGAAGGAGATGCGATAAGCAACAGCGAACGCAGCCTGACGGTCGCGGCCGGGCCTATGCAGCTTACGCGCGCCAGCGCCAGCTTCCCTACGAAGTGGTCGCGGGTGCGGTTGCATCTACCGTTTGGCCTCAATCACTTCAAGAAGCTGCGGCAAGAGGATCGGAGCTTCTGAAGACAGGGTGTAGGCGTCGCGGAGGAGTTCGTATGGTTCGACGAGGAGGGCTTCGCTGGCTGCGTAGAGGGTGACGAGGGGCTGGCCGGCGGTGATGCGCTCGCCAAGTTTGCAGTGCACCTCGATCCCGGCGTTATGGTCTACTGGGCCTCCTGGCCTGAGGCGGCCGGCGCCGAGGCGCTGAACCGCCCAGCCGGCGGCTTTGGTGTCGATCGTCGAGAGAAAGCCGTCGCCGCAGGCGTGGAGCGTGGTGGTGCAGGGCTGATCAGGAGTGTTTGGAGCGGCGTTGACCGGGTAGCGGAAGGATGCCGCAGGCTTATCGCGGGAGGGCTGGACGAGGGCGGAGGGCAGAGCAGGTTCAGGGAAGATGGTAGGGTCGCCACTCTGGGCTTCGACGATCGCGAGCCAGGAGCGCCATGCTGCGCCGTCGCTGAGGATCTGGTCCGATCGCTGCGCGCCGGCTTCGGGAGTTGGGGCGAGGCCGCCCAGGTGGAGCATCCAGCCGGCGAGCAGGTTGGTGAGTTCGATGAGGTCAGAGGAGAGAGGATGACGGTAGTTTTGCAGGATATCCGTGCACTCAAGGACCTCGAGCCAGTTGCCGGCGTAGCGGCCGATGGGCTGCGCGTGATGAGTCAGGAGAGCGACGGTGCGGGTGCCGGCTGACTCGCCGGTCTGCACCAGGAGCCGGGCGAGGAGCTTGGCGTCATTGGGCGTGGACAGAAAGGCTCCGGAGCCGGTCTTCACGTCGAGCACCAGGCCGCCAAGGTTTTCGGCCAGCTTCTTGCTCATGATGCTGGCGGTGATCAGGTAAGGGGATTCAACGGTGGAGGTGTGATCACGGAGGGCGTAGAGGATGCGGTCGGCGGGCACGAGGTTGGGGGTCTGGCCGATCATGGCGGCTCCGGTTTCGCGCAGAACCTGTTCAAAGCGGGCGAGTGAGAGCTGGGTGTCGAAGCCTGGGATGGACTCGAGCTTGTCCAGGGTTCCGCCGGTGTGACCGAGCGACCTTCCCGAGATCATGGGTACGGCAAGCCCGGCTGCGGCGAGGATCGGCGCGATCAGCAGCGAGGTCTTGTCACCGACGCCGCCGGTCGAATGTTTGTCGACGAGAAAGGGGAGCGGGGGGTGCAGGCCGGGATTGAAGCTCTCGCCGGAGTCTCGCATGGCAAGGGTAAGGGTGGCGAGTTCGTTGGGATCGAGGCCGTTGAGGAAGATGGCCATGAGGAGTGCGGAGGTTTGGGCGTCGGTGATCTGGTTGTGGGTGAGGGCGGAGACGAAGGCGTCGATGTCCGGCCGGGTGAGGACTTCGCGGTCGCGCTTTTTGCGGATCAGGTCCTGCGGATGGAAGGGCATCGATCGCCTTTGGGTGCTGATGGAAGCTGATGAGTGCTGATGGATGCTGTGTGAGTTAAGTTGCAGGGACGTTCGCGTGCGGAGCGGCCGCGCTGACGTGATTGCATGGCCCCCGGGATCAGGAGGCTGGTTTCTTATCCGAGATGGAAGGCCGCCGGCAGCAGGTCGGCGAGGGTACAGGTGCGGGGTCCGTCCTTTCCCGGGAAGACAATGAGGCACTCCGGGCCTGCGAATTCGGCGATGGTCTGGCGGCAGGCTCCGCAGGGCTCAGAGGCGGTGTCGTTCAGGTTGGCGATGGCGATGGCGAAGATGCGCATGGACGGGCCATGCGCCAGGACGGCTGAGCAGATGGCCGTCTGCTCGGCGCAGGTGGTAAGGCGGTAGGAGGCGTTTTCGACATTGCAGCCGGTGACGGTATGGCCGGAGGTGGTGACCAGGGCGGCGCCGACGAAGAAGCGGCTGTAGGGTGCGTAGGCGTGGCGTGCGGCATGTGCGGCAAGGTCACGGAGGTGGCTGAGATCGTGCTCCATAGGCTGGGGCAAGGGTAGAGGCGCCGGGAAAGGATTGCAAGGGTGAAGGGCTGGAGGACTGAAGGAGAGGGGAAAGGAGACCGATAGGGTAGATGTGGATCAGTTGATGGAGGAGTTTCTTGCGGAAAGCTTCGAGGGTCTTGACCGGATGGAGCTGTGCCTGACGGAGCTTGAGGCAAATCCTTTGGACGGGGCCCTGATCGACGAGATCTTTCGGGCGATCCATACGGTGAAGGGGTCAACCGGCTTCCTGGGCTTTGCGCGCCTGGAGCGGATGGCGCACGCAGGGGAGAACGTGATGGGAGCGCTTCGTGCGCGGCAGGTGAGGGCCACTGCCGAGGTTGTCAGTGGGCTGCTGGGCTGCGTCGACCGGATGCGGATGCTTGTTTGCCTAATTGAGCAGACGGCGCTTGACGGGGCCGCCGGGGCAGCCGAAGACGCGGGGTTACTGAGCT
>CAXTUS010000092.1:0-13509 GCA_964247475.1 uncultured Acidobacteriaceae bacterium | reverse complement strand
CCCCACCCCGCGGCACTCCTCGCTGGCAGACCGTTCAGGGACCTGCCGTTAGACTTAGAGCATGCCGGAGTTACCCGAGGTTGAGACGGTTGCCAATGGGGTGCACGAACGGGTGCACGGCCAGCGCATCCACTCGGTGTGGACGAGCGGCAAGCCGCAGACCTTCAAGAGCCCCGAGACAGAGATTGCAGACGTCCTAACCGGTGCCAGGATCGAGCGCGTGCGACGCGTGGGAAAGACGGTGGTGATGACCGTGGAACGTGGCGACGGCTCACCGGCCGAGTTCCTGATCCATCTCGGCATGACCGGCCGGCTGCTGGTCTCGGCGCCGGCTGTCGAGTGGCCGCCCCACACCCATGCCGTGCTGGCGCTGAGCGGTGGCAACGAGCTTCGCTTTGTGGATGCGCGGCGGTTTGGCCGGCTGTCGGTGAAGACGGCGGAGCCCTATGACGGGCCAGGCGCGGAACCTTTGACCATCGGCGAGGATGAGTTTGTGGCGCTCTTCAAAGGCCGCAGGACGCCCATCAAAGCCGCGTTGCTGAACCAGTCCCTGCTGCATGGTGTGGGAAATATCTATGCGGACGAGAGCCTGTTTCGCGCCGGCATCAGGCCTCGGCGGCAGGCCGCGCGGCTGACGCGCAGGGAGCTGCTGCGGCTGCGCGACGCGCTGCGCGTGGTGCTGAAGCACGCGATTGAGCTGGGTGGATCGTCGGTCTCGGACTACGTGGATGCGGACGGGGTGCGCGGTTTCTTCCAGCTGGAGCACCGTGTCTACATGCGCACCGGCCAGCCATGCCGGGTGTGCCAGTCGCCCGTGAAGAAGATCACGGTGGGCGGCCGGAGCACGCACTTTTGCGGCGTGTGCCAGCGTTAAGCTCCTGGCGACAGACTACTTCTTGAGGACGAGTTCGTAGAGGCGTTCAAGCGGCAGCGGACCGACGCTGACCTTGCCGCGGAATGGATTGTCGAGCGTGCCGACCAGGAAGATGATCAGCCCGAGCAGGCTGGACATCAGGCACGTCATGACGACGTGCATCGAGAAGCTGGGCGTGTCGAAGAAGAAGGTGACGGTGATCGACACCAGCGCCCCGATAATCACCAGCAGCCAGAGCGAGGCGGGGATGGAGGCGGTAACCGAGTCGAGCCTTGAACGCCGTGTCTCGACCAGCAGATTGAACTGCTTGTAAGCCTCTGCCTGCAGGATCTGCTCGCCGGGTGAGACGGGCTGGTAGGCTAGCAGGTCATTCTGGAAGCGGTCAAGAAAGGCGCCGGAGCCGGTGGGGATAATGCCCCTGCGCTGCTGCGGCCAGCTGACGTAGATCACCTCGTGCAGATACGATTTCAGGTCATTGGTCAGGTTCGTGCGAAAGGGCTCGGGGTAGGCGCTCACATCGCGATAGAGCGAGGCAATCACCTGGGCTTCGTGATCCACCTTGGTCTCTACCTCGGAGTAGGTGTTCCAGGTGCCGACGGCGACCAGGCCGAGCGTGATGCCGTAGAAGACAGTGACCGCGGCCAGGTAGTAGCTGACGATGTCGTTGTGCGAGTGGTCGACCTGGTGGAGGCGACGCACCCAGCCGCGTGTGAGCAGAAGGCCGGTGAGGCTGAAGAGCAGGAAGCTGGCGATCGAGAGAGCGCCAAAGAGCCAGTTTGGGAGGTCGTAGACCCAGTACATCGTCATGATGAGGAGTGATCCTTCTTCGAACGCCAGCGGCGCTCCGTCAAGCGATCGCAGCAAAGCGAGCGTCGGCCGTTTGATGCAGGTTCAGATGTTCGTAGAATCGGGCTATGAATCAGGTTGCAAATCAAGTGGTTCAAGACGGATTCACACAGGCCCAGGTACAGATCTTTCGCAGGAAGCTGATGCAGTGGTACAGGGTGCAGGCGCGGGAACTGCCGTGGCGCGGGATCAACGACGCATACAAGACCTGGGTCTCTGAGGTAATGCTGCAGCAGACGCGCGTGGCAGCGGTGCTTGAACACTACAGGCGATTTCTGGAATTGTTTCCCGATGTGCAATCGCTGGCCCGGGCGTCAGAGGCGGAGGTGCTGGCAGCGTGGTCAGGCCTGGGCTACTATCGTCGCGCACGGATGATGCACAAGGCGATGCAGTTTGTGGCGAGCGAGCTAGGCGGAAAGATTCCCGAGAGTTCTATCGAGCTGCGCAAGCTGCCGGGCATCGGCGAATACACCTGCGCGGCCATCGCGAGTATCGCCTTCGGCGAAGGCGTGGCCGTGGTCGATGGCAACGTGGAACGGGTGCTGTTACGTATTACAGGACGTCCCGAGGATGTGACCGCCGCAGGGCGCAGATTTGTGCGCGAACAGGCCGGGCAGCTGGTTCCGCAGCGCAAAAAGGTAGACGAAACCAACGTAGCCGGGGACCACAACCAGGCCATGATGGAGCTGGGCGCGACCATCTGCCTGCCCAAGGCGCCGCTCTGCCTCAACTGTCCCGTGTACGACCTTTGCCGCACCCGGAGCGAGCATGTGACCGCACCGCGCAGCCGCCAGAGCAGCCGGCCGGTGGCCTTTCTGCTGGCAACGCGGAAGCAGGGCACGGCGACCGAAGTGCTGCTTGAGCAGAGAGGCGCAGAGGCGAGCCTGATGCCGGGCATGCTGGAGCTTCCGCCGCTGCCCCTCGATGCGGTGAAGGGGCGTGAGGCGATGCTCGCTCTGCGGCACTCGATCACCAGCACCAACTACTACGTGGGCGTCTACGGGGAGAGCGTTGGGTCAGAAGACAGCCGTCTGCGGGATGCGGTGCCGGCGTCGAACGAGTCGCTTAGCTGGTACAACGTCAGGCGGCTGGGAGACCTGCCTCTCACCGGGTTGGCGCGCAAGGTGCTTCGTCGTGTAGACCTGTGGTCGGTAGCGGGGCCGGAGTCTCCGGAGGCGGAGCAGGAGCGCCGGCGAGCCGCGGGTTAGGGCCCGCTAGACCCCTGCGGGATGCTTATACTCTGGGTATCAATTCTTTGATCGAGAAGCTGAGAAGAAGCTGGAGGAGTTGCCTTGGTTCTGTCCCGTTTGTGTGTGCCTGCCTTGATGATGGGCTTGAGTGGTCTGGCAGCAGCCCAGACGTTGCCCCACGCTGCCCAGCTGAAGGCTGCCGAGCAGTCGATTGATGCTGAAAAGATCCGCGCCCACGTCCGCTTTCTCGCTGATGACCTGCTTGAAGGACGCGGGCCCGGCATGCGCGGTGCGGAGATTTCGGCAGAGTACATGGCAACGCAGTTCGCGCTCGACGGGCTGAAGCCGGCCGGCGACAACGGCACCTACCTGCAGCAGATCAGGATGGTAGGCGTGAAAGCGATCCCTGCCGAGACTTCGCTTGAGTTTGTGCCATTAAAGAGCGGCAGCCCGATCAAGCTGGCCTACGGCGACGATTACACGGTTTCAAACCAGCAGCACGAGGCGCTTGCCGAGATCGACGCGCCCCTGGTGTTCGTGGGCTACGGGGCGACCGCGCCCGAGTTTCAATGGGACGACTACGCGGGCGTCGATGTGAAAGGCAAGGTGATCGTCTGCATCGTAGGCGATCCGCCGTCCGATGACCCCAAGTTCTTTGCCGGCAAGGCGCTGACCTACTACGGCCGCTGGACCTACAAGTTCGAACATGCGGCGAAGATGGGTGCGATCGGCGCGCTGATCATCCACCGGACTGATCTGGCGAGCTACGGCTGGGGGGTCGTCAAGAACTCCAACACCAGCGAGAAGACGTATCTTGCCGATGATGCAAACCCGAAGCTCAAGGCTGCAAGCTGGATCCAGCTGGAGGTCGCGCGTAAGTTGTTCGCGGCAGCTGGCCTCGACCTCGACAAGGAGATGACGGCGGCCGGGAAGCGCGGCTTCAAGGCCCACCCTCTGGGTGTCACGCTGAAGGCGCATGTGGCCAGCACCATCCGCCCCTTCAACAGCGCGAACGTGGTGGGCATGCTGCCGGGCACTGAGAAGGAGGTGCGGCAGGCGCTGCTCTACAGCGCGCACTACGACCACCTGGGATACGTGCCTGGCATGAAGGGCGACAACGTGTACAACGGAGCCGCCGATAACGGGACAGGCTGCGGCATCCTGCTCGAGATGGCGCGCGCCTGGGCCCAGAGTGGTTTGAAGCCGCCGCATCCCGTGTACTTTGCCGCCGTCACGGCAGAGGAGCAGGGCCTGCTCGGGTCGGAATACCTGGGCCAGCATCCTCCCGTTCCGGCCGGCAAGATCGCGCTCGACCTGAACTATGACATGATCCTGCCGGTCGGTGTCCCCAGGGAGATCAACGTGAACGGGGCGCAGCGCACCAGCTTCTACCCCGAGGTGCAGGCGATTGCAAAACGCTTCAACCTGGCCATCGTTCCCGATCCCCGGCCCGAGGCGGGCAGCTACTATCGCTCCGATCATTTCTCCCTGAGCCGCGTCGGGATCCCTGCTTTTTCGATCGACACCGGTTCGCTGTATGAAGGTCACGACCGCGCCTGGGGCCAGGCCCAGGAGAAGGATTACAACGACAACCGCTATCACAACTTTTCCGATAACTACACGCCTGACATGGACTTCCGCGGGAACCAGAAGCTTGCCCGGTTTGGTATGGAGGTAGGCTGGGCTGCGCTGTCTTCCACCTCTCCGATCGAATGGAAGAGCGGAGACGAGTTCGAGGCGGCGCGTCGGACGAGCGAGGGACGGTAGGCGGTCTGCCCTTCGCAGGGCTTGAGGGGCACACGAATAAGTATTTTCACGCTGCTGGCACCGTCCGGGCGGCATCTGATGGACTGCGGCGGATTGCTCGCCCGGCATAGGAGATTTCTGATATGGATCGCAGCGCAAGTGCAGTCTGGCACGGCAGCCTGAAAGAGGGCAAAGGCACTATCTCTACCCAGAGCAACACGTTGAAGGATGCACAATACAGCTTCAGCACACGTTTTGAGAATGGAGTCGGCACCAATCCTGAAGAACTGATTGCAGCGGCGCACGCGGGATGCTTCACCATGGCGCTCAGCATGCAGCTCACCTCGGCGAACATGGTGCCGGATGAGCTGCAGACGACCGCGGTGGTCACGATGGAACATACCGACGATGGTCCGACCGTGACCAAGATCAAGCTCGTCACCAGGGCGCGTGTTCCCAACGCAGACAAGGACAAGTTCGAAGAGCTTGCCAACAAAGCGAAGGAAGGCTGCCCCATCTCGCGACTGCTGAAGGCGGCTGAGATTACGCTCGACGCTCAACTGGTCTAGTCGATCAGCTAGCGTGCGATCAGTGAAGAGAAAGCCGGCGACTACGCCGGCTTTCATCTTTTCCGAACGCACTTTGTATCACATCCGCCGTGGCGGGGGTAGTGCAGTTGAGCACCTTCCGCAAGTACGGAGGTGGTATAGGCTGGTTCACGTCCGCACGCTTAGACTTACCTCCAGGGGAGTCTCTATGAACCAGGAAAAGCCCGTGCTTTATGCCCATCGAGCGAAGGAAGACGGCACGCTCGATTCCATCTGTCTCGCATGCCTTACCACCATCTCTTCACGCAACAGCCTGGCGGAGCTCGAACGCGAGGAGGAGGACCATGTGTGCAAGTTCGCCTTCCCGTCGCGCCGGGCGAACGCACGGACCCTGTCCTCTCCGCATATGCGCAGACAGTCGGACAGGGAGTGGAAGACGATGCTGGAACGTTAGGCCTCGGCACGGCGACCAGGTCTGAAGCATGTGCCTCGATGCCGCGATATTCTCATCAGTAAAGACCCCAAGAGCCGGTTTACTGACAAACCCCCGCAGCCGCATCTCTGCAGCCGCGGGGGTTTGTCTCGCCTCGAACGGCTAGAGGGTCTCGAGGAAGGCAACCAGATCGGCAGTGTTCTGGGCTGTGAAGCCGATCTTGAAGCGTTGATTGTAGAAGTTCACCACATCGGCAAGGCTGGCTGCAGAGCCATCATGGAAGTACGGTGCGCGGGCGGAAAGCGCATGCAGCTGAGGTGTGGTGAAGCGTCCTATGTCTGCACACTTCCCGGTGATGAGCGCTTTGCCTGGATCGTTGACGCGCACCGTGGATCCAAAGAATGGCGTGCTGAGCCCGTTCTTGCAGGTGATCTCCAAGATGGGCAGCAAGGTGGATGCAGCCGGCCCGCCGATCGACTGGGTCAGCCCGCCCACACCGATTGAATGCTGGCCGTGAGCGAAGGTTTCCGTGGTTCCGTTCACCTGGCTGTGGCAGCCCGAGCAGCTGAGCGGTATCCCGTTCGGAACGCCCGGGATGTTGTTAATGCCCGCGTCGTTTGAGACCAGAAAGGTGACGTTGTTGAAGATCTGCTGGCCACGATAGATGGATGCGCGCTTTTTTGATTCAGCGACCACCGATGGATCCCAGGCGTCAAAGTTATTGATCACCTCCTGGCCTGGAAGCGCAGGCACTCCGGGTGTCGCCTTTGCGAGCGTGATCGCACCGGCTGTAGCGCCGTTGCTGGTGAGGCTGCCACCCTGGGCATCGAGGGATTGCGCGCTGTAGATGCCCGTCTCGAAGGCGACAATCTGGGCGATCTGGTCCGGGGTCGGGGCCTTCGTTGCTTGCGCGTGGCCAAGGGTCGCATCAAGCGCCTGGCTTTCGAGTGTCGGTTCACGACCATCGGACATGATGTTCCCGTTGGCATAGTGCAGCCCGTCCGGATCACGCACAAGCAGTTCTCCGGTCACCAGGTCCACCAGCGGCGCGCCCTGCGTATCCGTCTGGCTGAAGGTCTTGAACTTCAGATTCGACGCCATGATGGAGCGACGATAGATCGAGACAAGCTGGGTTGAATTTCCGCTGGCATCGGTCGATGTGTTGTAGACAGGGTCCGTGTTGCATCGATAAGGATCGCTGACCACCTTGACGGTGAACTCCGCACCCTGCGGGACCGGCAGCGCGATGCGGAAGAGGGCGCGGTTCAGCAGCAGCGAGTAATTGTTCGGATGAAGCAGCGCGGAGCCAGCCTGGCTGGGGCAGTTGGCGCCATCGACCGGGGCGAAGATTGGATCGGTGCCGAGCGTCTTCAGCCAGCGCTGCTGCACGCTGCTGGCGCTGACGCTCATGCCGCTTGAGGTCTCATGGCAGGTGGCGCAGGTACGGCCGTTAGTGCCGAGCGGCTGGAAGAACGGGTTGTTCGAAGGCTTGATGCTGCCGCCAGGCAGGTAGGTTTGAAGCAAGCCCGTGGTGTCGAGTTCGACGCCGTTGCCGGGGATGGTGGACGGCGGCTTCACGGGTACAAGACCTCCCTCAAGCGCGACCCGGATCATCGACCGGTACATGGGAAGCATGTAGTGAGGGGCATTCAACGGCACTGCGGAGGTCGCGGCAGAGGTCGCGGCTGAAGAAGGGACTGTGGACGCGGCCTGAGCGTTGGCGGAGCCAGACTGTGCCTGCAAGGCGGGCAGGCTGACAAAAGAAAGAGCCACAAGCGGCAGCAGCAAGCGACCAGGAGGCAGAGAGGCGTACGAACGGTCAGTCCGTTTCATAGAGGCTCCAGGTGAAGCAGGAATGTCTTAGGAAATAACAGTTGATTCTGTCTAAGTCTAGAAAAATATTCTTTATTTATTTCAGTAACCTGGGGATAGAAAAATCTAGTTACCTTAGGCTGAGAATGTACTGATTTGCTGGGTTATCACGGCATCGGGCGCAGTATAAGTCCCGGGAATCTCGTGTTACGACAACTAAGTCGTAGCTTGCACCCTGCTGGAGGTGACTTAGTCGTGTGTAAGTTGCAACATAGTCTGGACCGGGAACCCACCTTGTGATCTGGAGCGTTTCCTGGGTGCTGGAGCCCCCATCGCCGGCGTGCGTCTCCGCATGCGAGAGTGCGTCAGCTGCGATCGCAGAGGTCTTCGAGGATTCAAGTGAGGGGCAGCACAACCGCAGGAAGATGGTGGCTGCCTGGTGGGGGGGGGGCGCACGTGCTAGGCTGCCGCAAAGCCGCGGGCGTATGCCGCAAAGCCGCGGTCGTATGCCGCAAAGCCGCGGTCGTATGCCGCAAAGCCGCGACCCTATGCTGCAAAGCAAGGGAGTTTGTAAGCTGCGGAGGCTCTTTCCCGGGCGGGACTCCGGCCTGCTCTGCGCCTAGTGCGAGTGGCTGTGGCCGTGGTGATGATGCGCGTGGGCGCCCACAGCTTCCATCTCAGGCGGCGCCGAGCAGCCGTGCGTGGTCTCGCAGCCACGCGTCTCGAACTGAATGGTCGAATGCGAGATGTGGAAGTTGCTCCTGAGCGTGGTCTGGATACCTTCGAGGATGACTGCGCAATCGGCCACGCTCATCTCGCGGTCAGCAAGAGCGCTGACACAGACGTGGCTCGCGAGCGCGTGCGAGTTCGAGCCAAGGCTCCAGACGTGCAGGTCGTGCACATCGGCTACGCCTGGCACAGCCTGCATGGAAGCCCTGATGTCACCAAGTGACAGCGTGCGCGGAGTGCCCTCGAGCAGGATGTTCAGGGTCTCGCGCACGATGCCCCAGGACGACCACAGGATCATGCCGGCGATGATGAGCGACAGGACCGGGTCGATCCACTGCAGGTGGGTCAGCAGGATACCCGCGCCGCCAGCGATGACCGCCGCGGTCGAAAGCGTATCGCCCAGCATGTGGATGAAGACAGAGCGGATATTGACGTCGCCCGAGAACTTCCACAGCAGGCCCGCAATGGCGCCGTTCATCAGCACGCCGGCGGCGGCGACGATCATCATCATCTGTGGCACAACCGCGACCGGGTGGTAGAGACGGCCTATGGCCGAGATGGCGATCCAGGCCGCAAGCACCATCAGGGTGACCGCGTTGACGAAGGCGGCAAGGACGCCGGCGCGCTGGTATCCGAACGTCTTGCGGTCGGTCGCAGGACGCGACTGGAAGTAAACCGCAACGAAGGAGAGGATGATCGCAAGGGAGTCCGACGCGTTGTGCCCGGCCTCTGAGATCAGAGCCAGCGAGTGCGCCCGGAGCCCGAAGAGCAGGGTTGCCGCGACGTACAGCAGGGTCGCCGCCAGCGAGATCTTCAGGATCCTCTGCATCGTCCGGTTATTCGACGCCACCATGTGCATAGCTCTAGTGTATTCCTCGTGTTGACCGCAAAGCATGCGATGCAGGCAGGGGCGTCACTGGGGGTGGTCTGAAGGAAACGCGTTTTGATTCCACAACCCGTTCCATGTTTCGGCGATGATGATGGAGTCAGCCGGGTTGTCGCGGTCGTAGCGCACCTGCACCGGCAGGCCGAAGATGGTTGAAGATGGCCCGAGGTCAGGCAGCAGCAGCGTCAGGGTGGAGATGTCCTGGCCGCACTCATACGTGACGCCGCCGATCCGGTAGCGGTAGATGAGGGCGTGAGGCGGGACGGTCTCAACCTCAGCCGCTTCAACGTGTGGTGCCGTGTCGATGAGGGTGCCGTCGATGATGCGCCCGTTTTCCGCGAGCCAGGTGCGCCGGCGCTCTTCGCGTTCCTCGGGCGAGAGCTTCTTGCGCATCACAAGCCAGGCGGAAAAAGCGACGAGCGCAACGCTTCCCGCGGTGATGGCGGCGATGGTCTGCGGGTGTTGGCGGATGAGGGTGCCGGCAGGGAGCATGGGAACCGTCTGAGTGGCTGTTTCTGGCTGGCTGCGTCTGGCTGAAGGATAGACGATAACGGCTCCCTCGAACCTGCCATAAGCATCGGCGGTATACTGAGGAGTGCGGAAAATAAAGGGAATTGCTCTGAGAACGAAGAAATTCACTGCTGCGGGCAGGCTTGGCGAGCTTTGCAGGCTTGGCGAACCCGGTGAGCTTCGCAAACCTGGCGAACACGGCGGACTTGCCGGACATCCCCTGGACCTTGCGGAAGGACGGAAGATCCGCTCGACGACCGTCATCTGCGTCCGGCGCGGAGATCGTGTCGTGATGGCAGCGGATGGCCAGGTATCGCTCGGAGCGACCGTCATGAAGGGCTCTGCGAAGAAGATACGGCGCCTCTACAACGACAAGGTGCTGGCCGGCTTTGCCGGGTCCACGGCGGACGCGTTCTCGCTCTTCGGAAGGTTCGAGAGCAAGCTGGAGCAGTATGCCGGCAACCTGGGGCGCGCTGCCGTTGAACTCGCCAAGGACTGGCGCACGGACAAGATGCTGCGTCAGCTGGAGGCGCTGCTGATCGTCGCCGACACTCACCAGACGCTCATGTTGTCGGGAACCGGCGACGTGATCGAGCCCGATCCTTTCGCCGGCGGCGGCAGCATCATGACCATCGGGTCGGGAGGCAGCTATGCCCAGGCCGCGGCCAAGGCGTTGATCGAAAATACCGACTTCACAGCGCGCGAGATCGCCGAAAAGGCCATGCGGATCGCCGGCGAGATCTGCATCTACACCAACGACCAGGTGACGATCGAAGAGCTCGCGGCCGAGAAAGCCGCCCATTGACGAAGCCGAACGAACCCGAACGAATCCGGTTGAGCGCAAACGGACACGGTCGAGCGCAAACAAGTACGGTCGAGCGCGATCCGGTGCATATCCCGCCAGTGGCTGATGTGCGACCCCGCTCGCGCCACCTCCCAGTCGCTGTGCCGTCACCAGGACGCGGCTAACCGCAGACGACCCCAGCACCACCTTCAGGAGAACTTGTATGGCAATCTTCTTACCCGGAGCGGCCGAGGACCAGGCGCTGGCGCTCGACCAACTGACCCCGCGCGAGATCGTCGCAGAGCTTGATAAGTACGTCGTCGGCCAGCATGCAGCGAAGCGCGCTGTCGCAATCGCCCTGCGCAACCGGATGCGCCGGCAGAAGCTTGCGCCCGATCTCGCGGACGATATCATGCCCAAGAACATCATCATGATCGGGCCGACGGGCGTAGGCAAGACGGAGATCGCACGCCGCCTCGCCAAACTCACCAACTCGCCCTTCCTGAAGGTGGAAGCCTCGAAGTTCACCGAGGTGGGCTACGTCGGGCGCGACGTGGAATCCATCGTCCGCGACCTGGTCGAGATCGCGATCGACCTGGTGCGTGAGGAGAAGCTTGAAGATGTTGAAGAGAAGGCCGAGCTGAACGCGGAAGATCGCCTGCTTGACCTCTTGCTGCCACCCACTCCTGCCGCCGCGACCGCTGCCAATGCCGCGAACGCCACCGAGGTTCCGGGCACCAATGTGATCCAGCTTCCGGCCTCGATGGATACAACCTCGGCTGAAAACATCACGGCAGAGCCTGACGCGAACGCCAAGCGCGACACAAAAGATGGCAAGGAGCAGACCAGCCACGAGCGCAGCCGCGAAAAGCTGCGTCAGCAGTTCCGCGAAGGCAAGCTCGATGAGCGCACAGTCGAACTCGATGTCCGCGATCGCAACCAGCCGAGCTTCGAGTTCGTTGCCTCGCACGGTCAGGACGAGAGCGATATGTCGTTGAAGGACGTGCTGCCCGGGCTCTTCGGCCAGCGCACCAAGAAGCGCAAGATGAAGGTCTCCGAGGCCTTCGACTACCTGGTGCAGGAGGAGGAAGGCCGCCTGATCGATATGGACCAGGTGACGCGGCTCGCAGTGGAGCGCGTCGAAGACTCGGGCATCGTGTTTCTCGACGAGATCGACAAGATCGCTGGACGGGAAGGCGGTCACGGGCCCGATGTCAGCCGCGAAGGCGTACAGCGCGACATCCTGCCGATCGTCGAAGGCACCACCGTCAGCACGAAGTACGGCATGGTCTCGACCGACCACATCCTCTTCATCGCCGCCGGCGCCTTTCACGTCTCGAAGCCCAGCGATCTGATCCCGGAGCTGCAGGGACGCTTTCCCATCCGCGTCGAGCTGCAGTCGCTCACGGTAGGCGACTTCGTCCGCATCCTCACCGAGCCCAAGTCTTCGCTCGTCAAGCAGTCGACGGCGCTGCTTGAAACCGAAGGCCTGCGGCTCGAGTTCACGCCCGAAGCCCTGGCCGAGATGGCAGAGTTTGCCTTCAAGGTAAACGAGACCACCGAAAACATCGGCGCGCGGCGCCTGCACACCATCATGGAGCGTGTGCTCGACGAGATCAGCTTCCAGGCACCGGACGTGGTCAAGACCAATCGCACGGAGGCTTCGCGCGAAGGCGTGGTGGCCGAAATCTCCGCCTCCACACAGCTTGGCGTTCCGGACGCGCCATCGGCCTCATCCGCGCCGCTGCCTGTCATCGAGCGACGCAAAGAAGGCCCGGGCGAGCCGGAATACGAGAAGGTCATCGTCGTCGATGCGGACTACGTGCGCCAGCAGGTGGCCGGCATTGTCAAGAACCAGGACCTGAGCCGGTACATTCTCTAGCTCGACCTCAGATGGGTGCCTACTTGAGGATCAAGACTGGTACTCTCGGGTTGCGGCACCGGCGCAATGATGGGCCTTCGCTTGCAGGCGAACAGATAGCGTTTGAAATTTTCAGAGGCTTGCCGTACGGCCTTCTTCGCAGATAGCCATCAATCTAAGCGTGGGCACTCGGCGCCAAGACCGGGAACCAAGCTGGTACCGGGCAGAAATGTACCGGTTTTCCGCGCATATTTACCTGAATCTCATCAGCAATAATAGATACGGGTAGCTGAAGCCGCCCCGAACCTTGAAGTAAGACCCATTTCTGCAACAGGTTCTAGAACCAGATCGGACACAGCATGCATCTCTGGAGTGACTACGAAGGCAAGACGATCGCCGACGCATATCCGCTCGGCCAACTGATCCGTCCCGAAGGCCGCAGCGCCTTCTTCGCGACTTCAAACGGTACCGGCACGCCCGCCGTGATCCGCCTGACCGAATCGCTGAACGATGAGGCCGAGATGATGGAGCGCTGGCGACAGGTGACGGAGTTGCAGCAGGAACACCTGGTCACCATCCGGAAGTACGGCAAAACCAAGTTCGAAAGCACGCCGCTGGCCTATGCCCTGATGGAGCCGAGCGACGGCAGCCTGGCTGAGATCCTCAAGGAGCGTCCGCTGACCCCGTCTGAGACGAAGGAGGTTGCGGTCAGCCTGGTCGACGCATTAAAGGCGCTGCACGGCCATGGCCTGATCCATGGCATGATCGAGCCGGCGAACGTGATGGCGGTCGGCGAGGTGGTAAAGCTGCGCAGCGACTGTGTGCGCGAGTGCCAGCTTGACTCCGAGTTCCTGACGCCCGAGGAGTGCGCCCAGCTGAAGCGCAACGATGTGGAGATGCTTGCCACCCTGCTGAACCGCGCGCTGACGCTCGAGCGTGCGCCGAACCCGGCGATCAAGCTGCCGACACCGTTCGATCGCATCGTCGCGAAGGGTATCGACGGCACCTGGGGTCTCGACGAGATTGACGCAGCCCTGAATCCCCCTGCGGCAAAGACGGTGAAGCCGCTGGTGCCGCCGGGTATCGTCCCGGCTGCGAACCTTCGGACGGCCGCCGTGCCAGCCCCGAGCACCACTCCGAGCATCACTCCCAGCACCACTCCCAGTGCTGCTGCCGATCCCGCACCCTCTCAGGCCAGGCTCCCGCTGGTGCCCGCCGCTGCCCTGGCGTCTGATGCCGCGGCGCCGGCGACGCCATCAGGCCCCGCCCTGCACGTGCGCCGGGTAGAGA
>CAXTUS010000091.1:0-13657 GCA_964247475.1 uncultured Acidobacteriaceae bacterium | reverse complement strand
GATCTCATCACCGCCAACGCGAAGAAGTACCTCGCCATCGTCCAGAAGTTCCGCGCGGGGGCCACGCAGTGAACGATGCGTCAGCCGGCGGCAGCAAGCCCGACAGATTCCGTCTTGACGGGCGCAAGGCTCTCGTCACAGGCGCGGCCACCGGACCCGGCGCCGCCACCAGACCTAGCGCGGCCATTGCCGCATGAGCACCGCGTCGTCCACCTGATGGGACCGCCCGATCAGACGCGCCACCTGCTCGTCGCCAACCGCCAGGCGGTCGTCTCGCCTGGCTGGTCGATCCACACAGGCGTGGACACCGCCAGCTACGGCTTCTGCCGGGGCATGGGCGGAGAGAACCAGGCCTGCGACGGTATGGGATCCGCGCCCACCGCACCGCTGCGCTAAACGTCCCCAAGGCCAGAACAGGAGAATCATGCCGAAGCGCCCACTCCCACTCACCGGCAGCAGCGACAACAACAGCATGCGCTGGTTCGTCTGCTTCCTGCTCTTCGCCGCAACGACGATCAACTACATGGACCGTTCGGTCTTCTCGCTGGTCGAGCCTCTGCTGCACAGCGTTCCCTTCATGGGCTGGAACGCTGCCTCCGACCGCTTCCACCAGCCGCTATTCGACAACAACTACGGCAACATCGTCATCTGCTTTCAGATCGCTTACGGGGCGGGGCTGCTGATCGCCGGCCGCATCATCGACTCGCTCGGCACCAAGCGCGGCTATGCGCTCGCGGTGCTCATCTGGGGGCTCAGCTCAATGGGCCACTCGCTGGTCTTGTCGGTGCTTGGCTTCTGCTTCGCACGCATCATGCTCGGGCTCGGCGAGGCAGGCAACTTCCCTTCCGCCATCAAGGCGACGACCGAGTGGTTCCCGTCAGAAGAGCGCGCGCTTGCTACAGGCCTGTTCAACTCGGGTTCCAACTTCTCTGCGCTCGTAGCCCCTGCACTGGTGGCCTTTGTGACCATGCGCTGGGGCTGGCGCGCGGCCTTTCTCGCGACCGGATCAATGGGCATGCTGTGGCTTGTGCTGTGGCAGATCTTTCCTTACAACCGTCTGCGGCGCGGAGCGACCATCACGCAGGCACAGCTCGAGCCGGTCACCCGCGGTGTCGCAGGCGGCGCTCCCCTGCTGCGCTTTCTCGCCCGGCATCGCGGCGTCTATGCGTTCTCTGAGGCCAAGGCACTGACCGATGGCGTGTGGTGGTTCTATCTCTTCTACCTGCCGCAGATTTTGAACCGCACGTACGGCCTCAGCCTGGCCGAGGCCTACCGCTACATCGTGGCGGTGTACCTGGTGTCGTCGATCGGCTCCATCTTCGGCGGCGCACTCTCAGGATGGCGCATGAACCGCGGGCACTCAGTGAACGACGGCCGCAAGCTTGCCCTGCTGATCACCGCCCTGTGCGCGCTCCCCGTCGTCTTCGTGCCACGCATGGGCGTGCTCTTCCCACATAACCCGTGGCCGGCCACGCTGCTGATCGCGCTCGCCGCTGCCGGACACCAGGGCTGGTCAGCCAATCTTTTTTCATCCGTCGCAGACCTGTTCCCTTCCACTGCGGTGTCAACCGTGATCGGCATCGGGGGCGCCATGGGCTCGGTCGGCTCGGCCGTGTTCACGTTCATCGTCAAGCGCAATCTGTCGATCCATCCCCTGCTCATCTTCGCCATGGCGGCTTCGGCGTACTTGGTGGCATTGATCATCTTTCAGCTGCTCGTGCCGAAGCTCGGCGCACCCAGCGAACCAGAGATAGCCCAGACCGGCCCTTGAGCCTTACATCTTCACCAGGATCTTGGTGAAAGCCGAGGGATCATCCGACCAGCGTGCGAGGATCATCGGCGCCTCTTCGAGCGGCACGACGGCCGAGATCATCGCAGCCACCGGGAAGCGATCCGCCTCGAGCATCGCAATCACGCCGCGGAAGTCCTCGGGCAGCGCATTGCGCGAACCCAGGATGTCGAGCTCCTTCTGAACGAAGAGCTTCGTCTCATAAGCCACCGGTTCCTTCGCGTAGCCGATGTATACAACGCGACCGGTGAAGGCGACCTCTTCGACCGCCATGCGAAACGTATCGGCCGAGCCTACGGCTTCGATCATCACATCCGGTCCGTTGCCTGCCGTCAGCTCACGCAGCCGCTCGCGGGGGTCAGCTTGCTTTGCGTGGATCGTATCCGTGGCGCCAGCCGCCCGCGCGACAGCCAGCTTCTGGTCGTCAATATCGATTGCAATCGTACGCGCTCCGCGAAATGCCGAACCCGCAATAGCGCCAAGCCCCACACCGCCGCAGCCAAAAACTGCAACCACATCGTTCGCGGTCACGCGCCCACGGGCAACAGCATGAAAGCCCACCGTAAGCGGTTCGACCAGAGCAAGCGATGCAGCCGCGAGCCTGGCGGCGTATACCTTCTCCTCAGGCACAGCGAGCAGCTCTGTCATGGCGCCATCGCGTTGCACACCGAAGGTCTGATTGTTGCGGCAAGCGTTCGGGCGGCCGCGCACGCAGGCAGGGCACGCACCGCAGCTGGTGTAGGGAGAGACGGTCACGCGCGTCCCTGCCGGGATCTCTTCGCTGCCCTCGAGGACGGTCGCCGCGATCTCATGTCCCAGCACACGCGGATAGCTGATCAGCGGATTGCGCCCGCGAAAGCTGTTCAGGTCGGTGCCGCAGAGTCCAACCATCTCGACCTTCAGCAGCAGCTGTCCCGCCTCGCGGACAGGTGCGGCAATCTCGACAATCCTTGCATCTCCCGGTGCTGTCAGTGCCAGGGCGCGCATCGCTTCCTTTCAGGCCATGCAGGTTGACGAGACATGGCACAGGCACTCACCTTACGTAAGATGGAGTTGCTAAAGCAAGCGCATGTCAGGAGAACGCGATGCCTCGTTACTGCCTCACCCTTGGTTTGAAGCCGGATCCCGCGTTGATCGCCGAGTACATCGAGCATCACCGCCACGTGCCTGAAGCGATCCGGCAGAGCCTGCGCGATGCGGGCATTCTGGACATGCAGATCTACGAGCGAGACGCACACCTGTTCATGATCATCGATACGACGGAGAGCTTCAGCTTCGATCGCAAGGCGGAGCTTGATCGTGCGAATCCTGCTGTAATCGAGTGGGAGCAGCGGATGGCGCGCTTCCAGGACGTCTCTGCCGAGGCCGACCCGGTAAGCCGCTGGCAGCCCATGCAACAAGTCTTCGCGTTGTAGCGCGCTCGTTCCAGGCAGAATCAAGCGAAGCGCGACCCGATGCGAAGCACTCGCAACCCTCGATCAGCGCGCTTTTGCCTCAAGCTTTTGCACCTCGGATCCAGCCAGCAGAAATGCACCCGTGCCAAATACGTAGCTGGCCCCGGCCGGGTAAGCGCCCGGCGCCGCGCCGACCGGCTGGATCGATCCAAGCCGCCCATCCGCATAGATGTTCGACACCAGTCCCGCCCAGCCCTTCGCAGCGACAGGCGCAAACCGACGGCGATCAAGCAGATGATGATTCACACCCCAGCTGATCGCATAGATGATTATGGGAGATCCTTTTTCTTCAGGTATTGGTTAGTCGGCAGCGTCAAGCAGACCCGGACGCCAAAGCCCATCCGCACCCTGCAGCCGAGCCACCGACTTCGCCATCGCCTGCAGCTTGTTCACGTAGAACGCACGCCGTGGGTCGTCCGCGGGCAGCACCTCGAGCACGCGGGCCAGACCGCCCATCACCCAGCCGTTGCCGCGCGACCAGAAGACTCGCTGCCCGTTCTTCTCGCGCTGGTGGAGATAGCTGGCATCGCGAAAGAAGAGCCTCGCCTGCGGGTCCCACAGCAGCTTGTCGGTAAGGTGCCACTCACGGTCCATGGCGTCGAGATAGCGCGCATCGTGCGTGGCGGCAGCGAGCCCTGCCCACACAGGAGGCGCCATAAAGAGCGCATCGCACCACCACCATACGGGCTTTGCCGGATCATCAGGCTCCGTCATCAACCCATCGAACTGCGTGCGCAGAGCAGCCAGGTGATGTGGGTCCCGGTCAAGCCGGTCGAGCGCAAGGTAAGACTGCCCGATGGCCTGGTCATCGGCATGCGCCTTCCTCGGGCCAAGCGTCCAGTCGTAGTGGTCAGCCACTTGCCGAACCAGCACGCGATACCTGGGGTCCCTAAGCGCATCAGAGGCCGCGATCAGCCCCGCGTACAAAGTCGCGAACGTCCAGTCCTGGCTGGGTGTACCGGCGATGCGCGTCACCTGCCAGTCCGCCACCCTGCGCATCGCAGCCTGCACCGCGGCAGGCTTCACCGAGCGGTCAAGGGCCTTCGCAAGAGGTCCAGGATCGGCCGGCGCATCGCCCACCAAGGCCTCGCTCTCAGCCGCTGTCAGCTGGGCAGCCAATGGTGAAGCGAGCAGGCCGCAGGCGACCAGCAGAGACAACGTACGACAGAAGATCATGGCTTCCTCATCCAATTGCAGCCTAGCGTTTCAGCAGATTCACCGGCACTCGAACGTCTTCAATCCGGAACATACCCGCCATGCCCGGGTACTGCCGCCTGACCGCCTCGAACATCTCCCAAGCCACCCTGCGGTAGCTGTAGTGGCCGGCCACCCCGCTGCGCAGCTCTGCAATGTACAAGGCCTCCGCAAAGTCCATCTTGAACAGCGAACGGCATCGCGTGCCGAGCGGCAGGGTGTACTGCGCAGACTCCGCAGCCTCCTCGATGCCGCTCGCCTTCAGCGTCCGGTAGGCATCAAACGCCGCATCCATGGCGCTCGTGTATGTGTCAGCCAGGCCGGCATCGGCGAGCGTCGGCTGCCCCGGCGCATCGGGCGTCTCATAGCCATGCAGATCGGTAAAGCCCTGCAGCAGCTGCGTGCAGCGGCGATGCCGGTGCATATCGCGGAAGCCTCCGAGATCCATCAGGATGTCGAACTTCAACTTAGCCCCCACATGAAACGCGCGCAGCAGCTCATCATGACGGCCGCGATGCCGTGTGCCGAGCGCAATGATCTCTGCGATCTGCGCACCCTCCAGCCCCGCGACTGCGTCCCGCAGCTGCCGGTAGCTGAAGTGGCAGTTCGGATACAGCAGCGACGCGGCAAGCTCCACCTCGATCGATTCGTCGCCTTCAACCAGGTCGACGACCGGTGCCGGCGCGATCTCAGCCGAACCCATCAGCTCTCGCGCCGCGTGGGCGAGCAGCACGGCTGTCTCCTTCTGGTAAACATTCGGGACAGCGTACTTCACCAGCGTGGGCGCGGCCTTCACCGGCTTCAGGATCATCTGCTCCACGCGTGCATCGCGCGTGCCGCTGGCCGCCTCCAGCTCCTGCATCAAGGTCACCGCAGCCTCGTGGTTCACGTTCCAGGCGGGCCCGGTGGCGGCCTGCCGCAGCCGCTCCCCCAGCTGGCGGATCTCGGCGAAGTCACTCGTCAGCAGGCGCGAAACCTGCGTCTCAAGCGTGCGCGCATTGACGATCTGACCGAGCGACGTGTTCGTCGCAAGCGGCAACAGGTAACGCGCCACATCAAACGCACGCGCCTTCAACGTGCGCTCATACACGTCCGGCTTCATCTCCTGGGGCCGCGCAATGGCCTGCTTCAACGCCGCCAGCATGCCCTGGCTCACCTCGTCATAGCGGACGAACAGCGCGCGGACCGCCTCGGTATAAAAGCCCTCCTGGTCGCCCACGGCAGGCGTAAACCAGCCCGACTTCCTGAAGTCCTGGTAGCGCGTCGAACGCTCCTGCCCATCCCAGCGCTGCTCATCGACCAGTGCGATCGCGGCCAGCAGGCTCAGGCGTTCGATCGCAAAAGGAATATGCGCCAGGTCGGCGATCGAGCGATGTCCGTACGCAAAGTAAAACGTATTCAGGAACTGCTCCGCACGCTGCGCGCTGATCTCCTTCAACGAATCCTTCAACGTCAACGACGAGCGCGAATACTTCGCCATGGCATACGCAAGCACCTCCGGGTCCGCCCCATGGATCGCGTACACCTCGGTTTCGCCTGCATAAACATCCCCTGCCTTCGGCTCAAGCGTCTCGTCTTCAATCATGGTCCAATCAGGATATAGAAGAGCGTGCGCCGATGACTGACCCTGATCTCCACAAGCTGCTCGACACCACCGCGCACCGGCCCTACCCGTTGCCCGGAAGGACATGGAGGCTGGGTCAGCATTGGCACGATCTGCTCTTCGCGCACTGGCCGATCCCGGCCGCACAGATGCAGGCCCTGCTGCCGCCAGGGCTTGCATGCGACACCTTCGAAGGCTTCGCCTGGGCAGGTGTCATCCCGTTCTGGATGGATGAGGTCCGCACCCGCTCCCTCGGCACCCACGCCTTCTCGGTGCCGGCAGCAACCCATTTCCCTGAACTCAATCTGCGCACCTATGTCCGGTCGCGCGTATCAGGGCTCAGCGGCGTCTTCTTCTTCTCGCTCGACTGCGCCAGCCCGCTCGCCGTCCTCGGGGCACGCACGCTCTTCCACCTGCCCTACTTCCCCGCTGCCATGTCGCGCACCCGTACCGGCGACAGCACCCTCTACCGCAGCCGCCGCCAGTTCACCCGCCGAGCCGTCCGCTACGACGCCACCTTTGGCCCGCTCCCGGGCGCTCCGGTAATGCCACCAAGCCAGCCCGGCTCCTTTGAATTCTTCGTAAGCGAACGCTACTGCCTCTTCACCCCCTTCGCCGGACGCATGTTGGTCGGCCACATCCACCACAAACCGTGGCCCCTGTTTCCAGCCGTGGCCGAGATCCGGCGCAACGAGATTCCCTCCGCCCACGGCATCACTTTGCCGCAAGAACCGCCAAGGCTGCACTTCTCCCCAGGTCTCGACGTCCTCCTTTGGGCGCTCCGCAAAGACACGCCAGACCTGACTTGAGCCGCGAATCCACGTATGGTTAAGGCTGCGGCGCGCGTGTCTTACCCTCGCGCCTCAGGCAACGTCGCGCCAAACCCAGGAGTCCGCCCGCCTTGTTTTCCCTTCAGAATCGTGTTGCCCTCGTCACCGGAGCCTCGCAGGGTATCGGCCGCGCCACCGCCCTCCGACTTGCCGCCCAGGGCGCCCACCTCGCGCTCGCCGCCCGCAATCTGGATAAGCTCGCGGAAGTCGCCGCCGAGATCGCAGCCGCAGGTGGCACCGCCAGGGCATTCGAACTCGACGTAGCCAGCGAAGACTCGATCAAGGCCGGCATCAAAGAGGTCCTCGCGCACTTCGGCAAGGTCGAGATCCTGGTCAACAACGCCGGCATCACCCGCGACATGCTCGCCATGCGCATGAAGCGCAACGACTGGGACGACGTGCTGAACACCAATCTCACCGGCGCCTTCCTGCTCTCGCAGGCGGTCATGCAGACGATGCTCAAGGCACGCTGGGGACGCATCATCAACATCACATCGGTCGTCGGCCAGCTGGGCCAGGCCGGCCAGTCGAACTATGCCGCGTCGAAGGCGGGGCTGATCGGCATGACCAAGTCGCTCGCCCGCGAACTCGCCAGCCGCAGCATCACGGTGAACGCCATAGCGCCCGGCATGATCGCCACCGCCATGACCGACGTCCTCACCGACGACCAGAAGAAGCAGATGTCCGACCACATCCCGCTCGGCCGCGTCGGCACGGACGTCGAGATCGCAGCAGCTGTAGCCTTCCTCGCCTCCGAGGAGGCCGCCTACATCACCGGCCACACGCTCGACGTGAATGGCGGCATGCACATGGCATAGGGTGGCCACTCGCCCGCGCGGAGCATCCCCCTCGCGGATGGTCGCGCCGCCCGCGAGGAGGGTGCACCTGCACGCTTGCGGCTAAAAGTAACCTTGACGCCGTTAACCAACTCGCCATCTACTCGCTTGATTCCAAAGGGCCGACTCCTTCAACCTCTACTTGAAGATCACACCTTTGGAACCACGTCTGGTTCAACATTCGATGTCCCCCTGCACTTTGCTCTTGCCTGTCCTGCCAGAGCCAGTTACTTTACGGTCAATGAGTGACATGCAGATCGTTCTCCCAGCGCAGGCGACACTTCCCGCGAAGTCCATCTCGAACGCCATCGGCACCACCATCCGCGACTTCCGGCTGCAAAAGGGCATGTCTCAGGGAGACATCGAGAAGCGCACCGGCCTGCTCCGCTGCTACCTGTCGCGGGTAGAAAACGGCCACACCGTGCCTTCGCTCGAGACGCTGCAGAAGATCGCAAGCGCCCTCGACCTGCAGCTTTCAGAGTTCTTCGCCGAGGACCCGGTCAGCCGCGAGGTCTCCACCCTGAACCTCAGCGAAGAGGAGATTCGCTTCCTCACCCAGGTCCAGCGCTACTCGGCAAACCTGTCCGACTCTGACCGCCGGCTGCTGCTCGCCATGGTCCGCAAGTTCGCCTCAAGCGCTGTCTCCTAGGCCGCCATCTCGGGCGACACCGGCCGCCTCTACAAGTTCCTTGGCAAGCGAAAAGCGGGAGCCTCCGGGCTCCCGTTCCTTTTGCCGTGGGCCCCTGCACAGGCCGCTATTGGAAGCGTGCGATCCAGTAGGCAAACAGCGTCAGCGTAAACGCCGCCGCCAGGAAGACGATCCTCTGCCGGTTCAGGTACTTCGCACGCCCGGCCGTCATCCTCGGCAGGAGGCCGGGCCCAAGCGCAAGCCCGCACAGGAAGCCCCCAAGGTGCGCCGAGTTGTCGATCCTCACATAGCTGCCAAGCGCCGGCAGGATGGTTGAAGCACCGATCACCAGGTTGATCCCGGCAAATCGCATGACCGACGTCCGCAGGCGCTTCAACTCGGACCACGGAATCGGCAGCTTGCGGTTCGAAAGCAGCACAATCAGGATGCCCGCAATGCCGAAGACCGCACCCGACGCGCCCGCACCCACTGCCTGCCAAAGCTCCTCGGGTGTGCGCGCAAATCCCACGTCCCAGGCCACCGAAACCAGGTTTCCCGCAACGCCCGTCAGCACATAAACCGCCACCATCCCGATCGGCCCCAGCAAAGGCTCGCCCAGCAGCCCCAGATTCCAAAGACACCACATGTTCGTTGCGATGTGGATGATGCCGATGTGCACAAAGGTCGCCGTCAGCAGCCTGTACCACTGTCCTTCAAGCACCAGCACGGGGCTGTTCGCGCCATAATGCAGCAGCTGGCCGGAGGTCGGATTCTTGAGCGAAACCCCATGCAGGGTCATCCACAGGAAGACCAGGATGTTGATCGCCAGCAGCAGGTAGGTTCCGGGTGCCGACCGCGGGTCCCACTCGCTGTACTCCGGGCCGCTGGTGCCTGCAACATCGGGTGCATGACCATGGTCCGAGGCACGCATTCCGCCCGGGATCTGCCTCTGGTCCGCAGAGCCCCAGGCGTTCGCATCCTGCCAGGCCTCAGGCGCCCTGCGCCTGTCGCGATCGTAGTCTTCAGGGTCCGCGGGCAGGGCCATGGCTCAGGCGTGACGGCGCGCGATCCGCTGACGCAGATCGTTCGGCAGGCGCTGCTGCACGGCTCCACTGATCAGACCCGGCACCGGGGTCGCCACAGCCACCAGGATCCACATTGCGATCGAGACCACCAGGCCGGCGATCACGACCGCCCATAGCGAGATAGTCGCCGGCATCTGGTGCAGGCGCATGTGCACGGCAGGGATATCGCGGAACAGTTCGATACGGTGCAGCACCATCGCCGCCAGCAGGAACGCTACGATCGACAACGAGGTGATCGAGATAAGCAGCACATCGATCGTCCGCGCCACGCGCTGCCGGCGCCGGCAGCCGAAGCACTCCGCCAGGTGGCTCTCGTAGTCGGTGCGCATCTCGGGCGAGATACTCGAGATGTCATAGCGCCACCCGGAGAGAATCGCTCCCACGACTGGATCGGTGCAGGCTTTGGCGCTTGTTGGCATAGGGTGTCCCTCGATTCTATCTCTTTAAGATGCGTGAGCCTAACGAAAGTCTCACCGGGTCCGGGCCGCTCAACCCACGCCTAGAGCGTGATCGGGGCCATCGGTTCAGACTGGAGCGCGAGCAGGACCTTGTTGCCGAGCAGCGTCATCCGGTCGCCGATGGCGCGTTCCGCCGTGATTCGCGCAAGTTCCGGGGCGTTGTTTGATTCAGACAGGTGCCCCAGCACGATGTAAGCCGCGCCCCCGTCATAATCCCGCTCCAGAAACTCTGCCGTCGCGTCATTCGACAGATGACCCACACGCGACAACACCCGCTGCTTGACCGACCATGGATACGGCCCGTCGCGCAGCATCTCGAGATCGTGATTAGACTCGAGCAGCAGCACGTCGATACATCTCAGCGCGGCCTTCACGTTCGGCGGCACATAGCCAAGATCGGTCGCAAGCGCCATCCGGATGCCATCCGCCTCAAAGACAAAGCCGCACGGATCAGCCGCATCATGCGGGATCGTGAAGGGCGAGATCTCGAGGTCACCGATCGAGAACTGATGCCCCGCCTTGAAGTACTCGACCGATGGCAGGTAGGTGGGATCAGCCTTCGCACGCTGTGGCGCAGGCTCGCACTCTTCCGGCTCAACAGGCAGCTCAGTCTCCGCGTTGGGATCATCGGAGCGGTTGAGCGACGGATCAAAGCTCGCAGCCTCGCTCGACACCGCGGCCACGGCCTCAAGCAAAGCCTCGCCATACACCGGAACCTTGACGGTTGCCTGGGCCTTCGCCGCACGCTCTGCCGCCAGGTGGTCGAGCCACTTCGCGTACGTCATCGTCGTGCGCGGCGTCAGCATCCGCACCCACGCACGGTGCGTAGGCTCGGTGAAGTAGACCGGAATGCCCAGCCTGCGTGCCAGCACTGCAAGCCCGGAGACATGGTCCACATGCTCATGCGTCACCAGGATCGCGTCCAGCTTCGCAGGGTCCTCCCCGGCGATCTCCATCCTGCGCAAAAGTTCGCGACAGGAGAGTCCGGCATCCACCAGAACCCGTGTCCGACCGCTTGCGATGACAGTCGAATTGCCCTTTGACCCGGAGGCCAGCACGGTCATGCGCATCTAGTTAACATACGCCATCTGTTCGCTCAAGCGTCTGGAAAACCAGCTCACGGAAGAAGCCCAGCCGCCAACGTTGAAGACCGA
The DNA here is from genome assembly GCA_964247475.1 of uncultured Acidobacteriaceae bacterium. Classification (GTDB taxonomy): domain Bacteria; phylum Acidobacteriota; class Terriglobia; order Terriglobales; family Acidobacteriaceae; genus Edaphobacter. Next base: position 2,626 of record CAXTUS010000091.1, on the reverse strand, counting down.
CGCAGTGGTCGCCGGCCGCGGTCAGGGCGCACCTGCCTCCGGATACTCAACCCCGGGAAGCAGCGCCACCCGCTCAATGTCACTCAGCAGGATCGACTCACCGGTCGTACTGGTCGCCACGAACGCGCCATCCGGCTCCCGATTTACGCGCAGTAAAAACACATCGGGCGTTGGGGGCTGGTCGACCACCATCACCACCTCGGCGAAGAACTGCTCGCCCGTATTCAGCTCGATCGCGACGACATGATCGATTGCCCGATCAAGCAGGGCCACATCTTCCGGGCTCACTGCGCACGGCCCCGCAGCGGCGCCAGGAAGTTCACCGTCGACCGCAGCACCACCTCGTTGTTCTGGTTGTACGCAAGCGTCCGCGTGCGTACGATGCCGTAGTCCTTGCGCGAGGCCGACTGCCGCACGCCCACCACCTCGATCTCGGTATGGATCGAGTCGCCCGGCCGCACCGGCAGCGTCCAGCGCATCTCCTCGACGCCCGCGCCGATCATCCCGCCAAACACCTTGATCGATTCCACCCGCAGTCGCATCACCACCGCCGCCGTCAGCCAGCCCGAAGCCGCGAGCCCCTTGAAGAAAGACCCCTCGCCCGCGGCCTCGTCCAGGTGAAAGGGCTGCGGATCGTACTTCTGGCCAAACTCCTTGATCTCCTCCGCACTTACCTTCGCCGAGCCCACCGACTGAAACATCTGCCCAATATGAAAGTCTTCGAAATAAAGCTCCTGCGCCATCGGTCAATATCCTCGTACTTATCTTACCTTTCGGGCAAAAGCAAAGGCGCCCTGACGCCGGTCTGGCACGCGCCTAGGGCGCACTTGCCTTTGTCTCGTAGAGGTAAAACCCACGCCCCGATTTCCGGCCGAGCCACCCGGCATCCACCATGCGCACCAGCAGCGGGCAGGGGCGGTACTTGGGGTCGCCCAGGCCGTCGACCAGCACACGCATGATGTCGACGCACACGTCGAGCCCGATGAAGTCGGCGAGGGTCAACGGTCCCATCGGGTGCGCCATCCCTTCGCGAAAGATGGTATCGACCGCGTCAGCCGTGGCCACGCCTTCCATCACCGCGAAACACGCTTCGTTGATCAACGGCATCAGCACGCGATTCGACACGAAGCCCGCGGCATCGTTCACCTCGACCGGGATCTTGCCGATGGCGGTGGCAAGATCGCGCACCTGCGCGAACGTTGCATCGGACGTTTGCAGCCCGCGAATCACCTCAACCAACTTCATCACCGGCACCGGGTTGAAGAAATGCATGCCGATCACGCGATCAGCCCGCGCAGTCAAAGCCGCAAGCTTTGTGATCGAGATGGAACTTGTATTCGAGGCCAGGATTGCCGCTTCAGGCAGCAGCGCATCGAGCTTCCTGAACAGCTCAGCCTTGACCGCAAATCGCTCGGTAGCCGCCTCAATCACAAGCCCCGCACCACTCACCTCGTCCATTGCAGTGGAGGTCCGGATCCGCAGGACCGCCGCCTCAGCCTCCGCTACGGTCAGCTTCGCCTTCTGCACCTCACGCGCAAGGTTCTTCTCAATCGTCCGGAGCCCACGCGCAAGCGCATCCTCCGCCACATCGACCATCACCACATCGTGCCCGGCCCGCGCCAACACATGCGCGATGCCGTTCCCCATGGTCCCCGCACCGATCACCGCAACCTGCATCGTTCCCAGCCCTCCAGCCTCTAGCTCCCAGCTTCGTGCACCACGTCTCGCAGCTCACGCAGGTTCAGTCACGCAAAAAGCCAGCAGCGAGAAGCCAGCAGCGAGAAGCCGCCCTACGCGATCTGCAGCAGCAGCACCGTCACATTGTCGCCGCCACCCGCATCGTTCGCCTCATCCACCAGCGTCCGGCACAGCGAATCAAGATCAGGCTGCCCACCCTGCGACTTCGCCTGCGCACGCTTCAGGATCTGCGCCAGATCCGCATCCGTCAGATCACGCGTCAGACCATCGGACGCAAGCAGATACAGATCACCCAACGCCGCCTTCAACGGCACAATCTCCGGCTCCACCGACCCCTGCGAACCCACCGCACGCGTGATGATGTTGCGCATCGGATGTACGGCCGCCTCCTCGGGCGTCATCTCGCCCATCCTCACATGCTCCTCCACAAGCGAGTGGTCGGCCGTCAGCCGCTTCAACAGGCCATCACGCAATACGTAACAACGACTGTCTCCCACATGCGCAAGCGTCAACGCAGGCCCCGATCGCTCGATCTCGACCAGCAGCGCGACCAGCGTCGTGCCCATGCCACGCAGCTCCGCAGACTGTCGCGCATAGTCATACACCGCATCGTTCGCCGCGCGGATCGCGCGATCGAGCCGCACATCGGGCGTCGCCGTCCGCGGCGTGCTCTCATCAGGCGGGGTCAACGACTTCAGAAATGCCTCGGTCGCCACGCGGCTCGCCACCTCGCCCGCCGCCGCACCACCCATGCCGTCACACACCACAAACGCGCCCAGCTCGCGCGATCCCGCACACGCGTCCTCATTGCTCTTGCGGACACGCCCGGTATGCGACAACATGGCAAAACGATACGAACGATCAGGGCGGCTCAGATTAGCATCCATGAATTGACCGGGAAGACGACCCCGCAAACGATACACCCACC
>CAXTUS010000090.1:8132-13774 GCA_964247475.1 uncultured Acidobacteriaceae bacterium | reverse complement strand
CTACTTGAACCGGTTACAAAACTCCTGTAATCGGTATAGGCCGACTTATGAGGATAAAGCCGGTTACATTTCGACCTCTCAACTACTTGTGAACTCCCCCACCCGACGGAGCCGAAGGTGCACTCATCGGCGCCGAGGCACGAGAGTTCGACATGGCACCGCCGCTGCTCGAACCCCTGGACTGCATCGCACCTCCGCCCATCGACGAGCCGCCCCGTGACACGGCGGGCGCTACCGGCCGGCTCATCGGGGCAGCGTGCATCGCAGCACTTCCCGAGGCGCCAGCGCCGGCGCCGGCGCGTCGATTGGACGCGAGCGCGCCGCTGCGTGCGACCGGGATTGCTGTGCCCGCGCTACCTGCCGTGGCGGAGGACCGCATCGTGAGGCTCATCGCTTCGGTGTTCACGCGCGCCTGCGCCATACCATGGGTCGCTACCTGCTGCGAGGGTTTCTGCAGGTTGCCAAATGCCTGCCGCGGCACGCCCATCCCCGCTGAATCCTTGGCAAATTCGAACTTCTGCGAGGCTCCGATCCTCGACACGTGAACTGCATCCGAGCCTACGACAACCAGCGAAGGCTGCCGGTGCACCGGGCCGCCACCGACGCCAGGTCCGCTTCCAGCAGTGACTACCGGATGCTTGATCGCAGCGCCGGCCGCGACATTGTTCAGTCCGCGCCAGCTGTTGCCACCGGTGCCCGGCTGCCAGCCCCATCCCGCGTTGCCACAGGAGACCCAGCTACCCGAGTGATAGGGCGTCCAGCCCCACGGATAGGGCGAAACAAAGCTGTAGCCAGCACCCGGATAGTACGCCCACACGCCGCTCTGATAGGGGCTCCAGGCGGCGCTCGTGAAGTACGGCTGCCAGACCTGGCCACAGCCCGCGATATTCGAGAAGCTGCCGTAGTAGTTCAGGTCGTTCATCCCGTACTGGTACCCGCTGCCGCCGGCGAAGCTCGAAACGTTCATGCGCGCGTTGTGGTAGTCGACCGACTGCTTATCCCACTTGTCGTAGAGACCGGGCGTGTCGTCCTTGGCGATGACCGGCAACGCGGTCGCGTTCGCACCGCCGAAGCTGAAGGCCTTGCCCTTCGTCACCGTGTAGGTACCGGTGGGATCGGTGACGGTTGCCCCGCCCTTAAAGACTGTCAGTTCCGAGCCTGCCGGATAGACGTCCAGCCGGACATGGCTTGTCGGCGTCAGCGTGATCTTCTCATTGCCTGCCGCGATGACAAACTCGTTCCCCTTGGTGTTCGCCAGGCTCAGGTACAGCGTGCCCTGCGCCAGCTTGAACCCGTTCGCGGTCGCGCCCGAGGTGTCGCGTCCGAGCCGGTCGAAATCCACCTGCGAGTCCGGTGCAAGGCGTAGAGAGCTGTTGTCTTCAAACTCCACCTCCGCCACCCCTTCGGCTGTCTTCAGCTTTGATCCCTGCACGATCGGGAGGTTGGTGAAGGTCGGCTCGAAGCCGTTGCTGGTGTTGCGGTCCATCTGCACCTTGCCCATGACCTGGCTCAGCCGCACGATGCGCACCTGGGATGCGGAGACGGTGGAGACGGAGGTCGAGGTCGCGATCCCGTTTTCATGCTCGGCCACCTGCGGCGGCTGCGCTGCCTGGGTGGCTGGTGTCTGGGTGGCTGGTGTCTGGTTGGCTGCTGTCGCCGCCACATCGGCCGGGGCCTTCTGGACCGGGGCGGCGGCCTTTTGCACGGGCGCACTCTGGACCGCATCAACCGGAGGCGGAATCTGCGAGCTCTGCTGCAGATCCTGGGCTGACATCACGCTGCCAAACGCCAACACACACGTCCACGCCGGGATGCTCTTTGCGTTCATCGCCATCACTTGCCTCCAGAAGACTTGCCAACTCGATCTGAACGAACCTGCCGGCAGGTCATTGTCCGTCGCTTATGGCGGCAAGTATAGCCCCGGGTGCGAAGCTTTGGGAACATACTTCGGGCGAAGGCAAACAAATCACCTTCACCCTGCTTCCAAAGGCGAAAGCCATTCCCATAACGGGTCAGCCCCGGGAGAAGAACGCTGCGCCGTCATCGCAAGCAGTGGTCGCCTTCCGCGAGAGGGACGCACCTGTTCCTGCCTGAGCCGGACGTCAGTCCAGGTCGAACTCGCGAAACGGCCGTTCATCGACCGGACTCTCCTTCGCCTTCTTGAACGCTTCGTCGAACTTCCGGTTCATCACCTCTTCGGCGTTCTTCTGCGCGGCAACGCTCTGGGCGAAGACGGAGTCACGCCGTGCGTCCGCCTCTTTCATCGCGCGCGCCGCCTCGCCGAAGTCCTCGAAGGTCTTCTTGCGCGGCGCAGGGGTATGGCCGACGATCGCGCGCGTGACGGGATCGATCTTCAGCATCGCCCCGCAATCCGGGCACATGACCTCAAATACCTCATCGCGTAAACCCATGGCGCACCTCCGACCACTCATTCTAAAGCCGAGGGACGCGAAGAGCACACAGACGAAGCAGCTCAGCTGACGCGAAGACCCACTCCCCCGGTTGCTGATATGTCTATCCGCGCAAGTTTGCAACCTACCCGGGGCGGGTGTACTCTCAACCTCAGAATGAACACGAACACCATCCCGGCCTTCAGCACACGATTTAGCTATCGTGGCCTCTGGTGGCGCCCTGCGGCCGGTTGGACACGTGTGCATCTCTTGAACAGATAACGCCAAGAGCATTCGCCCGAATCCACCGAGCCGCGCCCCCCAAGGTAGCGGCTTTTGTCTGCTTTGAACCCGGCAGCCAGCCCGAACCCACGAAAGCGAGAGCGTGATGACCGCCCTGAAGCCCGCCGCCAAGACCGTAGCAACCGAAGCCGTGCCGGTAACTCTGCCCGCATACCTGAAGCGCATCGTCCTGACCGGCTTCATGGGCGCCGGCAAGACCTCGGTGGGCCGCCTGCTCGCCAGCGTGCTCGGCTGGGAGTTCCTCGACCTCGATGCCCATCTTGAAGCGCGCGCGGGCGCCACCATCGCGACCCTCTTTTCGACTCATGGCGAGGCCCACTTCCGCCGGCTCGAGTCATCCGCGCTGGCGAACGCACTTGCCCGCCCGCTGACCGTCCTTGCGCTCGGCGGAGGTACGCCCGAGGAGCTTACCAACCGCCTCCTGCTCGAGCAGACCCCGGGCACCCTGGTCATCTTCCTCGATGCGCCGTTTGAGACCCTCTACGATCGCTGCATGCTCGAGAGCTTCGCCTCGCCCGAGCACATCCGCCCCGTGCTTGCCTCGCCGGTTGAAGCCGAGCTCCGCTTTTGCAACCGGCTGCCGCTGTACCGCCGGCTTGCACGTCTGATCGTGCCCACGCAGGCCCATACGCCTGAGACCGCGACCCGGCATATCGTCGAAGCGATAGCGGCCCAGGCGTAAGTCCGGTCGCGCATCCGGTCAGGGATCGAGCTGTAGCTGTGGCCTGCGCCAAACCTCAACAAAAATCGCCGATAGTTCCTTATCTCCAATCCAATCAGCATCCAACGTTGCTAAGTACACGTAAACCTGACGCAATCATGGATCACTGAAGAGGAGATTTCGCCCTGCCCCCCACCGAGCCCACCACCCTGAGCACCGACGCCAAAGCCAGCAGCGGTACCGCTATCTCAAGCGCACCGCTCTCCGCCGTCGCCGCCGAACGCCGCGCCTCTACCCGCGCCAACATCCTCTTCGGCGTTGCCGTCCTGCTGCTGCTCATGGTGGCCTACCACCTGCTCAAAGAGCTGGAAATTTTATACGTGAGCGCGCTCTTCGCGGTCGTGCTGATGCCGATCGTCACGCGCATCACGCGGATTCGCGTCCGCGGCTACAGCCCGTCGCGCGCCATCGCGATCGTGATCATGCTGCTGATCGTGGTCGGTGCGCTGACCGTCTTCTTCTTCCTTGGCCTGCCGCCGGTTGTCCGCGACCTGCAGGGGTTTGCGCATGAAGCGCCGGCGCGGATCCCAGGTGTGGTTGCCCGCGTGAAGAAGCTCCCGATGGCCAACCAGATCGGCGTGGACGACATCGCTGCCAAGGCGGAAGGCCTGGCAGGAGCGGTCGGCGGTTATGTTGTCAATGCGGTGCCCGCCTGGCTGGCGCACATCTTCGATATCCTGACCGCGCTCTTCCTTACCATCTACTTCATGCTCGAAGGCGAGCACGTGTACGCGTTCTTCCTGTCGCTCTTCCCCAAAGACGCACGCCAGCGCCTCGACAACACCCTCTCGAAGGCCGATGAAAAGATGAGCAAGTGGCTCTTCGGGCAGGGGCTGCTGATGCTGATCCTCGGCGTCTGTTCGACCATCGTCTTCGGCATCCTGCATGTGCGGTACTTCCTGCTGCTGGGCGTTCTGATGGGGCTGCTCAACATCATCCCGATCGCCGGCGGCGTCGTCACGATCCTGCTCGCGGGCATCGTCGCGGCGTTTGATTCTTGGACCAAGATGGCCGGGGTATTTGCTTTCTATGCTGTCTATATCAACCTTGAAAACGCTGTACTGACGCCGCGCATCATGAAGTCGTCGGTCGACCTGATGGGCATCACCATCCTGATCGCGTTGATGATCGGGACGGCGCTCGCAGGTATTGTGGGCGCGCTGGTTGCGGTACCGACCGCGGCCTTGATCGCGGTGCTGCTTGAGGAGTATGCGGTGCAGAAGTAAGAGCAGCAGCAACTGCGTCCTCATCGCGGACGGCGACCACTTCGTAGGATGGGAGCGCTTGCGCGCGCGGGCTGTATGAACCGGTCTTAGGATCCCTCTGCGTATAGCGCTTCCATCCCGTGAAGTGGTGCCCGTCCGGCGTCAGGACGCGGTCGCGAATGCGCTTGCGCTGGTACCATGACACCTGTGACGGAACCTACTTTTGCCCAGCCGGAACGCCGCTCATTTGTTGTGCCGGCGCTGCTTGCGCTGGTTGTCTTCGCAGTCGCGTTCTTCGTATGGAAGCATGCCTTCTTCCCTTCCACGTCGGTTAACATCGCGCATCTTCACACCGACGTGCTGCCCTTTACGACCGAGTTCAAGACGGACACGATGATGCTGGGCCCGAACGAGACAAACAGCACACTGCTCGTCGCAACCACGGTGCGGATCGAGAATCATCGTAAGATCCCGATCTCGCTCGATGATTTCGCCATGACGCTGACCGATGCGACCGGCGCTACGCTGACCGAGAAGGCGGTGCAGAAGGCGGACCTGCCTAACCTTGAGTCCATGTTCCCCAAGCTGAAGCCGGTGGCCGGCACGCAGCTTCTGCGCGATATGGAGATCGCCCCGGGCAAGGCGGCAGAGGGTACGCTGATCTTCTCGTTTCCGGTCCCGATGGATCTATGGAACAAGCGCACTTCGGCGACGGTTGAAGCGGACATCTACCATCAGCCGCCGGTCCAGGCGACCATCCCGAAGTAAGCCGTTTCAGGTTGCAGGCAGTTTTTGCACAAACGCGCCTGGCGTATGCAGTGCCGGCGTCCGCCGTCAGGACGCACTCGCCGTAGCCGTTATCCTATAGAGATGCGCCGCCGCTGGATCGCCGACACCTTCTCTCCGCCTTCGGGCCACCCCACCCATGCTGCCCTGACCGGCGACCAGGCGCTGCACCTGGCGAAGGTATTGCGCGCCGAAACCGGACAGGTCTTCGACGTGGTAGCTGCCGGCTTCCTGCAC
>CAXTUS010000090.1:0-8122 GCA_964247475.1 uncultured Acidobacteriaceae bacterium | reverse complement strand
CCGGAGCGGGTTGACTTCGTCCTTCACGAAGAGCTTCAATCCGATACCGCGCTGCCGCTCCATCTCTACCTTGCGGTGTTCAAGTTCGATCACCTGGAGTGGGCGATCGAGAAGAGCACCGAGCTGGGCGCCGCGTCGATTACCCCCGTGCTTGCCCGCCGGACTGAGAAGCACCTGGCGCAGGCAGCTATCAAGCGGGTTGAACGCTGGCGCCGCATTGTTCATGAGGCCGCTCAGCAGTCGCGCCGGGTCTCGGTGCCGGTGGTGGCTGACCCGGTTGCGTTGAAGCTGGCGCTGGCCGCGGATCGCTCCGATGTCCGGATCCTGCTCAGCGAGACCGAGCAGAGCCTGTCCTTATCGGACGCGCTCTCGGACCGGCAGATCGGCGCGCCGGTTGGCGGAACCGAGAATGCCAAGGCAAGCCGGACCTCCCTTGCCATTGGCCCCGAAGGCGGCTGGACAGCCGACGAGATGGCCCTGTTCACCGAGCACCGGTGGACCCATGTCACCCTTGGTCCGCGTATCCTGCGAGCCGAGACGGCTGCCATCGCCGCGATCGCCATTGCGGGCACCTTCCTGGAATGATGCAGGCGCTGCTGCCGGGGCGTGCAGCCGCACCCGGCACCGCTGGGAAGAAGCTAGCCGAACATCTCCTTCACCTTTTCAAACAGGCCGCGCGACTGCGGAGCGTTTTCGACGACCATGGTTGCGCTGAGCTGCTTGATCAGCTCTCGTTGCTCGCGGGTGAGCTTGGTGGGCGTTGCGACCCTGATCTCGACGATGAGGTCGCCCTTGCCGCGCTCGTTCAGGTGCGGGACGCCCTTGCCGCGCAGCCGGAACTCGCGTCCGCTCTGTACCCCTTCAGGCACCTTGATCGTCTCCGGGCCTTCGAGCGTCTCGATCTCGAGCTCGGTCCCGAGCGCCGCCTGGGGAAACGAGATCGGCATCGAGCAATGCAGGTCATCGCCGTCACGCTCGAAGAAGGCATGCTTCTTCACGCTCAGCACCACGTAAAGATCGCCGGCCGGCCCGCCGAAGCGGCCTGCCTCCCCTTCACCCGAGTAGCGGATACGGGTATCCTGCTCGACGCCCGCCGGCACCTTGACCAACAGCTTGTGCTCGCGCTCGATTGTCGTCTGGCCACCGCACTTGCGGCATGGATCGGTGACGATTGTGCCTGTGCCGTTGCACTGGGTGCAGGTACGCGCGACCGAGAAGAAGCCCTGCTGGAAGCGCATCTGGCCGGAGCCCTTGCACTGCGGACAGGTCGCCGCCTGCTTGCCCTTGGCCGCTCCTGAGCCGCGGCAGTCGTCGCAGACCTCGGCGCGCCGGATCGTGATCTCCTTCTCCACCCCGAAGACCGCCTGCTCAAACTCGAGCGACATGTCGTAGCGAAGGTCACGACCGCGCTGCACCCGCGAGGCGCGGCGATTGCCGCCCACGTTGAACATCTCGCCGAAGATATCGCCGAAGATGTCTCCCATGTCGCCCTGGAAGCCGCCCTGGAACGGACTGCCGCCCGCGCCCGGGCCGCCACCCTGGAACGCGGCATGGCCGTAGCGGTCGTATGCCGCACGCTTTTCCCCGTCGCTCAGGATCGAGTAAGCCTCAGAGCACTCCTTGAACTTCGCCTCGGCGGCCGGATTGTCCGGGTTCCGGTCCGGGTGGTATTGCATCGCAAGCTTCCGGTACGCCGTCTTCAGCTCCCCATCGGAAGCTGTCTTCGATACCTGCAAAACCTCGTAGTAATCCAGCTTTGTCACGTTCGCAGTAGCCATCTTTCCTTATGTCCTTCGCGCCTGGCGCCTTCGCACCGGGCCTCTTCGCGCACCCTGACGCGCTAGGCGTCGTTCCTTCACCGGCCTGTGACGTACATGAAGCAGACCTGTGACCTACCTGGGGCCGACCTGTGACCTGCCTGATGCCGACCTGTGACCTACCCGTTCTAGTCGGCAACCTGCGCCGAGTTCGTCGCAATCTTCACCATCGCCGGTCGCAGCAGCTTTTCACGGATCCGGTAGCCGCGCCGGATCTCCTCGATCACTTGGTGATCCGGGAACTCCGCCGTTTCGACACTCCCGAGCGCCTCATGCACCCGCGGATCGAACTGGGTTCCAACCGTCTCGACCGCCGTCACATTCAACCCCCTCAGCGCGTCTTCCATCTGCTTCAGGATCAGCTCGACACCGCTCCTGAGCTGCTCGAGCGAGCCCTGAGCCTTCAGCGCAAGCTGGAAGTTGTCCATTACGCCCAGGAAAGGCTCGACCGTGTTGCCGATGGTGTACTCCCGTGCGTCCGCACGCTCCTTCGCTTCACGCTTGCGGGCGTTGTCAAACTCCGCCTGAAGCCTGGCCAGGCGGTCGGTCAGGTTCTGCGCATCGATCCGCAACTGGTCGCGCTCGAGGCGCAGCTGCGCGAGTTCGGCGGGCTCCGCCTCCAGCTCGGCCGATGCCCCGGTGTGCCCGGACTCCATGCCTGCCTCCATCCGCTCAACACCCGCCTGTACCGGCTCCTGTTCCGCCGCGTCCTTTAACTCGTCTACCATCTGGTCTTCCCCTTTGCCATCCAATGCATCACTTCCATTGTTGCCGATTCCCGCCCACCGCGTCACCTTATCCCACCCGCTTCGCATCTTTTACCTTCTCTTTTTGGTCTAGGTCTGGCTTGCGTCCCATGTTGGTACAAAGCGCAGAGCACCAGCAAACCAGGCTTCCTTGATAAGTTCGTGAACAACGGCCGCGGAACCGGGCTGCCGTGAAACCGGGCTGCCGTGAAACCAGGCCGCCTCGGAACCAGGCTGCCGTGGAACTTGTCTGTCGTCGAACCGATACGCGACCGCTCAACCCGTTCTTTGTCGTTCGAGCACCTGCGCAATATATCCCACCGCACTCATCGTCCGTTCATACTGCATCCGCTTCGGGCCGATCACGCCGACCGTTCCCAGGCTCTCACCGCCAAGCGTCGCACGCGCCGCGATCAGCACAAGCCCTGCCATCTCGGGCGCCTGCTCCTCAAGGTCAAACACGACGCGCACACTCTCCTGCCGCGCATCCACATAGGCGTTCAACAGCTCGACGAGCCTCTGCTTTGCCTCGAGCGCGCCCAGCATCTCGCGCAGACGCTCCCGATCGTCGGCGCCTCCCATTGGATGCGAGCCGATCAGATTCGAAACACCCTCCACCCACACGGTCTGCGCCGGGCCGCCGTGCAGACTGCCCGGCCCCGGCAAGGCCTTCATCCACAGCTGCTCCGCCGCATTCATCATCCGGTGATATTCGCTGCGCTCGCGCTCCACCCGCGCCCGCAGCTCGACCCGCACCCGCTCGATCTCCCAGCCACGGAAGTTCTCGTTCAGGAACTTTGCCGCCGCCTCGAGCTCCCCCGCCGACAGGTCCTTGTCGAGCGCGAGTACACGGTCCCGGACCATGCCGCCGCGGGTCACCACGACCGCCAGCACGCGCGCCGGCGCAAGCCGCGAAAAATGCACATGCTCCAGCTGGTCTCCGCCCGGGATCGCCGCGATCGCCACGCCGACGCCGCTTGAAAGCGTCGCCAGCACGTGGCTGGTGCGCTCGAGCACGGCCTGGGTCCCGGCCACATCCGCAAAGCGCGCATCAATCTCGCTCTTCCGCTCGGTCGACATCCCGCCGAGCGCCAGCCGCTCCGCTGTGATCCCGTCCACAAACATGCGGAACGCGCGCGCCGTAGGGACCCGGCCGGCCGAGGTGTGCGGCTGTTCAAGCAGGCCCGCGTCGGCCAGCGCCACCATCTCGTTGCGCACCGTCGCCGGGCTGACCGCCGCAGAGTTCAACCCGGCAGCGATCGTTCCCGATCCGACCGGCTCGCCGGTAGCGATATACCGCTCCACAATCGTCATCAAGATCGCCCGCTGCCGCGCCGTCACCTCTGCCATGCCCCAAGTCTACGCCGGGCGTCAAGCTCAAAGAGAAGCGACAGCAACTGCGCCCCCATCGCGGACGGCGACCACTTCGTGGAGGGAAGCGCTTGCGCGCACGGACGCCCGGGGCCTGACCTCAGCTGCTTCAGAGCGCCAGCGCTCCCACTCCACAAAGTGGCGCCTGTCCGGCGTCCGGATGCGGTGGCTGTTGCCTTCATCTAGACTTGACGGCGAGCAGCACTGCAATCAGGAAGAGCACGCAGCCGAAGGCGATCTTGCTTGCGAAGGGATGCTGCCTGGCCGCGCCCGCCTGTTTTTCGCCAGCGAGGTAGCCGGTGATGCCGATGTACAGAAGTCCCAGGCCGCCCGAGCCCAGCCAGCCCAACAAGAAGATTCCCAACCAGGTCCGCATCATCGTCGCTGCTCCCTCCGGCTGTGGCCAGCCTCTTGAGGGGCAGCAACGCAACCTATGAAATCTCTAAAACATTCTCGTGCCCGATCTTGTCCGCCGCGGCAACGACCTTGTCTGCCACGTCGTAAAACGCATTGCCCAGCTCACTATGCCGTCCGGCCAGTGCGACCGGCATACCGGTGTCGCCGCCCTTGCGCACGGATGGATCGAGATCGACCGAGCCCAGGAACTCGAGGCCAAACTGCGCCGCCGTGCGCTCCGTACCGCCCGCTCCGAACACGTCAAGCAGGCTGCCATCGGGCAGCTTCATCTGCGACATGTTTTCGACCATCCCCAGCACCTCCACCTTTACCTGGTGGAACATCTCAAGTGCTTTACGTGCATCTTGCAGCGCGACACTGGACCCCGTCGATACAACTACTGCACCAGTCAGCGGGACCGTCTGGACCAGCGAGATGACCACGTCGCCCGTGCCCGGAGGCAGGTCGATGATCAGGTAATCGAGCTCGCCCCACTCCACCTGCTGCAGGAACTGGCGGATGATCTGGTGCAGCATGGGCCCTCTCATCACCATCGGCTTGTCGCCAGGCGAGATGAGGCCGACCGAGATGAACTTCACCCCGTGGGACAAAATGGGCTCGATCCGGTTCTCGTTGACCACATTGGGCTGACGCGTGACACCGAGCATCATCGGGACGTTCGGACCGTAGATGTCCGCATCCACCAGGCCCACCTTGTAGCCGATCTTGCCGAGCGCGACGGCCAGATTGACCGCGACCGTCGTCTTGCCGACGCCGCCCTTGCCACTCCCTACCGCGATCACATGCTGCACACCCGGCAAAGGCAAAGGCCCCTGCGGAACACCGTTAGCTCCTGCTGCCATCTGTACTCTCCTTCAAAAACCCAAAGACAAGTGCGTCCTGACGCCGGACGGGCGCCCCATCGTGGGACGGGAGCGCTGTCGCGCACAAGCAGCATGAGCAGGCCATGTCTCGGCCGGACAGCGCTCCCTCCGCGATCAGCACCGAGTCGCTTTGGCTCATAGATGCCAGTCCGCCGTCAGTTCTTCGCGAAGGCGTTTCTTGCGCAGGGTTTCGCCGGCGCGCATCTCGCGTCTTCTTCCTGCATCTTCAAACCGCCGCCGCTGATGATCTGTCTCAAGCTCCAGCTGCGGCACGACGATGCCGTTGCCTTCACGATCGACCGCGACAAAGGTGATGTAGGCCGAGCTCACATGCCGCAGCTTCTGCATGCGGACGTCCTCGACCATCGCCTTCACGCCCACCTCCATCGAGGTGCGGAAGGCGCGGTTCACGCTCGCCTTGAGGATCAGCAGGTCGCCCACGTGCACCGGCGCCACAAAGTCCAGGTGGTCCATGCTCGCGGTCACCGTAATCGCACGCGCATGCCGGCTTGCGGCCATGGCGCCGGTCAGGTCCATGAATTGCATGAGCCGCCCGCCAAACAGGTTTCCAAGCGCATTTGAATCGTTCGGGAAGATGATCTCCGACCGCTCCGACTGCGACTCGCTCACCTTCCTTGTCACCACCACCTGGTCCATTGCAACAGTCTACCTGCTTGCGAGCTCAGCCTCGGCACGCCGCCAGACGACGCCCTACGATGCGGGCAGCGATGCCTGCGAGGCGAGTTCAGCCGCGTCTTAAGCTAACCTCGAGGGATGGACAAGCTGCAGATGTTGAACACCATCCTCGCTCAGAATCCTGCCGACACCTTCGCCCGCTACGGCCTGGCCATGGAGTACATCGCGCAGCAAAGGACGCCTGAGGGCCTCGCCGAGTTTGACCGTATCATCGCCGAAAGTCCGGACTATGTTCCCGCATACCAGATGTCCGCGCAAACCCAGGCTGCGAGCAATCCGGAGCGAGCTCTCGAGCTGCTGCACGCCGGCATCGCCGCCGCCAATCGAACAGGAAACCAGCACGCCCTGGCCGAGATGGATGCCCTGCGCGACGAGCTGGCAGCGCGCTGATTCTTTGGAGCAGCAGGACGTTGCGGGGAATGGGGCGAAGCTATCCCCGTCACCGATCAGGGCGCCGCCACCCGTTTTGACCGGATCGCACCGTGGCATCTTTCGTCCGGACCAAACGTCTATAGTTGAATGATGGCGAAGACCCCAGCAGCAGCAGCAGCACTGCCCCAGACCCTCGGCGAACTCCGCAGGTCTGAATACACGCCGGAGCGCGTCTCACGCTCGGTCAAGGACGAGCTCCGCGATAACCTGATCGTTCGCCTTCGCGAGACCGCGAAGACCAAGGAATCGCTCTTCCCCGGCATCGTCGGCTATGACGACACGGTGGTCCCGCAGATCGTCAACGCCGTCCTGTCGCGCCATAACTTCATCCTGCTCGGCCTGCGCGGCCAGGCGAAGTCGCGCATCCTGCGCGCGCTGACGCACCTGCTTGACCCCTTCTGCCCGTACGTAGCGGGCTCCGAGCTGCGCGACAACCCGTATGCGCCGCTGAGCCGCTACGCGAAGAACCTGGTCGCCGAGCATGGCGATAGCACGCCGATCGCCTGGATGACGCCGATCGAGCGCTACATCGAAAAGCTCGCGACACCGGACGTCACGGTCGCCGACCTGATCGGCGATGTCGACCCGATCAAGGCCGCGCGCTCAGGCCAGGAGCTCGGCTCCGAGCTCACCATGCACTACGGCCTGCTGCCGCGTGCGAATCGCGGCATCTTCGCGATCAACGAGGTGCCTGACCTTGCCGGCAAGATCCAGGTCGCGCTCTTCAACATCATGCAGGAGGGCGATGTTCAGATCAAAGGCTATCCTGTACGCCTTGAGCTCGACGTGGCGATCGTCTTCTCTGCCAATCCCGAGGACTACACGGCGCGCGGCAAGATCGTGACGCCGCTCAAGGACCGCATCGGCTCCGAGATCCGCACGCACTATCCCGAGACCGTCGAGGAAGGCATTTCGATCACCGAGCAGGAGGCGTGGACCGCGCGCAGCTATGCGCCGGGCGACAACGCGATCCAGTCGATCGAAATTCCGCACTACATCCGCCAGATCGTCGAGGGCATCGCCTTCACAGCACGCGACGACAAGAAGGTGGACAAGCGTTCGGGCGTGTCGCAGCGCCTGCCGATCTCGGTGATGGAGCTGGTGGTGTCGAACGCCGAGCGGCGCGCGATCATCCATGGCGAGTCGCTTGTTGTCCCGCGCGTGGGCGATATCTTTGCTGCGCTGCCCGGCATCACCGGCAAGATCGAGCTCGAATATGAGGGGGAGATGCGCGGCGCCGATACGGTCGTTCGCGAGATCATCCGGCAGTCCGTCGCAAGCACCTTCGACCAGCACTTCCCGGGGCTGAACACGCAGCAGATCGAGCAGTGGTTCAACCTGGGCGGTACCGTGCAACTGAACGACGCGCAAGCCTCCGCAGCATCGCTTGCCGAGCTCAAGCAGATCCAAGGCCTGTTCGACAAGCTCGCGCCCTTCCACATCACCGCCAAGTCAAAGCCTGAGCTTGCTGTCTCTGCAGCAGAGTTCCTGCTCGAAGGCATGACCGCGCACAAGCGGCTAAGCCGCAGCGAGGAGCGCAGCTTCTCCGCCGCAGAAAAGAAGCAGCGCAACGTTGAAGCCTCAGAGTTCGCAGACCGCATCCGCGACCGCGAGTTCGGTGGCAACGATCCGAAGTCGAGGAGCCGTCGTGGGTTCAACTAAAAAGCAATTGCAACCGCGTCCTAACGCCGGACGGGCGCCACTTCGTGGGGTGGGACGCTTTCGCGCACAAACACCCTGGACTTACCTCTGGAGCTTCCGCGCGACAGCGCTCCCACCC
>CAXTUS010000089.1:0-13828 GCA_964247475.1 uncultured Acidobacteriaceae bacterium | reverse complement strand
CTTGCAAGATCTCCGGAACCCCCATCCCTCTGGTGGTCGAAACCGACTTCATCAAGATCTGCCTTTAATAAAATGGTATCAGCCTCGCACTCTCCGGCTGCCCCATCTACTACCGCCAGTGCCCCCAGTGCCGCTTTGTCTTCACCAACGCCTTCGACTCCTGGGACCACGACGCCTACCATCAGCACATCTACAACGACTCCTATCTCACCGTCGACCCCGACTTCCTCGAACTGCGCCCCACCAACAATGCCAGCCTGCTCACCCAGGTCTTTGCCACGGCCAGGGACGCCATCAGCATCCTCGACTACGGTGGGGGCGCCGGCCTGCTCGCTCAACACCTGCGCGACCAAGGCTTCTCCGCCATCACCTACGACCCCTTCTCGGACTTCAACACGCTTCCCGAGCGCACCTTCGATCTCATCACATGCTTTGAGGTCATGGAGCACGTCCCCTCCCCCGGCGGAACCGCATCCATCATGGCTGGCCTGCTCAAACCGGATGGAGCCATCCTCTTCTCGACCCTCGTCCAACCCGCAGGCTTCGACACCATCGGCCTCAACTGGTGGTACGCCAGTCCGCGCAACGGCCACATCTCGCTCCACTCACGAAACTCCCTGACCCTTCTGTTCGCCGCCCACGGTCTCCGCGTCTTCTCCTTCTCAGACTCCACCCACATGGCCTACCGCCAGGTGCCCGCCTTCGCACGCCACCTCAACCTTCCAGCTTGAATCCCGTGCGCGTGCCAGCGCGGTAAAGCCGTTCCATCAACGACTTAGCTTCAACTTAGCTCCGGCATGGGAGTTTGCAGAGTTCGCTCGACTCCGGTCGCCGTCACCATCCCCCAATCGCTTGCTTGACAACCCTTGAGCGGAAGATGTGAAATTAGCATCGCTCTTGTGGACAGTCAAAAGACAAACGTTTGTCTCCCCCAGCGAACAGACGGGTCTTCCCCAAAGTTGCAACACTTCAGGAGGCAGTATGAGCAGGTTCTGGTCGGCAACGGGAGCAATCTCCGTTGCCTTGCTATGTTCGACAGGTGCCGGTTACGCCGGCGCCCAGGCAACAAACTCCGGTGACATCAGAGGCACCGTCACCGACGCCACCGGCGCGCTTCTCCCCGATGTCACCGTGACCGTCGTCAACGTCGACACCGGTATCACCAAGGTCCTCACCACGAACAAGGACGGCCTTTACGATACCTCCTCCATCATCGTAGGCACCTACAGCGTCAGCTTCGAAAAGCAGGGCTTCTCGCAGTTCGAACGCAGCGCGGTCTCGCTCCAGGTTGGCGTCTCAACCATCAACGCCGTGCTGAAGGTAGGCTCGACCACCGAAAACGTCATCGTCAACACCGACATCCCGCTGCTTGAAACCGAGAGCGGCACCCAATCGACCACGCTTGAAGCCAAGTCCATGGCCACCCTGCCCAACGTCGGCCAAGACTGGCAGAACTTTGCCATCTTGATCCCCGGCACCTCCGGTTCCACCGGCAGCGCCGGCCAGGTCAGCCCGGGCCAGGAGATCGCCGCCAACGGCAACCTGCCCTACAGCAACGTGCTCGCCGACGGCGCCTCCACCACCCTCTCGCACAGCGCCAACGCTGACGTAAACATCTTCGAGACCGTCTCCGAACTCCAGGTCTCGACCTCCGCCTTCTCGGCCCAGTACGGCATCGGCGGCATCATCTTCAACCAGATTTCGAAGGGCGGCACCAGCCAGTTCCACGGCACCGGCTACGACTACTTCCAGAGCAGCCAGTTCAATGCCTTCCCCTACGAGTTCGGCCGTACCCCGGCCGCCAATAACATCGCCGTCCCCTTCCTCCGCTACAACAACTTCGGCGGATCCATCGGTGGCCCGGTCGCCCTGCCCTTTCTCGGGCTCAAGAAGAAGGCCTTCTTCTTCTTCAACTACGACCAGACCATCAATCACGGCAGCGCCAGCAACTCCACCAACAGCATTCCCACCGAGGCCACGATGGCGGGTGACTTCACCGGCCAGTCCACCCTCTACGACCCCACCACCCAGACCATCGCCTTCGACAGCAAGGGCAATCCTTACCCGGTGCGCCAGTCCTTCCAGCAGGAATATGGCTCGAACGCCGTTCCCGCCGCGCTCTTCGACAAGGTAGCGGCCAACTTCCAGAAGTTTTATCCCACACCCGGAAACCACATCCAGGGGGGCACCTTCGTCGCGGGCACCACCAACGGCCAGGGCATCGTGCAGAACAACTTCTACTCGAGCCTCCCCCAGTCCAGCCCGCTCAAGCGCTACTTCGGACGCTTCGACTACGACATCACCCAGCACAACCGGCTGACCATGTCCGTCACTCAGCGTGACACCCCGATCGTCTTCCCTAATTCCGTCACCGCATGCCCCATCGGCTGCCAGTTTGGCGACGTGGACAGCTACAACCCGCAAATCTCGGACGTCTGGACCATCTCGCCCAAGGTCATCAACGAAGCCCGCCTCGGCTACACCTATCAGGGCAACTACTACGCAGACCAGTCGCTGAACAAGGGCTACGCCGCACAGCTCGGATGGCAGTACGCCAAGGCCGATGACATCCCCGCCATCCAGTTCGTCACCAACTATCCCTACGCCTGGATCCAGCCCAGCTCAAACGCCGTCTACAAGGAACACATCTTCGACCCGTCGGATGTTGTGACCATGATCCGCGGCAAGCACGTCCTCCACTTCGGTGGCGAGATGCTCATCTACCAGGACAACTCGACCGCATGGGGCAACACCAATGCCGGCACCTTCCAGTTCTCGGGCCAGTACACCCAGCACTGGAGCCTCAACGCCAACGGCGTTGCCTCACCTGACAGCGGCACCGGCGCCGACTACGCGGACTTCCTCCTGGGCGATGCTCAGAACTGGAACGCAAGCGTCTCGCCCGAGTACGGCGGACGCCTGAAGAGCCCGCAGGTCTTTGTCCAGGATGACTTCAAGGTCCGTCCCAACCTCACCCTCAACCTCGGCGTCCGTTGGCAGATCCGCCGTGGCTGGAGCGAAACTCACGGCAACCTCGCCGCCTTCGATCCGACCATCAAAAACCCGGCCGACAACTCCAACGGAGGCTACTGGTTCGGTACCACGCACACCAACGGACGCACCCAGCTTGAGTCGAACAAGTACACCACCGTCCTGCCGCGCGTCGGCTTCTCCTGGCTTGCACGTCCGGATATGACCATCCGCGGCGGCTTCGGCATGTACGCCTATAACCTCAGCCTCGATACGTACGGCGGCGGCATGGGCGGCGAAACCGTCTCCTCCGGCAACTACTCAGACCAGTCCAACGGCGTCACTCCCGCCGTCGTCCTCGGTGGCACCGGCAACCAGGTCGCCAACGGCCAGCCACTCCCCTACTCCGCAGCCTCCACCGCTCCCGACCGCTTCAACGGCCAGAACGTCACGTACACCCAATACGACACGCCTGCCCCAGAGATCTACCAGTGGAACCTGGGGATGCAGCAGTCCATTGGAACCAACATGGTCTTCGAGCTTGCCTATGTCGCAAGCCATGGCTTCCACCTCAACTTCCCTACCGACCTTAACCAGGTCCCGACCGCGCTGCTGCAGCAGAACGACGCTGCACTCCGGCCCAACCGCAACTACCAGCAGATCGGCGGCAGCACCAACGACGCCATCTCCAACTACAATTCGCTGCAGGCTTCGCTCAACCGCCGTCTCGCGCGCGGACTCAGCTTCGGCTTCAACTACACCTGGTCCCACTTCCTCGACGATCAGGACTCCTCCGGATGGGGCAGCCGCGAGGGCCCGCAGACCCGCCAGTACGCCGACGCGCCGTCAAACTACAGCAACTCTAACTTCGATATCCGCAACGCGTTCAAGGGCAGCGTCGTCTATGAGCTCCCCTTTGGTCAGGGCCGCATGTTCCTCAACCACAACCACCTCGTAGACCTTGCACTCGGCGGCTACCAGGTCTCAAGCACCATGCAGTTCACCAGCGGCAATCCGTTCACGATCACGGCCAACAACGCCAATACCTTCGCGGAGCCTGGTTCAACCGTCAGCCCCTTTCCCAACTACTCCGGTGCACCGCTTTCGGTACCTGGCGGACGCGGCATCCAGAACTGGTACAACGCGGCGGCCTTCACCCTGCCCGCGGACGGAACCTTCGGCAACGTCAGGAGAAACTCCGTGTACGGTCCAGGTCTTGAACTGGTCAACATCTCAGCCGGCAAGCGGTTCGACATCTATGAGAACGTGAAGCTGCAGCTTCGTCTCGATGCCACCAACGCCTTCAACCACGCCAGCTTCGGGCAGCCCAACGGCGGTCTCACCACGCCAACCGCTGTTGGCAACTCGTTCGACGTCAATGGAGTCGGCGGTCCGCAGATCACCACCGTCAAAGTAGGTGGGCGCAACCTGCAGGCCGGCGTCCGCCTCGAGTTCTAACCTCTAACCGCGGAAATCAGAACGGACGGCTCCCTTGGCCGTCCGTTCTGATTTAAGCAAGAATGTCCTTGGAAGATCGGTTTCATCCACCTATGCGCTTCATCCTCCTCTCCGCCCTTGCGCTTCTAACCCCGCTCGCATCTTCCGCGCAGGCCCCGAATGCCGAAGCAGCCGCACACGCCCGCCTGGCCCAGCAGTTCCTCGCCCAGCACCAGCCCGCGAAGGCGATCCCCGAGCTCCGCGCCGTCCTCGCCCTCGAGCCCCGGAACACCGAGGTCCGCGCCAACCTTGGCGTCCTGCTCTTCTTCGAGAATCTCTACGCCGAGGCCATACCCAATCTCCGTGCCGCCGTCGCAGCCAAGCCCGAGCTCTACAAGATTCGCGCCCTGCTGGGCACCGCTGAACGCCGCACCGGCGAAGAGCAGGCCGCGCGCGCTGACCTCGAAGCCACCTTTCCTCACCTCGACCCGTCCGACCCGAAGCTCAAGGCCAACATCGGCCGTGAGCTGATCGAGAGCTATGCCGCCACCGACGACCTCGACAAGGCTTACGACACGATCGCCGACCTGCTGAAGCTCGAGCCTACGGACCCCGGCCTGCTCTACACCTCCTACCGCATCCATACCCAGATGGCGACCGCCGCCCTGCTCGAGCTAGGCCTCTCCGCGCCCGCCTCCGCGCAGACCCACCAGGCCATCGCACACGAGCTCCAGCGCGACCGCAACCTGCCCGCCACCATCGCCAATCTGCGCCAGGCGCTCACCCTCGACCCGAATCTCCCCGGCATCCACTTTGAGCTCGCCGAAGCTCTCCACGCCTCTGACGACCAGCGCCTGCGCGAAGAGTCCCGCCAGCAGTACAGGCTTGCCGTTGCGACCAGCCCAGGTGACACCAAGGCCCTCACCCGCATGGCCGACGTCCAGGTCGAAGACGGCCAGCTCGACGCCGCAGCCGAATGCTACCAGCACGCCCTCAAGCTCCAGCCGTCATCGACAGACGCCGCCATCGGCCTCGCCAACGTCTACATCCAGCAGGCGAAGCCGGCCGAAGCCCTGCCCCTGCTTGAGAAAGTCGAAGCCGCAGATCCCACGAACGCCCTTGCGCACTTCCGCCTGAGCGCCGTCTACCGCAAGCTCAACCGCCCGGACGATGTGAAGCGCGAGCTCGATCTCTACAAGCGCTACAAAGAGGAGCGCGAAAAGCTACAGAAGCTCTATCAGCAGCTGCGTATCGCAGGCCCCGGGCAGGAAGCTTCTCCTGAAACTCAGAAATCGCCGGTGAACTAAGCATGCGTCGCCTCCTCCTCTCTGCCCTCCTCAGCGCCGCCACGCTCCAGGCTCAAGGCACGCCCAAAGCTCCCCAGCTCATCGACATCACCGCCTCCACCGGCATCACCTTCGAACACCTCTCAAGCTCCGATCAACGCTACATCGTCGAATCCATGAGCGCCGGCGTTGCCCTGATCGACTACGACGGAGACGGCTACGCCGATATCTACTTCACCAACGCTCCGAGCGTTGCCATGGCGCTCGCCGGCAAGCAGGCGAAGAGCGCCCTCTTCCACAACAACCGCGACGGCACCTTCACCGACGTCACCGACAAGGCAGGTGTCGGCTTTCCCTGTTGGGCCATGGGCGCGGCCGTCGGCGACTTCAACAACGACGGCCGTCCCGACCTCGCCGTCAGCTGCTTCGGCGGGGTCGTCCTCTACCGCAACAACGGCGACGGCACCTTTACCAACGTCACCAAGCCATCCGGCCTCGACCAGGACAAGGGGTGGGCCACCGGCATCACCTTCGGCGACTACGACAACGATGGCAACTCCGACCTCTTCATCCCGCATTACGTCGATTTCAGACTCACCGACCTGCCTCTATTCGGATCAAAGAAGACCTGTCAGTATCACGAAATCGCCGTCCAGTGCGGTCCGCGCGGCCTCAAGGGTTCTCCCGACACCCTCTTCCACAACAACGGCGACGGCACCTTCACCGAGGTCGCCAAGGCCATGGGCGTCGACGACCCGAACCACTTTTTCGGCCTCACCGCCATCTGGTCCGACCTCGACAATGACGGCAAGCTCGAGCTCTTCGTCGCCAACGACGGCGAGCCCAACTACCTCTACCACCAGGACGCCGCCGGCCACTTCAAAGAGGTCGCCCTTGACGCCGGCGTCGCCGTCAGCGAAGAAGGCGTCGAGCAGGCGAACATGGGCGTAGCCCTCGGCGACTACCTCAACACCGGCCGCCTCAGCATCCTCATCTCCCACTTCAGCGACGAGTACGCCACGCTCTATCGCAATGACACCAATGCGGGCAGCAGCCCGAGCTTCACCGACGTCTCACACGCCGCCGGCATCGCCCGCCCCAGCGTCCCTTATGTCGGCTGGGGAGACGCCTTCGTCGACCTCAACAACTCCGGCTGGCAGGACCTCATCCTGGTCAACGGCCACGTCTACCCGCAGGTAGACAACGGAGCTGCAGGCACCTCCTACCGTGAGCCCAAGCTCGTCTACCTCAACCAGCACAATGGCAGCTTCGTCGAGGCCAGCGCAGACACCGGCGCCGCGGCCCGCTTTCCGCAGGTCTCGCGCGGCCTCGCAGTCGGAGACCTCTTCCACCGCGGCGTCCTCGACATCGTCGTAGAAAACCTTGCCGGCCGCCCCATGATCCTCGAAACCAAACCCGACCCCAGGAACCACTGGATCAGCATCGCCCTTGAAGGCGCGCCAAAGAACCGCCTCGCCCTGAACGCACGCGTCAAGATCACCACCGGTCAGACGACCCAGATGGCGGAGGTCCGCAGCGGCGGCAGCTACCTTTCAGAAAGCGAGCTGCCCCTCCACTTCGGCATCGGCCGCGCCAGCAAAATCGACAAGCTCGAAGTCATCTGGCAGGGCGGCGCGCAACAGGTCTTCACCAACATTGAACCCAACCACTTCTTCAAGCTGAAACAGGAAGGCAAGCTCACCCTCTCAAAGTAAGCTCAGTAGGCAGGGCGACGCCGCAGCGGCGAGGTCGACTCACGCACAATCAGCTCCGGCGCCACGCGAATGATCGAAGGCACCTCGATCTGCGCCAGCTTGCACAACAGCGCCTCTGCCCCTTCGCTCCCCATCCGCTTCAACGGCTGGCGGATCGTACTCAGGCTTGGCACCTGGAACGAGGCCGACTGGATATCATCGAATCCCAGCACTGACACATCATCGGGCACCCTCCGCCCAAGATCATGGAGCGCCCGGATCGTACCCATCGCCGATACATCGTTGAAACACAGCACCGCACTGAAGTCCGCATGCCGCTCCACCAGTCGATGGATGCCGGGATAGCTGATCTCAGGCGACGTTGAATCAAGCGCCAGTTCGACAACCAGGCTTTCATCCACCCGCAATCCAAGCTCCTGCGCGAATCGCATCGTGGCCGCCCAGCGCAGCTCGGAGTCGGTACTCACCGACTGCCCCTTCATGTAAACGATCTTCCGGTGGCCGAAGTCATACAGGTGCTTCAACGCAAGCCGCGCCGCCTGCTCATGGTCAAGCACCACATTGGTCACGCCCGCCAGCTTGGTCTCGCCTGCAATCAGAACCGTCGGGATCGTCGAAGGCTCCTCGAGATGGGTATCAATTGCCAGGATGCCGTCCACCCCACGCGCATACAACATCTGCGGATACTCGCGAATGAGCTCTGAGCGATGGCGATGGTGCACCGTGAAATAGAAATAGCCGCGCTCCATCAACAGGTCGCCAATTCCCGACAGCACCTGCGAGTGGTAGCCTTCGCCAAGCTCCGGCAGCAGGATCCCGATCGTCTGCATCGGCTTGCCCTGCAGCGTTCGTGCAATCATGCTCGGCTGGTAGTTGAACTCTGCCGCAGCCTGCCGGATCCGCTCCCGCGTTGCCTCGGGGATCGAACGTCCCGGCGTATTGTTCAGCACGTACGAGATCGTCGACGGGCTAAGTCCCAGGCGATCCGCCAGAAACTTCAGACTCACCCGGCCCTGTCCCTTCCCAATCGACACAACTTTTTTTCGCATGAAGATCGATTCCACTCACACGTTCTAGGTAAACTGATCGCCTCAGCTTATCAAGGTTCCATCAACCCTCTTACACGATCCTCGCAGGAACCTGGTGCGGTCTTGGATCAAACCTGCGAATCCGCAGAATAGACAGAAGACAAACGCTTGTCTAAGATGGTCCTGCCTATACTACCAGCACTTCTCAGTGACCACCTTCAAACTTTGTAAACCTCACGGAACCGACACCCTTCGAAGCAAGCCGGAGCCAAGCAGAATGCACATCCGCATCCCTCACGCCTTCACACTTCCCTCCGCACGCGTCGCGCTCCTGCTGATCTCATTTGCCCCGTCCCTGTCACTCGCCGCCGCACAGAATGTAACAGCGCCGGTCGCTGCGACATCGCCCCGCGATCTCAAGGCCGAAGCTTTCGTCGCCAACCTGCTCAAGCAGATGACGCTCGAAGAGAAGATCTCGCAGATGAGCCAGGTTCCGCTCAACCAGCCCTCCGACATCGCGCCTGACGTCCTCGCCAAGAACGGCCTTGGCTCCTTCCTCTTCATCACCAACGCCGCCGAGATCAACCGCCTCCAGCACATCGCCGTCGATCAGAGCCGTCTGCACATCCCGTTGCTCTTTGGCTTTGACGTCATTCACGGCTTCCGCACCATCTATCCCGTCCCCATTGCTATGGCGGCAAGCTGGGACCCCGGGGTCGCGGAGAAGGCTCAGACCATGGCCGCTCGCGAAGCCAGCGCCGCCGGGGTCCGCTGGACCTTCGCCCCCATGGTAGACATCGCGCGCGACCCACGCTGGGGACGCATCATGGAAGGCGCCGGCGAAGATCCCTTTCTCGGCTCCGCCATGGCCGCCGCCCAGGTGCACGGCTTCCAGGGCGCAACACCCGGCGCCCCCGATCGCATCCTTGCCTGCGTCAAGCACTTTGCAGGCTATGGCGCAGCGGTCGGCGGGCGGGACTATGAAGAATCGAACATCTCGGACGAGCAGCTCTGGAACGTCTATCTGCCGCCCTTCCACGCCGCCCTCGCCGCTGGCGCAGGCTCGCTTATGAGCGCCTACATGGATCTCAACGGAATCCCAGCCACCGGCAACCGCTTCCTCCTGCACGACGTTCTGCGTGAGCAGTGGGGCTTTAAAGGATTCACCGTCAGCGACTGGGAGTCCGTCAGAAGTCTCACGACTCACGGCTTCTCAAAGGACGCAGCAGACGCGGCCGCACGCGCTGTCAACGCAGGCGTTGACATGGAGATGACCAGCACCACCTTCCGCGACGCCCTGCCCGCAGCCCTCAGATCAGGCGCTGTCAAACAGCCCGAGATCGACAACGCAGTACACGACATCCTGCTCGCGAAGTGGAACCTCGGCCTCTTTGAACATCCCTATGCCGACCTCGCAAAGACTCCCTCTCTCATGGTCAATCAGGAGCAACGCGAAGCTGCCAAAGCCGCCGGCACACGCAGCGCTGTCCTTTTGCGCAACGAGGGCAACCTGCTTCCCCTGGCGAAGACTGCAAAGTCCATCGCCCTTATTGGCCCGCTCGCCGATTCGAAGGCCGACATCATGGGTTCCTGGAGCCTCGCCGGCCATCCCGAAGACTCGGTCACCGTCCTTGAAGGCATGCGCAAGCGCTTCGGGACCAACACTGTTACATACACCACAGGGCTCGAAATTGAACGCGTGCAGCCATCCATCTTCGATCCCCAGTTCTCAAGCCCAAAGCCAAAGCTCACCACAGAGCAGCAGCGGGAAACCGAATTCAATCACGCCCTCAACCTAATCAAACAGTCAGACGTGGCCGTCCTTGTTCTCGGCGAATTGCAAAGCATGAGCGGCGAACGCGCCTCGCGTCAGAGCCTTGATCTGCCCGGCAGGCAGCAGCAGCTCCTCGAAGCCGCAGTGGCCACTGGCAAGCCAGTTGTCCTCGTCCTCCTCAACGCCCGCCCGCTCAACATCACCTGGGCGTCGCAGCACGTCCCTGCGATCCTCGACGCCTGGTACCCGGGCACAGAAGGCGGAAACGCGATTGCCGCAGTCCTCGCCGGCGACGTTAACCCCGGCGGCAAGCTGCCTCTCTCCTGGCCGCACGATGTCGGCCAGCTTCCCGTCTTCTATGCCCACAATCTATCGCAGATCCCAGAGACTCCCAACGACCGCTACTGGGATGGCTCAAGTGCGCCGCTTTACCCCTTCGGATACGGTCTCAGCTACACGAAGTTCAGCCTCGGTGAACCGAAGCTGTCAACTGTAACAGTCAAGGTTGGTGGAAAAATTCAAGTTACCGTAGATGTCACAAATGCAGGAACTGTCGACGGCGACGAGGTCGTCCAGCTCTACACCCACCAGCGCTCAGGCAGCGCCTCGCGTCCCGTCCGCGAGCTCAAGGCCTTTCAACGTGTCAACGTCAAAGCCAACGCGACCGTTCCCGTCACTCTTACCCTCGACACTGCCGCACTTGGCTTCTGGAGCCCCGCCACCCATCGCTGGTCGATCGAACCCGCAGACTTCGATCTTTGGACCGGCAACGACGCGAACGCTACTCAGCACTCAACCTTCACCGTTACGCCCTAGCTGGAGACAAGTGCCAAGGCGTCGACCGTTTCTGTCTCACCCTATGAGGCATCCTACCGCCACACGTAAGTTGCTACATCTCCGGCGCCCAGCTTCGCCGCGAAGCTCCTGCCACGGTACCGCACACTGAAGCTCTTGCCGTCCGCAGCTGCATTCGCGACGATCAGAACTTTCTCATGCTCCGGCGTTTCAAACGCTACATTGGGCAGGCCATCCGCCGCACCATCGTTCGAGCCAATCCGCACAGAACCCGGACGGACAAACCTTGAAGCATGAGCCATCGTGTAATACGCAAGGTTGCGCGAGACGTCGTTTCCATCAATCGTGATTGCACCCTGGCACACCGGGCAGCCACCATCGTTCGTATGCGGACCGTAGCTCGGATCAGCCGCAAGATTCCAAAGTAAAACGTTGCGGCTCCAGTTGCGCGTCGCTCCGATCACCGTCCGGTTCACCGACTCGTGGATCCTGAACGGAGTCTCGTTCTCCTTCTGCACGATCATTTGTTCGGTGAAGTAAAGATCCTTGTCCGGATGCGCGTCATGCACCTTGGACATAGCATCCACTTCACCCTCGTAAAGATGAAAACCTGATCCGGTTACATATTTGCTTGCACGAGCATCCGCGAGGATATCGAGTGGATAGTCCGGACGGTCACAGTTGTGGTCATAAAGAATGATCTTCGTCTTGAGCCCCGCGGTCGCAAGCGCCGGGCCAAGCGCGTCCGCGATGAAGTTGCCCTCCTCTTTTGCGGTCATCACCAGGCTCGGCGTATTCTTTGGGTTGAGAGGCTCGTTCTGCGCCGTCAACGCATCGATCGGGATGCCCTCTGCCGCCATCGCCTTGATATACCTGACGAAATATTGCGCATAAACCGGGTAGAACTCCGGCTTCAGGCTTCCGCCCTTCGGGTTCTCATTTGTCTTCATCCACGAAGGCGGTGTCCACGGGCTCGCCAGGATCTTGATCCTGGGATCAAGCTTCAAGATCTCTTGGAGCACTGGCACCACATCCGACTTGTCGGGCCCGAGATCAAACCTGGCAAGCTGCAGATCCTTCTCACCCGGTGCAAGGTCGTCGTAGGTAAACACCCGCTCATTCATATCGGATGCCCCGATACTCACCCGCAGATAGCTCACGCCAAGGCCTTCGCCTCCCGTACTGAAAAGTTCCTTGAGGATTGCCGCACGAGCGCTCGCATCCATCTTCATCAACAACTCCGCGCTCCCGCCCGTCAGCGCAAACCCGAACCCATCCATCTGCTGAAATCGCGTCTTGTCATCGACATCGATTGTCGTGATCCCGCTCGGCTGCTTGCCGAATCTCAATCCATCTGGCTGCTTCTTGAACAGCGAAGTTTTACTGGCCGTCGTCAGCCAGACATCCGCCGTTCCGCGTCCTTGCGCGGTCATCCCGGGCGGCAAGAACGCCGAAGCAAACATGAGGCAAGCAAATCCAAGTTGTTTGAACACGCAAGACTTCCCTTCTCTTCAAAACTTTAGAAGACACCATGCAGGCTCCAAGATTAGGCGGCACGGCACCTTGAGCTGTCAAGCTCACAGGCTTGTCGCAGCGGCTAAACAAACGTTTGTCTCAGCTAACCGCTCCTCCCCACAAGGAGCCTAGCTAGAGCAAAGAAGATCGATACTTCTTGAGCGTAGCCAGCGGATAAAACGTTCCTCGCCAGGTCACGCCGCCCTGCCACAACGTCGTCACCATCGATCGCAGCAGTGTGAACACAAAGACCGCCGCTGCAAAAGGCGCCAGCAAAGCGTTCCAGTAAGAGAGACCTGATGTCTTCCCCATCAGCTGGTAACCCCACGCAATCGACACCAGTGTCACCGTGCACGGCACCGTAAAAGGCGGGATCAGAAATCCGAAAAATGGCAGAATGCAGAATACCGTCAGCCACACGCAACCGCCCAGCAGCAGCACCACATAGAAGTTCACCGCTGCAAAGATGTTCTTCGTCAGCACGCTAATTAGCCCTGGCACACCCGCGGCCCAGTGCAGCGACACAAGCCCACGGCCGGTTGCCACTCTCTGCTTCAGTCCGGTCCGCTTGATCCTTCGCGCCATCCCGAGGTCCTCAACGATCTCCATGCGCAGCGCCTCATATCCGCCCACCTGCTCATACGCGTCGCGTCGCAGCATGTTGAACGCGCCGATCCCCAGCGCATCCCGCTTGGCCTTTGGATCACTCACCTTCCACGGCCGCGCCGACCATAAACCGAAGATCGAGAAGAAGCTAAGCAGCGCCGCCTCATCCCACCGACGGATGATTGTTGTCGGCAACAGCACCAGGTGATCCGCACCCGTTGCCACAGCGTTCGCCAACGCAAGCCGCAACGCGCTCGGTGCGAAGATCACGTCCGCATCCGTAAACAGCACGTATTCACTCGTTACTCCACTAGCCGCTGATGCCATGGCATGCGTCTTGCCCAGCCACTCCGCCGGCAGCTCCTTCACATGCAGCACCTCAAGCTTGTCAGGATGAGCGGCCCCAAGCTCATCCATCAACTCACCCGTCCGGTCATTGCTGCGGTCATTTACTGCAATCACCCGCAGATTGGCGTGGTCCTGCGCCAGCAAAGATTCAAGGCATTGCCGAACACCTGCCTCTTCATTCCGCGCCGGCACAATCACGGTCAGGCTCGCCCCCGGCTCGAGGTCATACGCCTGCGCCTGCAGCAGATTGGGCACCGATGGCAGCCCCACATACGCCGCGAAGCTGCGCGACAACCAGCTCAGCGCAACAGCCCACGCAGCAAGCTCAAGAAAGAGAAACATACCTCCTAGAGT
>CAXTUS010000088.1:11822-13982 GCA_964247475.1 uncultured Acidobacteriaceae bacterium | reverse complement strand
GCCCTAAGGTTCGCATGGCGCAGGCGGATGTTGGGAAAGCGCGGGCCGCGCTCGCAGAGTCGCGCGATGTTTATGTGCCTGCAGTGACAGCCGGCGCCGGCATCGGCAACTCGTACGGCTATAGCCCCAACCCGCCGACGCTCTTTGCCTTCAACGCCCAGTCGATGATCTACGGCGCATCGCAGCGGTCCTACATCCGGTCAGGACGGTTCGGGCTTTCGGCCGCCGATCTCGCCCTGGCTGATGCACGGCAGGGAGTGGCCGAAGACGCGACGCTGACCTACCTCGCGCTCGAACATGACCAGCAGCGCGAGGCCGTGCTCATCGAGCAGAATCAGTCCGCAGCGCACCTGGTCCAGATCGTCCAGGATCGCTTCGATGCGGGCCGCGATACCGCGATCAACCTGACCGAAGCCAGGCTTGCCGCGGCGCGGTTCCGGGTCTCACGCCTGAACGCCGAAGACGACACGGCAAGGGACAGGGACCATCTCGCACGGCTGATGGGGCTTGAGCCGCTCGCCTCGCTGAAGGCCGACGCCGGCTTCCCTGCCCTGCCTTCAGGCGACGCGCTGCCGGCGCGCTCAACCGGGCTGCCCGCCACTCCAGGCGTGGCCTCCGCTTATGCGACCGCCGAGGCCAAACAGCAGGTGGCGATCGGGGACTCGCGATACCTCTACCGGCCGCAGCTGTCGCTCATCATCCAGTACAACCGCTACGCCACCTTCACCAACTCCTTCAAACAGCTGCAAAGCTTCAACCAGGGCATCAACATCGGAGCCAATGAGGGCGTCTTCGCGGTCCAGATCACGCTCCCCTTCTACGACAAGGTGCACCAGGCGAAGGCGCGGGAGTCGCTCGCCGACGCCGAGCATGCGCGCGCCGAGGCCGACAACGCGCAGCAGGCAGCGCTCGACGGGCAGTTCAAGCTGCGTCACAGCATGCAGCTTCTACGCGCGCGTGCGGAGGTCGCCGAGCTCGATCAGCAGCTTGCCCAGCAGCAGCTGGATGCGCTGACAGCGCAGCTGAACGCCCCGGCGACTGGCGCGGGCAGTGGTGCGCCGCCGATGACCCCCAAGGATGAGGAGAACTCGCGGCTCGCGGAGCGAGAAAAATACCTGGCTGTGATCGATGCGCGCTTTCAGCTGCGCCAGGCCGAGATCAACCTCCTGCGGCAGACCGGGCAGCTCGAGCCGTGGCTTGAGCGCCTTGCGGGGCAGCGGGCAACCGCCGCGCCTCACCCATGACCTCCGCCTGCGCTTTACGTTCCTGCTCTGGGGATGATCCCTGCTCTGGGGATGATCCCAGCGCTGGGGGTGATCCCAGCTCCGGGGATGATCCCTGCTTCGTGGATGATCCCAGCTTCCTCGAGCATCCTTCTTATCCGGAGCAAGCCCAATCTCATTCCACATTTGAAACGTCTAAATATCACCTCCTGTGAGCTTCCCAAAACCCGTGGCGAACGCCGCCGCGCAACCTGCCGAAGCAGTGACCTGCCCGGCCACGACTGCACCACGAATGGTAAAATCGGACGATCATCATGACGAAACCCCTGAAGACGCTACTCCTGAATCCACCCTCGTTTGAGAAGTTCGATGGCGGCGCAAGCTCCCGCTGGCCCGCTGTCCGTGAGATCGAGTCGTACTGGTATCCCGTGTGGCTCACCTATCCGGCCGGAATGCTCGAAGGCTCACGCCTTCTCGATGCTCCGCCGCATCACGTTTCGGCAGATGAAACCATCGAAATCGCCAAGGGTTACGAGTTCCTCGTGCTCTTCACCTCGACCGTCGGCTGGTCTGGAGATCATGGCCTTGCCCAGGCGATCAAGGCCGCCAATCCTTCGATCAGGATCGCCTTTGTAGGACCGCCGGTGACGACTGACCCCGAGCGCGCGCTGAACGAGTGCTCGGCGATCGACTTTGTCTGCCGCCGCGAGTTCGACTTCTCGGTCGTTGAGTTTGCCAACTCGAAGCCACTGGGCGAAATTCTCGGCATCAGCTACCGCGGGCCCGATGGCGGCTTCGTGCACAATCCCGACCGTCCCCAGGTCGAAAAGCTCGACAAGCCCGACATGCCATGGGCGACTGAGATCTACGCGCGCGACATGGACGTGACCAAGTACAACGTTCCGTTCCTGCTGCATCCTTACGTCTCGCTCTATTC